>JAMWCP010000002.1 GCA_023819665.1 Candidatus Omnitrophota bacterium
TTCCTGCCAGATAAGTCTTTTGTCAAGCCCATCGTCATAGGAAATAAAATTACCTATATAAGGGAAATAAGGTGGAATAAAACCCTCAAGCATTCGTCTATCATAGACAAAATTTCTTCCATAACCGGTAAGAGGGGTGCTACCCGAAAAGGTTCCAAAAGGACCATAAAAATCCGTAATCATACCTCCTAAAAGCGTAACTACTCCGCGGGGAGAGCCTTGATTATAATTATCTACCGTAAAGATTCCATTTCTACCAGCAGCCATCACCACCGCATGGATATTTAAGTCATTAGGCGCAGAGGTGGAAATCCTTACATTTCCATTCCAGGTAAGTATGCCTAAAAGATTGATGTATCCTTCGGCAGAAAGCTCATTCTCCGGGGTCTGAGGATTATCAGGAGTATACTGTTGATACATAATATGATTGTTAATCACTATATCGCTGTCACTAGAAACAATCAATTTTGTATCTTGCTGCACAGTTCCGGAAAGATTATAGATTCTACCGTTACCATAGATAATTATCCCTTCATTACCTATACCATCGGGAATGCCATTATAAGTACCCGCTGAAGTTCCCCCACTACCTGTTACATCAGTAACAATGGTTTGCTTAGCAGCATAGTCAATAGTAATATTTTTTGTATTTGTACCTCTAGTTATGGTATAAACTGGCCGGTTATTTTCATCTACTCCCATCGTAAGCATACCAGCATCTCCTTTGATATATATTCCACCCACCAAATTTCCATTACTATTAGGAAGGTATATCCCCTGTGGCCAGGGAGCATCATTCTGATTTCCGGTGGCCTGGGTTTTTAAATCCTGCTGGGTAACTGACGAGGGTAAATTAATTAGCTCCGCTCCTCTTTCGAACCCTTTCTGAAAAACAGGCACATCATAGGGAGGATTGCTCTCAGCATCCAAAAGCCGATACCATCCATTATTATAAAAACGGGCAGTAGTAAGATGTTGGGTAACCCGGTCACTAAAACTACCAGAAGGATTATTGGCAAAACTAAAACGTTCATTAGTATGCACAGGTCCAGTAAAACGCGTGTTTTCCGTAAACCAAACAATTGTTCCAGCTGGCGTTCTCTGATGATTGGTAAAAAGGGCATAGCGGGCATAGTTATCGCGCATAACAGTAACATTAAAGGAGCCATTTAAAAGTCTTACGGTTTTTTCTATAGAAGGAGTTATATTCGTAATTCCTCCTCTTGCTTCTACCATATAATGATAAGAAAAAACAAATACTTCTTCTCTTACTTCAGAAGGACTACCTCCTACTTTAATTATAACCGTCGCATTATAAACTCCGTTGATATCTGAACCTAAAGCTTCTGCTGAACCATTCAGAGCAAAAGTAGCATTATTATTCTGGAGAGTAAAATTAGCAAAATCTCTCAGAAATCCTAAAGAGTTATTAGCAGTAACATAATTTCTAATTACACTAGGATTAGTTATATTGGATATATTATTCCTTAGATCTATCCTTATGCGTTTCCTTAGCTCAGAAACCCCTTGATTTGCCCCCGCCTCAGCTAGATTTAAAGCCTGTAAAACATACTTATAGGTCTCAGAAGAACTTTTTTCGGTTAAATTTGCTGAGAAATAAACTCCAGCTAAAAGTAAAAGTATACCCATGATTACCAAGGAAGTTACCAAAATCACACCCTCTTTTCTTTTCATTAGAACTCTCCCCCCTCTGGTTCAATTACCTCTGTATCCTCGAGGATAGTATTTATATTCCTTAAAGTAACCGTATAATTATTAAAAATAAATCCTGTTTCCTTTCGGATAGTAATATTTACCATTACTTGATTTTCAAGATTATCAAAGTATATACTTTCTATATCCTGTGCTACTACTACTGCTGGTTCGGTTCCTTCCTTTTTTAATAACTGAGTTTGATTTTCGGGATTAAGTTTAAAGGTAATCTTTTTTAAATTTTCAATCTCATTACTGGTATTATTAAAAAAAGGTACATAGAAATCAATACGCGTAGAATTTTCACTTATACTTAAAGGATAATGAGTGGAGTTAATTACCCAATCAGGACTAGATTTTCTTAAAAGCCTACCCATACCACTTAAGATTTTCCTTGCTTCCTGCTGTTCTTCTAATTTATTCCTTCCTAAACTAAAGGAGCGATCCGACTGTAGTAAAAAGGTAAAAATTATTCCAAACAAAATACTAAAGATTAAAATTACTACCAAAACTTCAACTAAAGTAACGCCTCTTTTCATATTCTTACGGGGTAAAGTTAGCAATTAAAGTAATCAACTCTACAGGAGAAGTAGTGCAGTTATTAATTCCATTTCCAATCAATCTATTTCTACTTTTAAAACAGGCAACAATACGCACTTTTTTTAAATCCGCGT
The DNA here is from genome assembly GCA_023819665.1 of Candidatus Omnitrophota bacterium. Taxonomy (GTDB): domain Bacteria; phylum Omnitrophota; class Gorgyraeia; order Gygaellales; family JAMWCP01; genus JAMWCP01. Next base: position 2,388 of record JAMWCP010000002.1, read on the forward strand.
AACTAGTATCATTAACGGTAATTAACCCTTGGGCATCTAAAGACGAAAAACCCTCAATAGCAAATCTCTGGTTATTAAGCGAATTTAACTGGGTAAAATTTAAATTTTTTATCTCTTCCATCTTTGCCTCTACGGCAAAGGTGACTCTAGAAAAATCACGTATAAGGTCAGTGGTAAAAAACATCTGAACATAGGTAGCAAGTATCCCACATAAAACAATCAGAATTATACTTACCGCAAACATTATCTCTATAAACGTAAGACCTTTTAAAATATAACCTTTATCCATAAGATTATTTTTTTCTCTCTTCTTTTAAGAGAGCGGCGTAGAATTCCTTCCAGGGAAAGTTTTTACCCGGACATTCTGTTCTTGCGCCGGTAACCTGGCCGTGTCCTAAAATATTTCTTAAAGGTATATGGTAGTATCTCCTTAATATATTAACCAGATAAACCAAAGATTCTAACTGTTTACTAGAAACTTTCTCTTTACTGAAATTTCCCACCAAGCATACTCCAATTCCTTTATAATTCATTCCCGAAGCCCGACAATGCGCACCATCCCTTTGTTTTATCCAGCGGGGGGTTGCTTCAATTTGACCATCAAGTTTTCCTTCAGTGCCGTTATCAATGACAAAATGATATCCTGTGCCCTGAAATCCCCTTTTCATATGTAAGTCAAAAAGAGATAAACCATTTCCCGTATCAGTAGCACTGTGATGGATAATCACATATTTCCATTTATCAGTTTTATATAAAGGGATCACCGGTCTTAAAGGTGCGGCCTGTGGAATAATTAATCTCTGTCCCATTTCTAAGGTGGTTGGGTTTTTTATATTATTGACGCGCATAATTTCCTGCATATCTACATCGTACATCTTAGAAATTCTCCAGAGGGTCTCGCCGGGGCTAACCACATGAAATACGTCCTGTCTTAAAACGGGAGAAGAAACTTTTGGGTATACCTCTAAGGGTTCTACACCTTTCGGCACCGTTGCGCAAGAAGTTAATAAAAAAGAAGTTAGAAAAATAGAAATTTCTAAGAAAATTGTTTTTTTTGATAACTTAAACATAAGTTTTAAGCCGGAATAAAATCTCCTCTTTAGGTACCGCACCTATAAGGGAATCTACAATTTTCCCTTCTTTAAAGATTAAAAGCGTAGGTATGCTCATTATTCCATAATATGAAGCCAATTGCGGATAGTCATCTACATTTAACTTGCCTACCTTAACTTTATCTTTGTATTCTCTGGCTACCTCTTCTAAAATAGGCGCAATCAATCTACAAGGGCCACACCAGGGTGCCCAGAAATCCACCAAAACAGGAAGGTTTGCCTCTAAAACTTCAGTTTTAAAATTTTGCTCTGTAAGAATTACACTATACATAGAACTCCTTTCTTCGATAACGAAATATTAAAAGCAAAATACCCGCTAATACCATAAAACTGCAAAGCAGCTGACCCATCGTAAAATATCTCAAAACAAATCCCAACTGTATATCAGGCTGACGGAAATATTCTATCATAAATCTTAAAATTCCATAACCTAAAATATAGAAGCAAAAGGACATCCCTTTAATCTTTATCTTTTTGCTTACAAAACTAAGCAACAAAAAAAGTACAATTCCTTCAAAAAATGCTTCATAGAGTTGGGAAGGATGACGCAATTGTCTTAAAGGATCGGTAGGGAAATACATCCCTAAAAAAAAATTGGTTGGTCTTCCATAGAGTTCTAAATTTAAAAAATTACCGATTCTACCAAAAGTGTAACCTAAAGGCACTGCCCAAGCGACCAGATCTGCAAGCCTCCAAAAATCGATTCTGTTTTTATAACAGAAAAACAAGGTCCCCAAAATCAAACCAAGTAATCCTCCATGATAACTCATCCCCGATATTCCTATAAACCTTATTCCCTGTTTAAAATCAAAAGGCAAAAATATCTCTAAAGGATTCTCCAGATAATAACTAAAATTATAAAAAAATACATAACCCAAACGAGCACCTAAGATCACAGCCAGAATCATCCAGAAGAAATAATCATCAATAAGACTTCTCGCTATAGGTATCTTTTCTTTATTTAATCTATAAAGAATCATCCTATAGGTAAATAAAAATGAAAGCGTATACATAATTCCATACCAGCGGATTTGAAAAAAATTCCCTCTTAAAATTACTGGATTAATATACTGAGGAAGATGTTGCCAGAAAAAAACTATTTTCTCTATCATATTAAGAGGCTAATTTATTAAACCTTATTAACCCATTACATTCAAGATTTATACAGACGATCTCTACTGTCTTAATTTTTCTTCAATATTAATATAATCTTTAAAACCCATCTCCTCCCCTAATTCCTGTTTTACAATCCGGATACGATCAGGAATGTAAGGATGTGTACGTATATACGAGAGAGGCTGAGGTTTTTTATTACGGTATAACTTCTGAAGTTTTTCCAAAAAAGAAACCATTGCTTTTGGATTAAATCCTGCTAATTTTGCATAGCGACATCCGAGTTTGTCTGCCATAAATTCGTCCTGTCGACTATACCCTAAAAGAATCTCACTAAAGGCGTAATCAAATGCCTTAATTACATCGCTCTCGCTAGATACCTGAGAAAGCAAAACCATCAACAGAGAATATCCCCATCCTGCCTGCAGTTTCTTAATACTGTGGCGGCAAACAGTATGTCCTATTTCGTGCCCTAACACTGCTGCTAATTCATCATCGTCTGCTTTCTCTAAAACTCCTCTGTTTACATATACAAAACCACCCGGTAAAGCAAAAGCATTCACCTCCTTTTCATCCAAAACAAAAAATTGATACTTTATCTCTTTTCTGTCAGAAACACGAGCCACTTTTTCACCAATCTGTTTTACTCTCTCCTGCAAGAGAGGATCATCAGCTAATTTATATCTACGGTTAATTTCATAAGCAAGCGACTCTCCTAAACGTACTTCTTTCTCTGTAGAATAAAAATAGATCTCCTCTCTCTGGGTAGCAATGTTATACTCCGTAGCACAACCAAAAATCAAAAGAATAGAAAAACAAAAAAAATATCTCCTCATTTGAAATCTTTAACTTTAAAAATAGAATAAAGTTTTATCCCTATTCTTTTTAGATTTTTCTCTGCACCTTCTTGGCGATCTAAAATTACAAATGCTGAATCTACTTTTATATTCTTGTCTCTTAAAACCTTTGCGCTTTCCACAAGGGAACTCCCCGAAGTAGCAACATCATCTATTAGAAGAATCTTATCATTTCTTGTTAAAATAGGACCTTCTATCTGACGCATTAATCCATGGAGTTTTATTGATTTCCTCACAATGAACGCCTTTAAAGAAAGATCTTTAAAATAACTTAAAAGTAATATCGCACCTAAAATAGGATCTGCTCCTAAAGTAGGGCCACCTATAGTAGAGAATTTTCTTTTCCGAATAAAATCCAATACAAGTTCTGCTATTAAATAACTCCCCTCCGAGCTTAAGGTTATTCTTCTTAAATCAAAATAGTAATTACTTATCCTACCAGAAGAGAGCCTTACCTTTTTTTCAAAAAAAGCTCTCTTCTTAATAAGATAATATAAATTTTCTTTTATCTTCGTTAAATTTTCCATACGCAGCCTTATTTTACTATCCTTAGATTTTTATGTCAATTCTTTTGACAAAGGAGTTTTTAGCTGTTATGATATAGATAATTATGTTAAATATCCTAGACACAATTCTTAATATAGTTTATCCGCCGAGATGTTTGATCTGTAAAAAAAGCATATCTGTTGAACAGAGAGGAAAACCCATCTGCCAAATCTGTCAAAATAGTATAAAGAAAAACCTCCCTCCTTTTTGTAGATACTGTTCAAAACATACAGAAGACGATCTTCCCATCTGTAGCAACTGTCAAAATAAAAATTTCTATTTTGATGAAGCCTTTTCTGCATGTGTATACGAGGGAGTTATAAAAGATATCATACATCAATTCAAGTATAAAAATAAAGATTATTTAGGTAAATTTTTGGCAGAGATACTAATTGAATTTATAAATACATATAAATTACCAATAAGAGAATTTGATTTTGTTACCGCAGTTCCCCTGCACTCTACTAAGATGCGTCAAAGAGAATATAACCAATCCCTGATTCTGGCTCGGTATATCGCCAAAAATTTCAAGGTAACCCTTCTGAAGGATGCTCTATATAAAACAAAAAATACTACTTCTCAGACAGAACTGGATTCTCAAGCTCGACTAAAAAACGTAATAGATTCTTTTAGGTTAAATCATAAAATTAACTTTACTGACAAAAGCATTCTTCTTATCGATGATGTTCTTACTACCGGCGCAACTTCTTCAGAAATAGCCAGAATATTTAAATCGGCAGGTGTACGACGCGTAGCCGTATTGGTATTAGCTAGTTAAGATGCGGATATTAAGAAATTACATTCTTAAAGAATTTTTCGGATTCTTCTTGCTTTCTCTTGGCCTGCTTACCTTTTTAATGATCATGGGTAATCTTATTAAAATAGCCAATCTTATTATCAGTAAGGGAGTAGAAATAAGCGGGATAATAAAACTCTTTAGCTATCTGATTCCTTATCTTTTAACCTACACTATCCCTATTTCTACATTAACTGGTATTTTATTAACCTTTGGTAGATTAAGTGGTGATAACGAAATTATTGCTATTAGAACAAGCGGCATAAATATAATTTATATTATCCTGCCGGTAATGATTATAGGGCTCATGTTGAGTTTATTTCTTATAATCCTCAATGATTCGGTTATTCCTTACACTCACTATGCTAGCCGTAGAGCATTTGTTGAGATAGGAGTTAAAAATCCAGCAGCTTTTCTGGAAGCAGGGACTTTCATCGATGCCTTCCAAAATTACATTATTTTTATTTATAATATTCAAGATAATAAACTTTTTAATATTCGTATTTACGAACTTCAAACAGACAACCGCCCCCCACGTACTATTGTCGCAAAAAAGGGAGAGTTTGTTAGTATCCCGGAAAAATCTATAGTGAAATTGAAACTTGTCGATGGCACATCTGACGAACCTGATCCTAATAATCCTTATAATTTTTATAAACTTAATTTTAAAACATATTTCATAAATCTCAATTTAAGTAATAACTTACAAATGATACAAAAAGAGAAGAAACCAAAAGATATGAATTTTATGGAATTAAAACAAAAGGTACAAGAGATGAAAAAGATGGGAATAGATCCAACAGTAATACTTTCACATCTTCAGGAAAGGATCGCTCTTTCTTTTTCTTGTTTTGTCTTTACAGTTATTGGTGCGGCTTTAGGTTTAATTACTCGTAGTAGAAAAAAAACCATAAACTTAAGTATTGCTTCCTTAATTGTAGGGATATATTATATGTTATTGTTAGGCTCGGAAGCTCTTTCAATAAACGGATTTATTCATCCCCAAATAGGGATGTGGCTTCCCAATATTATAATAGGAACAACGGGAATATTTTTACTCTCTCATATATGTGCATACTAGATCGCTATATAGTTAGATCGGTACTATTTGTTCTGATAGGATGTATCTTATTTTTCTGTTTTCTTTATATCATTATAGATATATTCACTCATCTTGACGAAATAATAAAACAAAAAGTACCTTTCTCTTTACTTACAGAGTATTATCTTGTTTACATCCCATTTATTTTTACGCAAGTTACACCTCTTGCTTGTCTTTTAGCAACAATTTATACATTGGGGAACCTCTCTCGCCATTATGAAATTATTGCTCTGCGAACAGCAGGATTAAGTACTTTTAGAATTGTCAGAACAGTAATTATCTTAGGTATCCTGGTAAGTATGGCGGTATTTATGGTTAATGAGCGTATGGTTCCTTCATCTGTAGAAATTTTTGAAAAGATAAAAATCAATATGTCAAAATCAGCAAAAAAAGAAGAGGTGTTTAATTTATGTATCTATGGTTTAAAAAATAGATTATTATTTATAAATAAACTTTCTATAAAAAACAATACCTTAGAAGGAATCACTATATTAGAAGAAGATAAGAATCAAAATATCATTAGAAAAATTGTTGCTCGAGAAGGAATCTGGCAAAATGGGAATTGGAAGTTCTCGGAAATGATTATTTATAATTTTGACGAAGACGGTCGGCTTAAAGGAGATATAGAGTATTATCCAACAGAAATTATAGATATTGCCGAAACCCCCCAAGACTTTTTAAAACAAAGGAAAAATCCCCAAACCATGAGTATATGGCAACTTAAAAAGCATATATCAAGACTTCTAAACAGCTCTGCTAAAGCGGTGGCTAAAAACCTAAAAATCGACCTTTACCACCGAATATTTTTCTCTTTCAGCAGTTTAATAATTACTATCTTGGGAATCCCTTTTGCCTTACGCATAAAAGGAAGATCATCTGCTTTTTCTTCGTTAGGGATATCTTTTGGGCTAAGTTTCTTGTATTATGCAATGGATGCTATTTCGGTTGCTTTAGGAAAAGCAGGATGGCTCTCTCCTTTTATAAGCGCAGCAAATACTCATCTTATCTTTCTCTTCATTGGCGGTTATCTGATTTGCAGACTATAATATTTTTTATCGGTAATATAAAAACGTGGCAGATGAAAACCTAAAGATGTGGTTATCTCATAAGGAATGGTACCACTGAGACCTGCCAGTTCTTCAGCAGTAATAAGTTCTTTTTTCTGTCTACCCAACAAAACCACCTCTTCACCCATCTTTACCTTCAAATCTTTTACATCCACCATCATCTGATCCATACAGATAGTTCCGGAAATCCTAAAGCGCCTTCCTTGAATTAAAACCTCTGCTTTATTAGAAAGGCATCTAAAATAACCATCTCCATAACCTACGGGTATAACTACTATATTTGTATCTCTTTTAGTTCTGTAAGTATGTCCATAACTTATCCCAAATCCTTTAGGTAATTTCTTTATAAAAACCACCCTTGCCTTAAGCGCCATTACCGGCTTAAGTTTTAATTCCAAGCCTTTTTTAGGATAAAGCCCATAGACCATAAGCCCGGGTCTTACCATATTAAAGTGACTTTCTCGATAGCCTACCAAAGCCATACTGTTAGCAGTATGATAAAGGGGGATATATATACCCCTTTTAAATAATCTTTCCTTCAGTTCTTTAAAGAGCTTAATCTGTTGTGAAGTAAAAGAGGTATCCGCTTCTGCCAAAGGAAAATGAGTAAATATCCCTTCAATCTCTAAGCACTTTAATTTTCTTATCCTTAAAATAAAATCAAATGTATCCCTGTATAAAACCCCTAACCTTCCCATCCCTGTATCTACCTTTATATGGACTTTTATCCTTTTACCTAAAGCAGTTGCTTTTTTATTTAATAAGCGCGCCACTGTCAAATGAGAAACTGTGGGTGTAAGATCCTCTCTAATTACATAATCTATATCCTGTTTTAAAATCATTCCTAATATAAGCACAGGAATTCTTATTTTGGATTCTCTTAACTTTAATGCCTCCTCTACATTAGCGACCCCCAGATAATCCACACCTTCCTTAATCAATCTCTTTGCGACGGGGACAATTCCGTGACCGTAGGCATCCTTTTTAACGCAAACTAAAATCTTAGTAGGAGGAGAAAGTAATCTTTTTAATCTCTGAAAATTATCTGCAAGGTTATCCAGATTGATTTCTAACCACCTATGGTATAAAGATCTATCCATTTTTGTTTTGATTTATATTTTACCTTAAAACAAAAGGGTCTCTCCCTTCTTGGTAGATAATATAGTCCTGAAGAATCTTTTTATGATCGAAGGCAAGTTCTGCATCTTTTATTCTATCTAATCTTATCCATTTTATCTGTTGAGCATCATCACCTGCTTTAGGAAAACCTTTGGTTCTAACAATAAATACCGTTCCAATAGTATGGAAACGTGGATCCCTATCCGGCCGCGAATAGGTATGGAATTGTTTTAAATCTAAAATCTTAAGACCTGTTTCCTCTTCTACCTCTCTAATAACCGCTTCCTCTAATGTTTCTCCGTAATGCACAAATCCGCCAGGAAGGGCATAACCAAAAGGAGGGTTGCTCCTTTTTACTAAAAGTACGGATTTACTTTTTTCAATTATCGCGTCTACAGTAACAAAAGGACCATTTTGCAATTTATTTATTATATAGTCAAGATAACCTAAAACTCCCTTTTTAAAAATCTCATATGCCTCTTTATTATACAAACAGAAAATAATCTCTTTTAAAGGGGTCTTCTTTTCTCTTAGATGTTTCAGTATCTCTTGAGCCATAATCTTTGCAGAAGCCAAATACGGAAAACCTCCTACACCACAACCTAAAGCAGGAAAGGCAATGGATTTTATTTTAAGTTTTCTGGCTAACTCTAAAGCACTACGGGTTGCCTGTCTTATCTTTAGCTCATCAGTCTTAAAATCCCTGCCCATAGTGGCGGTATGGATTATATACTTAGAGGGAAGCCTTCCTGCTGATGTATAGATTGCTTCTCCCGGCTTAAGCGGACCTTTTTTTACCGCCTCTTCTTCTATCTCTTTACCTCCTTTTTTCTTAATTAATCCTGATAGACCTCCCTTCATAAAAAGTTTAGTATTGGCAGAATTCACCATTGCTTCTACCTTTAACTGCGTAATATCTGCCTCTAATAATTTAATCTCTGTATTTTTTATCCTCATCTTTATTTAAAATTATAATGTTTTTTTACCGGCTTAACCACCTTCCAAACACAGAAGAGCCCTTTTGGAAAAGTAACAAAATCACCCTTACCAATTTTAACCACATTACCCTCTTTGAACTTAATTTCCACCTCTCCTTCTAAAAAGTAACACTCTTCAGTCTCATTATAGTGCCACGGAAATTCGGATACTTCTTTCTCCCATGTAGGCCAATTGAATACATCTTTTCTCTTTAATTCTTCGAAAGATAATTTTTCTATTCTTATCTTCAAAGCCTACCTTCTTTTAGTTCTTTTAATTGTTTCATAATTTCTTCGATTACAATATAGTCTTTTTTCTCTATATATAAAGTAATTCTCTATTTAAACATCTTTCTGCTTCATCTTTTTTGCCAAGAGCAATGTATACCTCTCCTAATCCCTGCCAACCCTCTGGAAAATATGGTTTTATATCCAACAGTCTTTAAGAAAATTAAGCGATTCTTCATATCTTTTTAAAGAAAATAAGGACCGGGCCAAATAAAAATAAGCATAAGGATAATTTTATTTAATTTTACCGCTTTTTCTAATTCTGCTCTACAGGCATCAAAATTTTTATCACTATAATATGAAAATCCGTTGAGAAATAAAATAATATATTCTTTAGTCACAACTCCTTTGTTGAAATCATCTAAAATCTCTCCTAATAACTGCGCCGAAAAAGGACAATTTTCTCCAAAAGACCTGTAAAACTCTAATATCTCTTTACCCTTCTGAAAATCCTCCTTATAGATATAATTTATCGCTTCACTTATAGCGCCTATCCCTTTATCCTCAAAAGATGAACGGATTTTTTGGATATGTTTTGTAATCAAAGTGGTTTTTTTTGAATCAGCATAAACCAAAATAACAATTTCGTAATCTCTATTTTTCTTAAGATTGGATACAGAAACCAAGGGAGGTCTAATTTCAGTATCTGTAGGAAGAATAGTAATATTTATTATAAAAGGGGCGTTTTTATTTGCAGGATTCTCAAAGATAATTTCTGCAAACACTTCTTTGGAGAATGACTTATTTATCTCTGCAACAAAACTATAATAAACCTTCTTATTTTTAAGATCAACGTAAAAACCCACACCTTTAGTCTTAAAATATTCTGTCTGGGTGGCTTTAGGCGGAGGTGATATCTCTTCTAATCCTAAAGTTGTCTCTGTAGCATTAAAAGCAATGAGGATTAAAAATAATATAAAAATACTTTCTCTTTTTAAGAAATTTAAATTAAAACACTTATCAATTTTTATGTTTTGCAACTTACTTTTGGTTTTATTTTTCAATAAATATCTTCATCTAATTTTAAATATACCCTGATATCCAGAGTTTACCTTTTTTATCTTAAAAAAAACCAGCTGTGCGATACGCGTGTTTTGTTTTAACATTATACCAGCAGGATTTTCTATTATCAAAATAAATTCACCTTTTCCTTTAAAGCCCGCATCCCAGACACCATGTTGAGTAAAAGCGCCCATTCTAAGAAGCGAAGTACGCGAGAAACACAAAGCGGTTAAATTGTAAGGAAGACTAATTAACTCATTTGTTCTTATTTTATAAGCACCTTTATTTAAACTCCACCAACCAAATTTATCCTGGGGATTATGTTTTGTCGGTATAATAGCTTTCTCTTCGGGAATCTTCCTTTCTTTATTGGAGAAATCTAAACTACCTGCAGCCATAAATTCAAAAACCATCTCTACGGTCAAATCAAATCCATTAGGAGTGAGTTGTTTTTCTAAATCAATATAATTCTGAATAAGACCCTTTTTTAGAATAAGTTTCTTTATTTCAGTTGCATTGAGCATAATGCTCTTAATATCTGTTGGGGTATCTCTTTGGGTTTAAAATTTCTATCCACACAGACCAAAACAGTTCTCGCGCGCGTAGTAATTTCATTATCTTGGTTGCGGATATCATAATCAAAAATCAACTTAACAGATGAATATTCTATAATTCTAGTTTTTATAGTCAGAATATCTCCATATAAAACTGGTTTTAAATATTCTATCTGCTGCGCTCTTACTACAAAGATTATCCCTTCTTTAAGCAGTTCTTTTACCGAAAATCCTTTTTCTTCAAAATATTCGGTACGTGCCTCTTCAAGAAACTCAAGATATTTACCGTAATAGACCACTCCTCCGCAATCGGTATGATGATAATAGATCTTTATCTTCATTGCTATCTAATCAATATTGAAAAACAATATTTTATGACTGTGCTAATCTGTTATCTTTTATTTCTTAATTAAGCGCAGTATTATTCTATTTTTATCATAATAACCCAATCTCATTTTATTTACCACTTGAGTAAAAAATTCTATAGTTGAATCGTAAATCTTTTTATCTATCGGATAGGGAGTTCTATCTTTCCCTCCATGAGCAAAACTGTACCTTGCAGGATCCTCATAGGAAGGCTTTGCTCCGTAGATAACCTCAGAAACCAGACTTAATGCCCTTATAGTTTTAGGTCCTACACCGGCTTGGGCAACTAAACTTTCATAATTTTTAGGTTTATGCTCGCAGAGTCTATAGAGTATCTTCTTTAAATAAACATTCTGAAAAAAGTTCTCCTCTAACACCGGATGGGTAGAAAACTCCTTATCTTCTAAATTTAAAAAAGTAAACTGTATATCTTTAAATCTAAAAGAAAAAACCTGCGATAATTCATCAGAATGTCTCTTTAAAATCTCTATGTCTTTCATCAAGCTCTTAAAACTTCCCTGTACTAACTCTGTACTTATCTTTTGCGTCGTTTGACTTTCTTTAGCCACAAGATTTAAGGTAGGTACTTTAATCTGGCTGATAATTCCTGAATGGGGTTGGCAGACTAAATCCTTGATATTATCTGAAGACCAGTGATATCTACGCGCAGCCTGATAAACCGTATTCATACCCTGCTGAACCACACTCCAGGTGCCATCTTTGGTAAAAAAGAAACTGTGATGATAGATCTGAAACCCATCCTGGATAAGACAACTATCTACTTTGGCAGACATACGGGAGTTATAGATTAGGTTATCTACTTTATAGGCGGATAGACCTAACGTATTCCCCCCATTTTCTATTTCCTTAGGTGTCTTACGAGAAGCCTTGCCTTTTCCCCCGCAGATAAATAATCCTAAAGATTTTTCTTTTCCTCTGATTGCCTCCTTTAAAGCGGCAGTTAAAATAGTAGTGAGTCCGGAGGAATTCCAATCAAATGCCAAAACCGTTCCCAATGTCTGAAACCATACCGGATCAGCAATTCTTTTTACAAACTCCTGCGTACCATACTCTCTAACAATCATCTCTATAATCTGAGTTCCCAGTTTTACCATCCGCTCAAACAGCCATCGAGGACAATTTCCTCTATCTAAACCAAATGTAGCAATTCCTCTCTGAATCATCTCTTTAGATATATTTCTGTGGCTTTGATAATTTCATTCATCATCCTGACCGCTTCTACAGGATATCTTCCGATAGCAGTTTCTGCAGAGAGCATTACAAAATCTGTTCCATCGATTATAGCATTAGTAACATCAGAGACTTCTGCACGCGTGGGCCGAATATTCTCTGTCATAGATTCTAACATCTGAGTAGCAGTAATCGCAAATCTTTTTTTTAATTTCGCTTTTTTTATAATCTCTTTCTGTAATATGGCTACCTCATATATCGGACAGGTCACCCCCAGATCTCCCCTGGCAACCATTAAACCATCGGATACGTCTAAAATATTATCTATATTCTTTATAGCTTGAGGATTTTCAATCTTTGCGACAATCCGGACCTTATGCCCCAAAGGAACCAACTCCTTTATTTTTAGAATATCATCCTTTTCTCTTACAAAGGATTGGGCAATATAATCAAAATTGTTCTCTATACAGAACTGAATATCTCTTCTATCTTTAGGAGTAATCCCTTTAAATCTTAATTCGGTAGAGACAAAATTTATCCCTTTGCGTTCCTTTAATATACCCGGCACCACAACCCTTGTCTTAAGAAAATCTCCTTTGTATCCTTCAACTACCAAACATAGATTGCCATCATCGATATAGATAAACTGTCCTTTTTTTATATCTTTTATATCTTGCCGGTAATCAAAAGGAATGAGATTGCCTTCTCCTAAAACAGCTTCTTTAGTAAAATAATAAATCTTTCTTTTTTTTAATTCTATAGGATTTTTGAGTCTACCTACCCTTATGCGATAGCCCTCTAGATCCCCCAAAAACTTTATTGCTCTGCGATATTTTTTATTTATCTTTCTTACCAGCCCAATCACTTTTATCCATTCATCAAGTCTTCCATGGGAAAAATTTATCCTTACCACATCTAACCCTGCTAAAATCATTTTTCTTAAAACTTTATAACTACCGGATGCGGGACCTAAGGTAACAATAATTTTAGTCTGCGGGATCATTTTTATAATTTATAAATCAACCTCTGCCTGTTTAAAATCCCTCCAAAGAGCGTCTTTAGATATCCCTACTTCAATAAAATCCCAAGGGAGAACCTCTTCTTTGTTCAAAAGCCGGTAAACATAGAATTCAGGATTAATATCTACTTCCTTCCAAGCCTCTTGCCATATATTTAAATTAAAATAACCACTCCAAGCATCAAAACAAGCACCCTTTCTATAGGCATTATAGATGATTTGAGAAGCTCTGCGATCTAGGCGTGAAAGCAAACATTCCAAAAAACTCATATAAAGATTATGAAAATTTATCTTAAGCCACCGACGGGATTTCATCTTAGAAAATATGTATGATTGCTTCCTGCTAATCTCTTCTAACTTCTCCATACCAACCCACTGAAAAGGTGTATGAGGCTTAGGGATAAAGGTATTAATACTTACATTGATACCTATATTTTTATTGTATTTGGTTTTTATAAAATAATAAATGGAATCTACAAAATCTATAATACTATCTAAATCTTCCTTTTCTTCCCCCGGTAGACCGATCATAAAATAGAGTTTTAGATGCCTAAATCCTTTCTGATATGCCTTTTCTACAATAGAAAGGAAAATATCCCTGTTGAATTCTTTATTTATAATCTTACGTAACTTATCACTTCCCGTCTCTGGAGCAAAAGTAAGTCCACCTTTTTTTATTATATCAAAAAAAGAAATGATTTCTTCTACTGCCGTTCTTTCACGCAATGAAGAAAAAGAAAGGATAAGTTTTCGATCTCTGAATTCACTATTTAACTTCTCTACCAATATCTTTATCTGTGGATAATCACTCACACAAAGTCCTCCTAAAGAAAGCTCCTCATATCCTGTTTTATTGAAAATATCTCTACTTAATGCCAATATTTTTTCTATACTTCTGAACCTTAAAGGATAATAAAATACCCTTGCTTGACAGAATCTACAAGAATGAGGGCATCCCCGCATGATCTCTAAAGTCATACGATCATGTACTATTTCGGTAAACGGAACTATCCAGAAAGAAGGATAGAAACTACTTTCTATTTTTTTTAAAGAACGCCTTTTGATTAAAAGAGGAGCATCCTGTGTAGTAGCAAAAAACTTTTTTATAGTGCCGTCTTTATTGTAAGTAACATTGTAAAAAGAGGGAATATAAACCCCCTCAAGATATTTTAAATGATGCAGAAATTCTCTTTTTAACGGTCGGCGATCTTGATTTTTCTTTTTTAAATTACGATAAATATCAATGAATTCTAAAATAACTTCTTCCGCCTCTCCAATTATAAAAAGATCAAAAAAATCTGCCAATGGTTCAGGATTTAAAGTACAAAAACCACCTCCTATAACTAAAGGATATCCCTCTCCTCTTTCTTTGAAAAAAAAAGGAATGTCTGCTAATTCCAGTATTTTTAAAATACCTGTATAATTCAACTCATAACTTAAACAAAAACCTAATATATCAAAATCATTCAGATCTCTTTTTGATTCCCAGGAAAATATCTTCTTCTTTTCTCTAAATAAAAATTCTTGTAGATCGCTCTGCGGTAAAAATACCCTTTCACAAACCACATCTTCAATACTGTTTAAAAGACCATAAATTATCCTCAAACCTAAGTTACTCATCCCTACTTCATACACATCGGGAAAGCATAAGGCAAAACGTATGTATACCTTTGAAAAGTCTTTCTTTAATACATTCAGCTCATTACCGAGATATTGTACGGGGCTCTTAAATTTAAGCAGAATCTCCTCTGAAATCATCTTCTTTTATTAATACTCATAAGTATACCTACAGATAAAAAAGAAATAACAACAGAGGAACCACCGTAACTGAAAAATACTAGCGGCAATCCTACCACGGGTGCTATTCCTAAAGTCATAGAAATATTTATAAAAATCTGGATAAAAAACATAGAGACTATACCTAAAGCAAGCAGCTGTTTAAAACGTTCTTCTGTATGTTCAGCGATCTTAAGGCCATAAAAAATAAACAGATAGTATAATCCTATAAGAAAAATACTACCCAAAAAACCCCATTCTTCAGAAAAACTAGCAAAAATGAAATCGGTGTGAGCTTCTGGTAAAAAACGTAACTGTCCCTGAGTTCCTCCCAGCCAGCCTTTCCCAAAAAGCCTACCTGAACCAACAGTAATTTTAGATTGAGTTACAGTATAACCTGCACCTAAGGGATCTTTATCCGGATTAATAAAGACAAGCAATCTCTCTTTCTGATAATCTTTTAAAAAAACCCATAACAGAGGAGAAAGACAAATAAGAAAAAGAAAAAATATTAGAAGATATCTCCTCTTTATACCTGCAAAATAAACTAAACTTACATAGATAAAAAAAAGCATCAATGCAGTTCCTAAATCGGGCTGTTGAAGAATTAAAAACATTGGCACAATAATTAATAAAAAAGGGATAAATATACTTTTTATAAAATTGGCCTCTCTCCTTATCTCTTTAACAGAGATATGACTAAAATATCTTGCCAAGATAACTATTATGGATAACTTTGCCAACTCCGAAGGTTGAAAGTTAAGCCACAGTATTCTTAACCAACGCTGTGCTCCTAAGCGGACATACCCTAAGATATCTACGAGGATAAGAAGAACTAATGTAATTATATATAAAAAGTAAGCGATATCCCAAAGTTTACGAACATCCCATTTATAAATAATCCAACATAAAACTAAACCTAAAGATATCCAAATAATCTGACGAATGTAGAGAGGAAAAGGTATCAAAACATTAGATGGGTAACGTACGCTGTATATAGTAAAAATCCCTAATATACTAATTAAAATTGATATAAAAAAGATCTTAAAATGGTAATTATTCATATAAGAGATTCCTCTTTCATTTTTTCAATTATTCTTTTTGCCACCCAGCAGGCATTGGAGCTCGATCCACCATATTCTAATATTACACAGATACTATAACGTGGATTTTCCACAGGAAAATATCCTGTAAACCAGGCATGAGATTGTTTTCTATTGACCTGGGCAGTGCCGGTCTTACCTGCTATAGATACACCGGATAGGTAAAGTATATGAGCAGTCCCGGTATCATCCTCCACTACTTTCTTCATTGAATTATGGATAATATTTAAAATTCTATCTTCTATCCCAAGAGGTAGAATATTTCTTTGCCGCGCAGAAATATCTCTCTCGCCAATCGATTTTACTAAATAAGGCCTAACAAGATTCCCTTTATTTGCAAACACTGAAATCATCCGTACAATCTGTAGAGGTGTGGCTAATAAATCACCTTGACCGATAGAAAAATTAGCAGTATCCCCATCAAACCAAGGAATTCTACGATTAAGTTTTCTTAAAATAGGATGTGGTACAAGACCTGCTTTCTCTTCAGGCAGATCTATATGAGTAACTTTACCCAAACCAAATTTTAAAGCGTATTCATTCAGTTTTTCTGCACCTAAAGATAATCCTAATTTATAAAAGAAAACATCGCAGGAATGAGTGATTGCTTCTTTAACATCCTGATAACCGTGTTTATCCCAACAACTAAATTGTCGATTGCCAATCTTTAAAGACCCATCACAGAAAAAAGAAGTTTTTGTATCCATACGTTGTTCACACAATCCTGCTGTAGCTACCACGGGTTTAAAAACCGAACCAGGAGGATAAAGACCACTTATTGCTCGATTAACTAATGGAGCATTGGAATCGGAAAGCATCTTCTTCAAAATACTTTGATTAAAAGAAAGTTCAGAGGGAGAAAAATTAGGAAAACTCGCCATGGCAATTATTTCTCCTGTATAAGGATCCATAATCACTACTGCCCCTGAATAATCATCTAATACTTCTTCTACTATTTTCTGTACTCTTAAATCAATAGTTGTATATAGGTCTTTACCATTACGGGGTGGCTTAAATCCTAAAATACGCCTTGGCCTGCCTCGATTATCCACTTCTAATTGTAAACCACCATCCTTAGCCCTCAGGTAATAATCGTAACGCTCTTCCAGGCCACCGTAACCTACCGTATCGGAAGCAGAATATCCATAATCTTGCCACCTCTTTAACCGCCACCAATCAATAGAAGAAAGATAACCTAAAATATGACTGGCTAATCTACTAAAAGGATAATTTCTTTTAGGTACCAATTGAATGGTAATAGCGGGAAATTTAAACTTTAGTTCTTCAAGAATAATCGCTTTTTCTTTATCTAATTCTTTAATCAAAGATATGGGTAAGAATGAATTTAGTTTATTTTGAATACGCGACTTCAACTCAAGAAAGGAAACACCCAAGATAGAAGATAACTTTTTTAAAAAATCTTCGAGGTTTTCTATATTTTGTGGGTAGACCATCAACTCATAAGAGTAAGAGTTATCTACCAAGATATTACCATTGCGATCTAAAATTCTTCCCCGCGCACCCCTAAGAGGGAGTATCCTGATAGAATTCGCTCTACTCAATTGAAAGAATCTTTTTCCGTGAATGATCTGTAAATAAAAAATTCTTAAAACAAGTACCAAAAATACCAGTCCTGTTATTAAAAAAACTTTTCTTTTGAACATATCAGGTCCATCGTTTTAAAAATTATTACTGAAAAAACACATGTATAAAAAGTAGAGATGAGAGTTATTTTCAGAAAAATACCTAAAGAAGGCATAACTCTATAAAAAATAAATAACCCTTTAAAAGCATTTATCAGAAGACTTATAAAGATCACTACTGACATTTTTAAATAAAATGACTCTATAACAAATGCCTTTGCCGTTCTATAAACAAGATAAGTAAATAAAAAATATAAAAGAGAATTTATACCCCAGGGATAAAAATCTAATAGATCTTTCAAAAAACCTAAAAGAAAACCAAAACCAAGCACCTCACCTATACTATAGTTTAATCCTAAATTTACTAAAGCAGGGACGAAGAGATCTATTTTTAGCGAAAACATCTCAAATACTTCTAAAAAGCATATCTCAATTATAGAAAGTACAATAAAATAAATCAAAAGCCTTGTTTTTCTCCTCATTTTATAATTACCATTACCTCTTCAAGTTTATAAAAATTAACTGAGGGCTTTATTTTTAAATAAGGACGTCCATCCAGAGAATCTCTTTTTATCTCTATAACTTCTCCGATTAATATCCCCTTAGGGAAAATCTCCGTCAAACCAGCAGTGATTACTGTATCTTTTATTTTTATATCACTCACATCATCAAGATAATGCATTATCAGATAACCATCTAATGTACCACAAACAACACCTTCTTCACGATTCCTCTGGATTATTGCAGAAACACAAAATCCTGTATCTGTCAAAAGTACCACCTTGGCAGTAGAATCACCAACTTCTATTACTCTACCCACTAAGCCTGCATGAGAGATCACTGGAAGATTCTCTCTAACCCTATCTTTTCTGCCACGATCGATAACTACAGAAGAAAGCCAATTATCTGCTGAGCGCATAATAACTTTAGCAATAATAAAATTAAAAGGAGATACTTGTTTAAAAGAAAGGATATTTTTAAGACGCTTATTTTCTTGGCAGCATTCTTTGTAATCTGAAACCTCTTGTTTTAACAAACTTAATTCTTCATTTAATCTTTTGTTCTCTAAAAAATTATAATGAAAGAAAATCAAAGCTTTAAACTCATTAAAGAGAAAATGTATTAAACTAAAAGGATATTCACATAAATCAATTAGATATTTTCTCAAAAAGGGGAGAAAAGAGGAAAATAAAAAAATAGATAATAAAAGAAGAAAAACTAATCTTTTCTCTTTAAGCTGTAACACCTTATCATAGAGAACTACCGGACAGCCACTCTTTTAAGATATTTTATCTCATTTAGTACCTTACCTGTACCCTCTGCTACCGCAGTTAAAGGATTATCGGCGATATGTACAGGAAGACCTGTTTCTTCAGAAATCACCTTATCTAAGCCTTTTAAAAGAGAACCTCCTCCTGCCAGCACAATACCATGTTCAATAATATCAGAAGCCAATTCCGGAGGTGTTCTCTCTAAAGAAATTTTGGTAATCTCTATTATAGCTTTAAGTGGTTCCGAAAGCGCTTCTCTTACCTCTTCAGAAGTAATGGTTACTGCCTTAGGAAGACCTGATACTAAATCTCTACCTTTTATCTCTAGAGAAGTTTCTTTTTCTAAAGGATAGACGGAACCAATTTTAATTTTTATTTCCTCAGCGGTACGCTCACCGATTAAAAGATTGTAGGTCTTTTTAAGATACTCAATAATTGATTCATCCATTTCATCTCCAGCGATACGGATAGATTTAGAAAAGACAATCCCTGCTAAAGAAATAACAGCAACCTCTGTAGTTCCACCTCCAATATCAATAATCATATTTCCTATAGGTTCTTCAATAGGTAAGCCTACACCAATAGCAGCCGCCATAGGTTCTTCAATCAAAAAAACTTCCCGCGCCCCTGCTCTTTCCGCAGAATCCTTCACCGCACGTTTCTCTACCTCTGTGATTCCTGAGGGTATCGCAATGACTATACGGGGCCTCACTAATACGCGGCGGTGATGAACTTTCTTTATAAAATAACGTAACATTGCTTCTGTAGTATCAAAATCAGCAATCACTCCATCTTTCATGGGCCGGATAGCTACAATATTGCCGGGCGTACGCCCCAGCATCCGCTTTGCTTCTTCTCCTACTGCTAAAATCTGTGAACTAACTTTATCAATAGCCACAACCGATGGCTCACAGAGAATAACCCCTTCTCCTTTAACGTAAACTAAAGTGGTAGCTGTACCCAAATCTATACCCATATCATTAGAAAATAAACTCGCGATGTAATCTCTCGCCCTTTTAAAACGAATCTTCCACGTAACCATTTGTTTTCGTCCTTTATATTTTTTTTAATCTTAACAGAGATTAAACTATATGTCAAACAAAAATTTCTGGAAATTTTATCCTAATGCACAATCCTCTTAAGGATACCTAAGAAATTAGGAAAAGATTTACTTACACAACTGACATCATCAATTAAACTCTCTCCTTTTTTAGCAGCCAATCCTGCCACTACAAGAGCCATCGCAGTACGATGATCTCCAAAGGAATGAAGTTTTGCTCCTTTAAGCGAATCTACCCCCTCAATTACTATGTCTTCTCTCTGTCTTTTTCTTTGGAGAGAAATCTTTGCTCCCATATAGCTCAAACCTTCCATCATAGATCTTATACGATCGGTTTCCTTAAAACGAAGTTCTTGTACGGATTCTATAATAGTTTTACCTTTAGCAAAAGAAGCAGCTACCATCAAAATAGGTAACTCATCAATCAAAGAGGGAATCTCTTCTTTTTTAACATACACTGCTTTTAAAGAAGAGCTACTCACTGTTATATCTCCCAGTGGTTCTTGAAAATTTTTATCAAGTATTTTATATCTTAAATCAATATTAGCCCCCATTCTTTTCAATACTCTCACCAGTCCCAACCGAGTAGGATTAAATCCAATATTATTTATCTTAAGATAAGAGTTTTTGAGAAGTATTGCTGCTACTAAAAAGAAACTTGCCGAAGAAATATCTCCCGGGATTAAAATGTATTCAGGAGATCTGAGTATTCCCGGAGGTCTTAAAAATATCTTTTGATTTTTAATTTTTATATCTACGCCGCACTGATAGAGAAGTCTTTCTGTATGATCACGGGTCTTTATAGATTCCTGTACAACTGTTACACCTTCAGCGAATAAACCTGCTAAAAGAATACTGGATTTTACCTGTGCAGAAGCAACAGGCAGGTTATACTCTATAGCCTTCAATCTACAACCTCCCTTTATTACTAAAGGAGGGTATTCCTCGTTATCCCTTACCTCAAGCGACTCTATATTAGCCCCCATCATCCTCAAAGGCTCTAATACTCTTCTCATTGGTCTCTTTGAAAGTGATGGACCTGCCTTCAAAGTAACATCGAAATTCTGTCCCGCCAAAACTCCACACAGAAGTCTAATAGTCGTTCCCGAATCACCTACAAATATAGAACTCTCTATTGGTTTTAAACCCTTAAGTCCCTTACCATAGATAGTAAGTCTTCTACCCTCCTTTTTTATCTTTACTCTTAATTTTTTAAATGCTCCAAGAGTATAAAGGCAGTCTTTACTTAAAGAAAAATTCTCAAGTATCGTTTTGCCTTTTGCAATACTACCTATGAATACTGCTCGATGACTTATAGATTTATCTGAAGGCAGAGTAATCTCCCCCTTAACAAAAGAAGCAGGATGAATCTGAAATGGTTTCATTGGATTTTTAAAACTACTTTATCCCCTTCTGCAACTTTATCTTTTAACTGAGAAGAGAGAAAACCCGCCGCTGACATAGAATCATGAAGTTTCTCCACTTTAATATCTCCAATATATTTACCTTTATGATAAACAGAAAATACATCGTCAATATTTACGCCCTCTTGGCTACCTAAATTTATTACTACAAAACCATAATCTTTATTTACTACTAAAATCTTGCCTTCTAAAGGTGTCTTCACTGTAACTGTTCCTGCGGGGGCTTCTCCTTTTCCTTTCTGTTTTTCTTTATAAACAATCTCTTTCTTCTCTGTAGAGGTAGAGACAGGAATACCTTGTTTATCTATCTTAATCTCTCCGAGTTCTA
This sequence comes from Candidatus Omnitrophota bacterium, assembly GCA_023819665.1. GTDB lineage: Bacteria > Omnitrophota > Gorgyraeia > Gygaellales > JAMWCP01 > JAMWCP01. The sequence continues at coordinate 24,101 of JAMWCP010000002.1, forward strand.
TTTTTTGCTGCATATATTCCATATCTTTAATTTTCTTTTCAAGTTCGGCCCTCTCTTCTTCCACGTTCTTCAGCTTCGCCTTCAATCTGCTAACTTCTTTTTTTGCTCGCCCCAACTCTTCCTCTAATAACTTCTCACTCTCCTCTTTTTCTTGAATCAATCTCTTTAATTCATTTAAGTTATTTAAAGCTTCATCTTTAGCTTTCTTTTCCTTTTCCAATTCGCTATTGAGCGTATCTAACATATTCTTCGATTCATTAAATTTTGTCTCCATAAGTGTAAGCTCTTTTTGAGTCTCTTCAAGTTTAATCTCTGTAAGTTTAAATCTCGCACGCGTCTCATCTAAAACTTCCTGTAGAGCAAGTGCCTTTTCTTTCTCTTTTTGATAAAAATAAAAAATATTGGCTGCCAAAAAAAATCCTATAATTACTAAAAAGCTCAATATCCCTATAAAAATACTACCTCTTTTTTTCATTTAACACCTCCCTTAACTAGTCTATTATATCATCAGCCACAATAAAATCAATTTTACAGTTTTAAATCTTTTAGACCAAAATAATCCAAAAATTCCTTAGGGATATCAGAGATAAATTCTATAAATTTATTTTTCTTAGGATGAATAAAACCTAAAAGATACGCATGCAAAGCCAACCGCGAAAACGTCCTATCTTTACTGTATTTCTTATCTCCCAGAATAGGATATCCAATAAAAGCAAGATGTACCCTCAATTGATGTGTTCTACCAGTGAAAGGTATAAGTTTTATAAGAGAGGCGTGGGGATTACGAACAAGTGTCTTATATTCTGTTTTAGCATACCGTGCATCTTCACTAAAGTCCACCTTCTGTCTTTCTCTATCATGACTATCTCTTTTAAGAGGTAAGTCCAGTAAATCTTCATCAAATTCTACGCAACCTTTTACTATTGCTATATATTCTTTCTTTACAGAATGTTGTGCAAACTGTACAGCTAAATTTCGATGTGCAGTATCGTTCTTTGCAATCACCATAACTCCCGATGTATCTTTATCTAAACGATGAACTATCCCTGGTCGCCTTGGATCAATACAAGAAAGTTCCTTAAAATGATACAATAGTGCATTTACTAAAGTATACTGAGAGATACCCGCTCCGGGATGAACCACCAGGCCAGCAGGTTTATCAATAACAGCGATATCCTGATCTTCATAAATAATCTTAAGAGGAATGTTTTCCGGTAAAAGAGAAGAACTTTTTTTTTCTTCAGCTAATATTACTTTAAATTCATCTGTCTCTTTTACTTTATAGTGTGGTTTAAGAAGAACTAAATCTTTAGTGTAAACCTTCCCTTCCCTTATCCATCTCTGAATAGTACTGCGAGAAATAGATAATTTCTGTTCTGAAATTCTTCTAAAAAGAAAGAGGTCAACTCGCATACCTTTCTCTTCTGGATTTGGTTTAAAAACCATCTCCTCTTTCATCAAGATCTGTTTTTTATAAACATACGGTATATGATTAAAATTACACCGCAACTAATACTTGTATCTGCGATATTAAAAACAGGCCAAATACGAAAGTCCAAAAAATCTATTACATATCCCCATAATAAACGATCTATCAAATTACCCATCGCTCCTGCAATAATCAATGTAAGGGCAACTTTAAAATTATTATCAGTACTTGCATCTCTTAAATCTCTAATAATTAAAATAATTGCCAAAAATGATACGATTATAAAAATAAAATTATTATTTTTAAACACCCCAAAGAATCCCCCGGTATTACAGATAAAGGTAAGATGAAATATGTTTTTTATTATGGGTATACTCTGAAGAGGGAAGAAATGATTTATGATATATAACTTAGTATAGCGATCGACTGAGAAAATAAAAATAAATAGAATGAATAAAAATAAATAAAAATTTAAATTTTTTCTTTTGCCTGCTGGCATTTAATACAGAGGCGAGCGTAAGGAATAGCTTTTAATCTAGTTTTAGAAATAGGCTCTTTGCATTCCTCGCATATGCCGTAGGTGCCTTCTTCTAATTTTTTCAAAGCATCATTGAGTTCGTAAATGATCTTGTGTTCATTAGTAGCGATACCTAAAGAGAATTCACGAACATAAGTATCGGTGGCTACATCTGCCATATGATAAGTATAACCCGATATATCTCCTGATGCGTCCTTCTGTGACTTTCCTAAGGTATCTTCAGAAATATGCTTTATCTCTTTCAGAATTTCTTCTCTTTGGTGGATTAATAATTTTTTAAAATATTCTTTTTCTTTTTTGGTCATTTTAATTTTTGGTTTCATATCTTCCCTCCATAAAATCTTTACATCGATTACAGACTTGAGGATACCTACGATCCTTTCCTACCGTCAGACTATAATTCCAGCACCGTATACATTTATCTCCCTCTGCTTTTTCTACTTTAATTTCCACTTCCCTTTTAACCGCTGCCTTTTTTATTTCTACCTGAGAAACTCTAAAAATCTCCGGGATATCCTGAATTGATTCTTCTAAATATGATAACCACCAATCATCGTTTGTCAACAAAATTATTTTTGCATCAAAAGAACTTCCAATTATGCCTTCAGCACGTAATTTCTCTAACGATTTTGTTACCAACGGAAGCAAATCTAAAATGGATTTTAATTTACTATCTATTTTCTCTGATTCATCCAAATTGCTCTGTGCATATAAAGGATTAACCTTAGGCCAATCTAAAAGATGAACACTTTTAATTTCATTTTCTTCTCCGGTCTTAGGCATATTCTGCCATACCTCCTCGGCAGTAAAAACAAGAATCGGAGCAATTACTCTCACTAAAACTTTCAGTATTTCATAAATTGCGGTTTGTGCCGACCTTCTCTCTAAGGAATCAGAAGGATATACATACAATCTTCCTTTTATCATGTCTAGATACTGCATCGATAGTTCTTCGTTGCAGAAATCGTATATCTGTTTATACACCCTATAAAATTCAAAACGTTCATATATTGCAGTTATTGCCTTCAACATTTCTTCTAGTCGAAGAAGAATAAATTTATCAATCATCTTCATCTTTTGATATTCAACTTTACAACTGTTAGGATCAAAATCATATAGATTAGCCAAAATAAATCTAAATGTATTACGGATCTTCCGATAGGCATCTACTAATCCATCTAGGATCTGAGGAGATATACGTACATCCTCTTTATAATCACTAGAGGCAGCCCACAATCTTAAAATATCTGCACCTAGTTTATCAATAATATCAAAAGGTGAGAGCACGTTTCCTAAAGACTTAGACATCTTCATTCCTTTACCATCCACTACAAATCCATGTGTAAGAACATTTTTAAAAGGGGCTCTCTCTTCAATGCATACACTAGGTATGAGTGATGACTGAAACCATCCTCGATGCTGATCAGAACCTTCTAAATAAAGATCGGCAGGGAAACCAAGATCGGTTCTCTTTTTTAGAACCGCCTGATGACTTACACCCGACTCAAACCAGACATCAATAATATCTGTACCTTTAGAAAAATCTTCTCCTTTACATTTAGGACATCTTAAATCTGAAGGTAAAAAATCGGAAATTTCTCTTTTAAACCAACAATCACTACCTTCTTTTTCCACAAATTTAATCAATTTATCGATTACCGCGGGGAATAAAAATTCACCTCCACACTTTTTACAACATATAGATGGTATGGGAACACCCCAGTAACGTTGTCGAGAAAGACACCAATCAGGACGCAAAGCTACCATATTATAAATCCTCTCTTTACCCTCCGGCGGTATCCATTTTACCACGTCAGAAGCAATTAGATCTAAAAGTTTTTTTCTCAGATCCTTGTGCTCTAAGTCTAAAAACCACTGAGGGGTAGCTCTAAATATGAGGGGGGACTTACAACGCCAACAATGTGGATAAGAATGTTGAATTTCTGTAGAAGCAAGCAAGGCATTCACATTTTTTAGTTTTTCTATAATCACCTTATCAGCAGTATATACATTTAATTTTGAAAACTCACCACAGGTATCATCAAAATTACCTCTACTGTCTACCGGCATAATTACAGGGAGTTGATATCTTATGCCAACAAGATAATCTTCGTTTCCATGTCCTGGAGCAATATGAACAAGACCGCTTCCTTCCTCTTTCGATACATATTCTGCCAATACCACTTTTCCTTGGCGAAAAAGAAGGGGATGTTCATAAATAATTCCTTCTAATTCCTTACCTAAAAATTCTTTTATTATTTCATATTTCTCTATGCCAATATCTGAAAACACCTTAAAAATTAAATCCTTAGCAAGGATAAGATTACCTAGAGGGGTTTCTATATATGAATAAATAAATTCGGGATTAACTGCTACCGCTACATTAGCCAAAAGCGTCCACGGAGTAGTTGTCCAAATGACCAAAAAACTCTCTGGTTTAAAATTATCTTTGATCTTAAATTTTATATAAAGTGAAGGAGAGGTTTTATCTTCATACTCCACCTCTGCCTCTGCTAAAGCGGTTTCACAAGCCATACACCAGTTTACAGGCTTAAGCCCCTGATAGATATAACCTCGCTTAACCAATTTATTGAAAGCCATAAGAATTTCTCTTTCGTATTCATAGCTCAAAGTAAGATATGGATTATCCCAATCTCCAAATATACCTAATCTTTTAAACTGCTCTCTTTGAATATGGACATATTTTAAAGCATACTCATAAGCTTTTTTTCTAAACTCAACTTGATTTATCTGATGTTTATTTATTCCCATTTCTTTAAATAACTGGTATTCCACAGGAAGACCATGACAATCCCACCCCGGCACAAAATTAGCATCGAACCCCTGCATAGTACGATATTTAATAATAATATCTTTCAATGACTTATTTAAAGCGTGCCCTATATGAATATCTCCATTAGCATAGGGAGGCCCGTCATGAAGAACATACTTTGGTTTATTTTTAGATTTTTGACGAATCAATTTATAAAGCTCTATCTCATTCCAGAATTTCAAAAATTCTGGCTCCCTCACGTTTAACTTTGCCTGCATAGGAAAGTCTGTACGAGGAAGATTAAGGGTCTCTTTATAATCAACTTTATTCATCAATATACCTTCCTATAATTGGATAGAGTATCTTCTTTGTTCTTCTTGGTATAAATCTGGCTGGAGTAACAATTGCATATCTTAAAGCATCCTTACAGAAACAGTTCCTTTCTTCTCTAATATGAGGTAGCACCTCTTTTATGATAAGTTTGGCATTTTCTGTGTTCTTTCTCAAATTCTCCATGACCATCTGAGCAGTAACTGGTTCAGCGGGTTTGTACCAACAATCATAATCAGTTACTGCTGCCAAAGTCACATAACATATTTCTGCCTCTCGAGCAAGTTTCGCCTCTGCCATATTAGTCATACCAATAATATCCATTCCCCATCTTCGATATAACTCTGATTCTGCTCGCGTAGAAAAAGCAGGTCCTTCCATATTTACATAAACCGCTCCGGTATGTAATCTTATATTTAGTTTTCTTATTGCTGTAGCTAAAGTTTCTGCCAACTCCATACATATAGGATCGGCAAAGCTTATATGTACCACCATACCATTCTCAAAAAAAGTCATCTTTCGCGCTTGATTAGTACGATCAACAAATTGAAAAGGAATAACAAAATCTTGGGGCATAATTGACTCTCTTAAACTTCCACAAGCACTTACAGAGATGATTCTCTCCACCCCCAACTTCTTTAAAGCATAGATATTTGCTCGATAGTTTATCTGAGAAGGATTTATATAATGTCCTTTACCATGGCGAGGAAGAAACGCAATTCTTTTGCCTTCTAGTTCGCCTACTACAATTTTATCCGAAGGTTTACCAAAAGGTGTGTTAAAGGAAATTCTTCTTGTATTTTTTAAACCTTTAATATCATAAAGACCGCTACCTCCGATAATCGCAATCTTAACCAAACTCCACCTCCTCTTAATTATTAACAGGAAATCTCCTTTGCCCTTTTATAAGCTGAGACAACTGCCTTCTGAATTATCTGTTCAAGTTTACAATTTTTAAAAACCTTTAAAGCCTGCTCAGTAGTTCCTCCTTTAGAAGCTACCTTTGAAATTATATCTTCAGTATCAAAATTATTTTCTTTTAAAAATTTTAATGTACCCAAAAATGTTTGATAAACTAACAGTCGAGAAGAATCCCGCTCTAAACCTAAAGAATCAGCGGATTTCAGTATCGCATTTACAATGTACGCTACGTAAGCAGGGCCACTTCCAGAAATAGCGGTTATCACATCCATAAGTTCCTCATTCTTTATCTCCAATGTCTTACCTACAGAAGAAAAAATCTCTTGCACAATCTTTAAATCTTCTAAACTAACCAACCTTCCTCTCTTAAAAGCAGTAATTCCCTCTTCTACTGTAATAGCTATATTAGGCATCGCTCGAATAACTTTTATTTTTTCCCCGAGCATCTCTTCTAAATATTCTATTTTTATTCCCGCTACAATAGAGACAACCAGAAGTTTTTTGAAACGCCACTCTAAGAACTGATGCATCTGCTGTAGGACCCCTTCAATATCCTGGGGCTTTACCGCAACAATTACCACATCAGATTCCTGCACAACCTCAGATATATCTTTGAATTTCACATTTTCCTCATATCGACCAAATTTATCCTTTAGTTTTTTAACAATCTCTTCTTTCTTTTCGCATACTAAAAAACGTAAATCTTTATTCTTTAATCCCGCCGCAAGAATTGCCTGCCCCATATTTCCACAACCAATTATACCCACCATCTTCTTTATCATATTTTATTCTCCTTCAAATATTGCTCTGCCAATACGCAACATATTAGCTCCTTCTTGAAGAGCAATTTCAAAATCATTGCTCATACCCATAGAAAGAATCTCTAACTTAAAAGGTAATTCGCGCTCCTGATTAAATACTTCTTTAAGTTCTCTTAAAATTCTAAAAAACGGTCTTGTCTTTTCCGCCTCTGCAAAAGAGGGAGCAATAGTCATCAATCCTTTTACTTCTAAATTTTTAAATTTTACTAATTCCTTAATAAATTCATGAAGTTTTCCTGGTTCTATCCCAAATTTTGTCAACTCAGGTGATGTTTTTACCTCAATTAAAACTCTTTGAATCTTATTTATCCTTTCTGCTCGTCGATTAATCTCCTCTGCTAAATGCAAACTATCTACAGAGTGAATTAAATCAAATATCTCCACTGCGTCTTTGACCTTATTAGTCTGTAGATGACCTACCATATGCCATCTTATAGAAGTTATATTTTTTAAAATACGGTACTTTAAAAGTGCTTCCTGAACACGATTCTCACCTATATCATTTATACCTGCCTCTATAACTTGCCTTATCTCATCCACAGATCTATTTTTACTTACCGCTACAATAGTTATATTGCAAGGTTCAACTGACACACTACTACATACGCTATTGACACGTCTCTTTAAATCTAAAATATTATCGTGAATCATTATAAAAATCAGAAATATTATACAATATATAAAAATGGCGTCAACCAATTATATTATATTAAAAAATAAACCGTAAAAGGAGAGATTAAAAATACTCCTGATATAACTCTACAAACCAGTTTATTATTCTCTTGGATAAACCGTGCGGCGAAATAATAGATGATGAATTTATCTCTTTGTACAACTGTTCTACTTCATAAAATACTTTTAAACAGTTAGCATAATTCAATAATTGAGAAATTGAAAAAATATTATTCAGAGGAAAGTCATTTAAGAAAGAAAAATCAGAATAAGTGATCATTCTTACAGGGGTATTTAACTCTAACTCCATCTTTTCAAGTAATCCCTCTAAAAGTGCACTTCTACCACAAACAAATATCTTTTCTATTTTTTCTTTACCTATATAATTATGAAGATAATTCTGTAGGGAAGTTATAAAATTAGCTACCTCTCTATTTAAAGCATAAGACAATCTTGAACGCGGAATCGATCTATAATAATCATTCTGTTTAATCATCACATCTTTATTTCCTAACCCCTCCTCAAGTATAGTCGCATAGTTTATCTTTAACTCTTCAGCTAAATCCAAAGAAATATCGAGCTCTTTACCGATGCTTTCTGTTAATCTATCTCCTCCAAAAGCAAGATAACCTATGTGTTTTATAAATTTATCTTTATATACTATTATATCGGTAAGTTTTGCACCTATATCTAAAAGCATATAGATACCTTGGCTTAGTTCTTCTTTATTTATGATATACTCTAATATCCCCATTCCACTAATAAATATATGCCTTAGGGTATAACCTAACTTATTGATAATATGATTCAAATTCTCAAAATATGCAGAAGTTATTGAAAAAGTAAGTAAATCTACTCCTAATTTATGGGCATATAACCCTACAGGATTAATAAACCCATCTTTATCATCAACAGTATAATTAACTGGAATGCTACCGATTACCTCTTCTTCCCAACAGGACCCCAAAGCCAAAGCTTGCTCTTTTACTTTCCGGACATCAGATAGAGTAATCAATTTGTTACCTTTCTCAGCAAAAGGAATGATAGCGAAATTGTGTCGCATAATTAGATCTTCACAAGAGATATTTAAATATACATTCCGAATTTTTTGATTAGATTTTTTCTTTAAACTATCAAGAAGTTGTTCTAAGAAAACAACTAATGCAGATATATCTTTTATTTTTGATCCCTCAATACATCTTGTAAATAAGGATTCAAAAAATATATCTTTTATATGTTTTTTGTCTCTAAAACACAAAATAATACCTGCTAACTTACTTGAACCTAGGTCCAAAGAACAGATATAATTATCTTTCATATTTAATCACAGGATCTTTAAACCTAAGATCAATATATGAGATTCTGTTCAAATCATGTTCTAATTGAGAAATAAGCATTATTAATAACTTAAGATTTTCATCTATTCTCTCATCTATTTTTACTTCTATATTATCCATAAAAAAGGCGAGTCCAAAGCCTGTATCTATATTTATTCTTCTTATTTTATATTTTTTTAACTGTTCTGCTTTATTAAATTCTTTGATTAATTTCAAAGCTAACTTTAATCCCTTTATCTCCAGTTTCTGACCGGGCTTTACATAGCCTATCTTCCTCTCCAATCCAAAGATTATAGGTAATTCCGGATTGAACTGTTGTGCCTCGAACACTATCCCATCAAAATCTATAGCAAAATCACGATACAATCTCAAATAAGCGCAAGCTTTACGTGGATCAGCCTTTACTATCAAACGGTTGGGGAGCTGGATACTTATCCTTAAAATACGGTAGTGAGAAAATTCATTCTTTATCTTATTAAAAATGGATTCGAGGTTCAGTTTAAATATATTCTTTCCTTTAAGATATCCTAAATTCATGTCTTTATCAGGAGTGATTATATATTCTATATTAAAATAATTAGCATTAAATATAAATTTAAATAAACTGAGGATAAAAAAAATTATTACTGATACCATCACTAATATCTTAAGATAAGATACAAATATTTTCTTTCTCATTATTTTATAAGTAAACGAGATTTACGATAGGCAGAATCTATTAACCTAAGGCATAGTTCTAAAAAATCTATGCCTATTGCACGTGCGGCTTTCGGCAAAAGACTTGTTTCTGTAAGACCGGGGATGGTATTAACTTCTAACACATAAACATAATCCTCTTTAAGTATCATATCTACACGTGAAAAACCATAACAACCCAATGCCTTATGCGCACGAAGAGCACTGTCTCTAATCTGCTTGGTAATCTCTTCCTCTATCTCTGCAGGAATAATATATTCAGTTAGGCCAGGGGTATATTTTGCTTCGTAATCAAAAAATCTTTTTTTAGGAATAATTTCAATTATAGGTAAAGGTTGCTCTTCCAATATCCCCACTGTAACTTCTCTCCCTTTTATATACTGCTCAATAATTATTCTATCATCAAAATTAAATGCTTCTTCTACTGCTTTTAATAACTCAGTTCTATTTTCTACAATAAAAAGACCGATACTGGATCCCTGTGTTGATGGTTTTATCACCAAGGGGAATTTAAGTTCTTCTAAAATTAATAAATTTTTATTAAATTCTTTTTTCTCTATTACTCTATATTCGGGGACATTTAACCCCCATTCTATAAAATATCTGCGAGATAAAACTTTATTCAGAGCAAGTCTGCTAGCCTCTACTCCCGAGCCTGTATAAGGTATATTTAAATCCTCTAATATTTTCTGAATTGTTCCATCTTCACCAAAACGACCATGAAGAGCAATAAAAGCAACATCTATTCCTGATGACCTTATCTTCTTTATATTCTCTCTAATCTCCGGTTTATCTATATCTACAGGTATAACATCAAAACCTGCTTCTTTTAAAGTGTTATAAACAGCTCTCCCGGATTTTAAAGAAATTTCTCTTTCCTCCGAAACACCACCCATCAGCACACCAATTCTTCCCAAATCTTGTCTTACCATATCTCTATCTCTAATTCTAAATCGAGATTAAATTTTTTCTTTACTTTATCGCGGATATAATCTATCAAACTCAACACATCTTTTGCAGAAGCATTACCTTGATTAATTATAAAGTTAGCATGTCGCAGAGACACCCTTGCATCACCTATGGTTTTACCTTTTAAGCCACAAAGTTCAATTAATTCTCCAGCAGATAGCCCTTTTGGATTTTTAAATATACATCCTGCGCTAGGATAAGAGAGATCCTGTGTAAGTTTTCGATATCTTAGAAAGTAATTAATTTTTTTTAAAATTTCTTCTTTATCTGCTTTAACCAACTTTAACAATACTTCAAGAATTATAAATCTGCGTAGATTAGAATAACGGTAACTAAAACGTAAATCTTGTGATTTTATTTTTTTTATATTTCCATTATAATCCATAACTTTAACTTCTTTTACTCTCTCTCCTATACAACCCCATCTACCTCCGGCGTTCATAACCAAAGCACCCCCCACTGTAGCCGGTATACCAATTAAGAACTCTAAACCTGAGAGACCCTTTTTTAAGCAGAACTGCAAAACTTCATTAAGTTTTACGCCAGCCCCTACTTTTAAACAATTATATAGAAGTCTTATCTTTCGAAAATACTCTGAATTAAACTTTACCACTATACCTCTTACTCCTTCGTCGTGCACTAATATGTTGCTACCCTGCCCTATAATAAAAATTCTTAACTTTTTATCCTTGGCAATCATCAATAATTTCCTTAGATCTTCCAAATTAATAGGTTCTACAAAAAAATCTGCTTTTCCTCCAATCTTAAATGTAGTGTGTTTAGAAAGCAAAATATCTCTCCTTACTTTACTTCTTAAAGTATTTAACCAGTTCATCGCATATCTTATATATATCTCCTGCTCCTAATGTAATTACTAAGTCATTCTTTCTTAAAATGCTTAGAACATAAGGAAGAATATCTTCTTGAGAAAAATATTTAGCACAGTTATTTCTTTTATAGAAATTAATTTTATTGCAAATTTCCCTTGCATCTACTCCTTCTATAGGTTCTTCATCTGCAGGATAGATATTAGTAACTATTATCTCATCCGCTAAATCAAAACTTTTAGCAAACTCATCTAAAAGTAATTTTGTACGTGTATATCGATGTGGCTGAAATATAACAATCACTCTTTTATACCCTAAATTTGTTACGGTTTTTAATGTGGCTATTATCTCAGAAGGATGATGAGCGTAGTCATCTAAAAACATAATTCCATTGATGCAAGATTTAATTTCAATTCTACGTTTTGTTCCCTTAAAAGTAGAAAGCGCATTTTTTATGATAGATGTATCTATACCCAATTCTTTTGCGATGGCAATCGCAGCCAAACTATTTAAAACATTATGTAGACCACCTAAATTAAGCGAAAACCTTCCTAAAAAATTATCTTTATAAATACAATTATAACAGGAACTTAAACCGTTAAATTTTATATCTTCCGCGTATACATCCAGCTGTGGAGATAAACCATAAAGAATTGTTTTCTTATTAATCCTTTTTAAAATAGATATAATATTCTTATCCTCGGCACAGGCAATCAGACAACCATCCTGAGAGATATTATTTATAAAATTGACAAATGTAGACAGAAGATTCTCTATGTTCTTATAATAATCCATATGTTCAAAATCAATATTAGTGACAATAGAGTAATTTGGTTTAAAATACAAAAAAGACCCATCTGATTCATCTGCCTCTACTACAAAAAAATTACCTCTATCTAAACAGATACTGTTATTTAAATTAAGCCACACTCCTCCTAAAACTGCGACAGAAAGAAGACGTGCTTCTTTCAAAATATGGGCGATGAGAGAACTAGTAGTAGTCTTACCATGAGAACCTGTAATTGTAATCAGTTTTACATTCCGAATAATCTCCACCAAAGCCTCAGCTCGTTTTAATATCTTTATATTTCTTCTTCTCGCTTCTACCAATTCTGGATTATTTTCTTTAATAGCTGAAGAGTAGACTACCAAATCTTGATTCTGGATATAAGAAGGATTATGACCTAAATAAATCTTTGCTCCTTTGAGTCGTAACAACTCTAATCTCTCCGAATTTCTGATATCTGAACCACTCACCTTGATACCCGCTTTTAGATATAACTGCGCAATACCACTCATTCCAATTCCACCTATACCAATGAAGTGTACATCTTTATACATATTAAAAAATATTTAATTAGAAGATAAAACTATATCCCACAGAGCGATTGAAGTGGTTTTGTTTAATCTATTATAATTATATCGCATATCTTTCAATCTTGAGGGATTTTCAACTAATTCTAATACAGATTCTGCCAATCGTTTAAAATTTAACTCTTCTTCTTCTATTAAAAGTGCACAGCCATTACTTTCTAATATCTTGGCATTATAACTCTGATGTTGGTATGCATATGGGTAAGGAATGATTATTGCCGGTAATCCAAAAAATATAAGTTCAGAAATAGTCATTGCTCCTGCACGACAGACAGCCAGATCAGCGATACTTAGGGCATAATGAATTTTATCTAAAAATTTAAACAATACTACCTTAATATTCATATTATTATATTGCTTCTTTAAAAACTCATAATCTCTTTCACCACTTAAATGAATTATTTGAAATATAAATTTATCCTTAAGTAAATGGATAGCTTTCAAGAATTCCATGTTTATCCGATACGACCCCTGACTACCACCCATAACTAAAATGGTAAAACAATCAGAGGGAAAGTCAAAATATCCTAACGCCTCTTTTCTATCTATTATTTTTAAATCTTTTCTTAAAGGATTTCCTGTAATTACCATTTTATCCTTATATAAAGAAAAAATTTCTCTGGTTTGAATAAAACCCAAACTGATAGAATTTACAAAAAGAGCAAGTATCCGATTTGCCCTTCCCATTAGAACATTTTCTTCATGAATGATAGTCTTTATTTTTAAAAACCAGCCGAAGAGCACTAAAAAAAAAGAAGCATAACCTCCAAATCCTACTATTATATTAGGTCTGAATCTTAATAAAATAATTAAACTTTTTATAAGTGTTTTAAATAACTTAAAAATACTTATTATAAATTCGCTAAAGGAAACCAATTTTATAGGAGAAGCATCTAATCTAATAATTTTATATTCTTTAGGAATAATCCTCTTCTCCAAAGTACTACTTCCTACTACCAAAATAATATCTATAAATTTATTACGTAATTGTAACTCTTCAGCCAATCTTAAAGCAGGGAAAATATGTCCTCCTGTCCCTCCGCACGCAATTAAAACTTTCATATTATTTTAAATTATTCTAACAGACAAGAGAAACGAGAAATATTTAAAATTAAACCTACCCCTATCATATCAAAGACAAGCGAGGATCCACCATAACTTATAAAGGGTAGTGGAAGTCCCTTTGGAGGTAAAACCCCACAAGAAACACCTATATTTATCACTGCCTTTAAACCAATGATCATAATTATACCTAAACTTAAGAATGTACCAAAGACATCCGGCGCAAAACGAGAAACTTTCAAACCCTGCATAATAAGATTAAGAAAAAGAAAACAAACACTCAAAGTCCCTAACAGACCAAGCTCCTCTCCAATTATAGAAAATATAAAATCTGTATGTGAAGCAGGAAGATAAAAAAGCTTCTGGCGTGAGTGTCCTAGTCCTACTCCAAAAAGACCACCCGAACCCAAGGCGATGTTAGATTGGATAATCTGGAAACCTGTCCTCTTCGGATCTTGCCAAGGATTTATAAAAGCCATAATCCGTGCCCGACGATAAGCAGAAGTAAAAATTAATATATAAAAAAAACCTAAGGAAAGACACATAATAAATATCAAGTACCTCATAGGTACACCTGCAACAAAGAACATAATAAAAACTACTAATCCTAAAGCAAAAACAGTGCCTAAGTCGGGCTGGATCAGTATCAATACTGCCATTGCTACTAATACCAAAAGAGGAGGAAACATCCCTCTAAAAAAATTCTCCTGTATAATTGTTTTCTTGCGCGATATACAATCTGCTATATATAAAACTAATGCCATGTTTGCAAATTCCGAAGGTTGAAAACTCAAGACTCCAAATCTGAACCAACGCCTTGCTCCTCCTAATTCTTTACCAATGAAAGGAATTAAAACCAAAATCAAAAGCAAAAAAGCAAGCAAAAGCAGAGGTTTCGCTTTCTGTTTTAGTATACGATAATCGAAACACATTACCCCAAACATAAGAAATAACCCTAAGAGAACGAAAATTATATGTTTTTTTAAAAAAAACATCTCATCATTGTATCGAGATTGGGCATATATACAGGATGAGCTATAAATCATAATTATACCCAACAAAAGTAGAATAAACAGATTAGTAAAAATTATAAGACGAGTTTTACGCATACCGTTTATTTAAATCCTTTACTATCTGTTTAAAAACATTGCCTCTTTCCTCATAATTTTTAAACATATCAAAACTTGCACACATTGGAGAAAGTAATATTGTATCACCTCTACAAGCAGAATTAAAAGCTATATTTACCGCTTCTTCTAATAAAGAAGCTTCTTCTGTGTTGACTACCCCCGAAAATTCTTTCTTTAGTACATCTTTTGCTTCTCCTATAAGTACCATAAGTTTTACTTTACTTTTAATCGCAGGTTTAACCTTATCAAAACTTAAACCCTTGTTTCTTCCCCCTGCGATAAGAATTATGGGGCCCTCTATATTTTTTAATGCCCATAATGTGGATTCAACATTTGTCGCCTTGGAATCATTTATAAAATTTACTCCCTTAAAACCTGTTACGTATTCTAAGCGATGCTCTATACCTTTAAAATTTGAAAAAACATTCTCTAATATATCCTCACCCAATCCCAAAATAGAGATTACTTTTTTTACCGCAGAAAAATTCTGATTCATTCCATCTTCATCTTTAAAGAAAATTATTTTTGCCATAATTATCTTGGCCATATCTCTCACAAAAGGATCATCGTAATTTAAAACTGCAAAATCATTTTCATCTTGATTTATAAATAATCTCTTCTTTGCCTCTAAATACCCTTCTATATTATGGTAGCGATCAAGATGGTCGGGACTAAAATTAAGCATTACAGAAATAAATGGTTTAAAGTTTACTATTCTTTCTAACTGAAATGAACTTATTTCCAAAGATACGAAATCACCCCCTGACATCTCCTCTACTTTACTGGAAAAAGGAACTCCAATATTACCACAGATATACACCCTTTTGCCTGCCTGCTGTAAACATCTACCAATCAGCGTAGTAACCGTAGTTTTTCCATTAGTTCCTGAGACAGCAATAATCTTAGCAGGACAAATTGTATAAGCTAATTCTATCTCGCTTATTATGGGGATACCTTTTCTATTTGCCTCTATTACTATAGGATTATAAGTATTCACGCCTGGGCTTAAAACTATTAAATCCTTATCCTTCAATACTTCTTTTCTATGACCTCCTAACTCAACTTTGATACCTTCTGCTTTAAGTTTGGAAGCCATTTCTTTCAATGTATCGTTTATATCTCTTTCGCTAACAGTTACATTTGAACCCAGTTTTACCAACAAAGAAGCTGCGGCGTAACCACTACGTCCCAATCCTACCACTAATATATTTTTGCCTCTGTAATATGTTCTATCTAACATGGCTTTATCTTATCTTTAAAGTTACGATGGTCAAAAGAGCTAAAAGCGTTGCTATTATCCAGAACCTTACTACTATCTTAGGTTCTGACCATCCTAAAAACTGAAAATGATGGTGCAACGGAGCAATTTTAAATATCCTCTTTTTTCTTAATTTAAATGAAATAAATTGTAATATAACAGAAAATGCCTCCAATACAAATATTCCCCCTACGATAATCAAAAGTAATTCTTTCTTAATGAAAACTGCTATTGCTCCCAAGGTGCCCCCTAAAGAGAGAGCACCTACATCACCCATAAATATGGAAGCGGGGTAACAGTTAAACCATAAAAAACCTAAACCCGCGCCCAGAATAGCGGCGCAGAATACAGTAAGCTCACCCGCACCCTTTAGATAAGGAATAAACAAATAATTACTAAATTTTATATTACCACAGATATAACTTAAAACCGCAAAGGCAAATGCCACCATAATCACAATACCAATAGCCAATCCATCTAAACCATCGGTAAGATTTACTGCGTTAGAACTAGCTGTAATTACAAGAGTTACAAAAAGAATATAAAATACACTCAAGTCAAATTTTATATTTTTAAAAAATGGTATATCCAATTTAGTTATATCAGGGATCTTTAAATAAAGAATAATTCCTACTAATAAACCCAGCGCTATTTGAGTGGAAAGTTTAACGGAAACGGAAACCCCTTTGGGA
Organism: Candidatus Omnitrophota bacterium; assembly: GCA_023819665.1. GTDB lineage: Bacteria > Omnitrophota > Gorgyraeia > Gygaellales > JAMWCP01 > JAMWCP01. The sequence continues at coordinate 40,930 of JAMWCP010000002.1, forward strand.
TGATAACCTTTAAGTTTAAGATAGTCATCCAGAAAACCTAATCCCGCTAACCATAAACAAACTAACATCGCCAGATTTATGTATAGATTATCTAACCGTGCCCACAACAAGGTAGATAAAATAATCGCACTTACTATCATTATTCCCCCCATTGTGGGAATACCTTCCTTATGTTGATGGAGCTCATAAAGCCTCTCGCTTTCTTCTCTTTTTCTGATATTAGCACCAATTCGATATTTGGTTAGTTTTTTAATAAGGTGTGGACCTAAAAGAAGAGTAAAAAAGAAAGCAGTTAAAGTTGCCATTGCCGAACGGAAGGTTATATATCGAAAGATATTAAAAATAAAAAATATCTCTCTCAGAGGGTAAAATAAATGATAAAACATTTTATCTTAATAAAATTATTTAAACACCTCCTCCATATACATAAGGCGAGAGCCTTTAATTAGGATTAAATCTCCTTTGGAGGGTTTAACTTTCTTTATAAGTATATCTTTTGCCTCTTTGGCAGTATTGCAAGTAAAAATTAATTTACCTTTTAAATAAAATGAACTGATTGTTTTATCCATCTTTCCAAAAAATTTACCTACACCTATTATTATATCACACAATCTTGAAATATGTATACTTGCCTTATAATGAAATTCATCTGTATTTTTGCCTAATTCTAACATATCCCCTATCACTGCTATTTTTCTGCCTTTTATATTCAATCTACCCAAAACCTTCAAAGCTTCATTTAAAGAAACAGGATTAGAGTTATAAGTATCATCAATAAAAGTAATACCTTTGATATTTTTTATTTCTAATCTCTGAGAAGGAAATTTAAAATTTTTAACTCTTAAGATTAAATCTCTGTAACTAAACCCGAATAATCTACATACTGTTATTGCTGCTAATGCGTTGTAGACATTAAAAAAACCTAAAGTATTCAAATAAAATTTATTCTGATTAATAACGAAAGACACCCTCTGTCTTTCCCATTTGAGATTATCAGCTTGAAAATCCGCTTTATGTTTTATTCCAAAACTTATCAGAAATTTATCTTTTATATGATTATTTAAAGCATCTCTTAAAAATGGATCATCGCTATTAAGTATACCTATAAAAGGAAAAGAGAGAGATTTAATTAAACTGATCTTTTCGTTATATACACCATCTAAAGCTTTGAAAAACTCTAAATGTGCAGGCCCAATATTAAGAACCACTCCTATCTGTGGAGAAGAGATCTCGGTCAGATATCCAATTTCACCGAAATGATTCGTCCCCAATTCTACCACAGCGATATCGTAACTTTTATCTAATTTTAATAATGTTAAAGATAAACCTATCTGGTTATTCTGCGTACCTTCATTTTTTAAAACTTTATACTTTAAACTCAAAAGGTATGCCAACATTTCCTTGGTCGTAGTCTTCCCGTTGGAACCCGTAATTGCAATTAGAGGAATAGGAAATTTATTACGTTGATACTTAGCTATATCTGTTAGTGCCTTTACTGTGTCATTAACCTTAAGCAATGTTATGTCTGGTATAATCTTAGGTAATTTCTCTACAATTAAAGCACTTGCTCCTTTGTCTTTCGCTTCTTTTATAAAATCATGCCCATCGAATCTATTCCCTTTTATAGCTAGAAAAATTTCCCCTTTTTTAAGCTTACGTGTATCGATGCAAATATCAGAAAACTCTAAATCGATATTTCCCCTTATTAATTCTGCTTTTGTTGCTTTGACTATCTCTAAAATCTTAGGCATAAGGTTTGGCCTTTTTAAAATATTCCTTTATTACCTGACGATCATCGAAAGGAATAATTCTATCTTTTATTATCTGATACTTTTCATGTCCCTTCCCTGCCACTAAAACCACATCACCTTCTTTTGCCTCAGAGATCGCTCTGTATATTGCTTCTCTTCTATCCGGAATAACAATATAGTTTTTCTCTTTTATCCCTTTCAAAATATCTTCTATTATTTCTAACGGATCTTCGCTACGAGGATTATCTGAGGTAATCACTACAAAATTGGCTAAATCTGTAGCAATTCTTCCCATTTTTGGTCTTTTATCTTTATCACGTTCCCCTCCGCAACCAAAGACTAAAATTATCTTTTTTTTAAAAATCTTTCTTAATATCAAAAGCGCATTCTTTAAAGCCTCAGGAGTATGGGCATAATCTACAAATATAGAAAAATTTTTATGATAAACATTCTCTAATCTACCGGGAGGGGGAGTAAACTCTTCTATTGCTCTTTTAATATTTAAAAGCTCAATGTTTTCTAAAATAGCAAAAGAACAGGCAGCTAATATGTTATAAATATTATATACTCCTAAGAGAGGACTCTTTATCTCTATATTTTTTTTATAGGGAGTAAAAAGGGTAAATCTACTTCCTTTTATATCAAGCTTTATATCTTTAGCGTAAACATCTGCTTTTTTATTTAAACCGTAAGTGATTACTTCTGCATTCGTAAGCCTCATAATCTTTCTACCATAATTATCATCTATATTAATAATTGCTTTTGCCCTGTCATCAAGCATTCTAAATAACTCTGCTTTAGCATTAAAATAGGCACTCATACTGGAATGATAATCTAAATGATCCTGTGTAAGATTGGTAAATATAGCATAGGAAAAATCCACATCTTTTACTCTCTGCTGCACAAGAGCATGTGAAGATACCTCTATTATAGCGTATTTAATACCCTCTCTCTT
>JAMWCP010000040.1 GCA_023819665.1 Candidatus Omnitrophota bacterium
ATTATTTCCCCCAAAGAAAGATTTAAAAGTTTTTAATTTTTATAGTGCTACGTTTTTAAAAACAATAACACAAAAATACTAATTTGTCAAGGAACTATTAAAATAGGAATGATAATATGAAAGTATCAACCTCCTTTTGTAGCTAAAAGATTCACGTCTCTCGTTAGCCTTCTCTTCCGTGGGTTTAAAATCGTTCTTTCAAAACTTGAAAGCCGTTGTTTTTCCGGCTAAAACCAATAAATTTAAAGTTATTATTGCTCAGTATCGAGTGTGTTAGTCAAAAGAATAAATCTGACTCCCAAGGTCTCGACCTTTGGGTAAGAACTGCAGAGTACGTAGCTAACAAATATGCTTCAATGAGTGGGCTAACTACACAACAAAAGTGGGACGCCACTATGATGGAATTAGGGCTAATATTTGTAGGTAGAGATCAGCTAACATCACAGTTAGATAAGTATATAAAAACAGGAGGAGGCTCCGCGGTAGTGCTTTGGGAGCCTAAAAAAAGTTTAGCGGATTATAATGCCTCTCTGATAGCAATGCTAATAGGTACCCGGCTATTTAGAGAGGCAAGAGATAATAATAAAAATCCCCTCTCTGCTGCTAATGCACTTCAAAACATCCCTGCGGTCTTGATAGGAACCTTTGGAAACAATGAGATAATAGCCCAATATACTAATAATCGCGATCCGTTTTTTAATGATATATAAGGCAGTCACATGAATTAATTTCTGCTATTTTAGAAACACTTTTTTTCCTCGCTGGTTATGAATACATATGAATACATTGGTAGAAGCGCAGCGTATAGCTGTTATGATGATAGATTTTTTATATGACTCTCATTATATGACTCTCATATTGATAGCCTTAGATCTCTTCTTTTTAATAATAAAAGGTAGAAACACACCTTTTGATCTAAAATGGATTTGTGAAAAATCTAATGAACATAAATTTTATTTAAAATTGAAAATCCATTCGCTCAGCCCTTCCTTCATTTAAATAAATAGTAAATAAATAGACATAAAAAGGAGCCTAACAGAATTTATTATAGAGACGGCCAACCTAAGTAATTGGTAGACAAAGAGATATCAAGAAGTGGTCCATTAAAACTTTTGTTTTATTTTTAGAAAAGTGGTAAAATATATTTATTATTAGAAAAATTAAAAATATTATGAAAAAAAATCTCTTCTTTGCCCTTATCCTCATGGGATTTACCTCTCTTGTCGTCCAAACACTACTTATTAGAGAATTTTTAGTAAGTTTTTTAGGAAATGAATTAACTATTGGGATAATTATGGCTAATTGGATAATCCTGGAGGCAACAGGAAGCAGTATCTGTGGAAGCATCTCTTCAAAAGCAAAAAATCCATCACTTATTTATGCTTTGCTTCAGGCAGGTATTGCGGTATATCTTCCTTTAAGTATATTTATTATCCGGAATATAAAAAATCTCGCAGGGATAAATCCCGCAGAAGGCTTAGGGAGCCTCCCTATATTGGGGGGTTCGTTTTTTGTGCTTCTGCCTTTAAGTTTCTTGGATGGAGCACAGTTTCCTTTTGGTTGTCGCCTTCTCTCAGATAGCTCCAGGAAATCAGTAGGATCAGCCGGAAAGGTTTATATCCTGGAGGCAACAGGTTTTATCCTGGCGGGTCCTCTGTTTACATACCTATTGATTACTAAACTGAATTCGTTTTCCGTTGCCTTCTGTCTTGGCCTGCTTAATTTAATCTCAGCCCTTTTGCTTCTTAAGGATAAATTAAAAGAGCCTTTAATTAGATTTTTCTTTATCCTTTTAAATTTCCTGTTGCTCCTTCTTTCTATAATTAATTTCGGAATGGCGGAGAAAATCCATCTCTTCTCTATAAAAAAACAATGGCAGAAGCAAGAGGTCTTAAATTATCAAAACTCTATATATGGGAATTTGGTCGTAACTAAATCCCAAGATCAATATACATTTTATTCTGATGGGGTACCCCTTATCACCACACCCATACCCGATATAGCCTCTATTGAAGAACGGGTACATCTTACAATACTTAATCATCCTCATCCCAAAGATATACTTCTCTTAGGAGGGGGAGCAGGAGGAGTAATTCAGGAGATACTTAAATATCCGGTGGAAAGACTCACCTATATAGAACTTGATCCTCTACTTATAAAACTCATCAAAGAATTTCCTACAAAACTTACAGAAGCTGAACTAAAAGATAAACGCTTGGAGATAAAGCATCTAGATGGAAGAAGATTCTTAAAAATTACAAAATCCAGATATGATGTGGTGATCATGAATCTGCCCATACCTTCAACTTTACAGTTGAACCGTTTTTACACTAAAGAATTCTTTCAGGATATAAAGAAGATTTTAAATGAAAGGGGGGTATTTGGTTTTAGCCTGGTAGGTTCTTTAAGTTATCTGAATCCTCAGGCGCGCAATTTAAACGGCTCGATTTTAAATACGCTTAAAGATATCTTCTATGTGAATATTATACCCGGAGATTTCAATCTCTATCTCTGTAGCCCCAAAGAATTCAAAATAGATCCGCACATTTTGTTAAATCGGCTAAAAGAGAAAAACATCCCTACCCAAGTTCTTAGCGAATACCATCTTAAGTATCGTCTGCATCCAAGGTGGCTTGAGTGGTTTCTTGATTCTTTAGCAGATTACTATAATTTAAGAAAGAATTACGATCTTCTCCCTTCGGCTACATTTTATAGTGTTGCCTACTGGAATAGTATATTTTCTCCAAAATTAGAAAGGCTCTTTTTACTCCTGGATAGGATAGACTTCAAAATAGTTTTATTCTGGATAATCTTATCTGGGCTGGGGTTTATTTCTATTATGTTTATTTTCCCAAGATTAAAATATCTCTCGGTAGGTATGGCGATTGCCACCACAGGATTTTTTGGAATGAGCTTTGATCTTATCCTCATCTATACCTATCAGGCCTTCTATGGATTTGTCTTCTCTCATATTGGCCTTTTAGTGACTGCCTTTATGGCGGGTCTGGCTTTGGGAGGCTATCTGATGAATAGAAATTTAGAAAAGATAAAAAAAGACATTTTTTCTTTCTCCCGGATAGAATTAAAGATGATCGGGTTTTCTCTTTTAACCGGAGTCTTGCTTTTATATCTAAACGGTTATAATTCTCCTAAATTATCTTTTATCTTTTTTATTCTCTCCGGTATCTCCGGGTATCTGGTGGGTTCAGAATTTCCCTTGGCAAATAAAATCTCCAGCCAAAATAAAAACCACTTAAAGACTGCCGGAACACTCTATGCCTTGGATTTAGCAGGCGCTTATTTTGCCGCGTTAATTGTTTCCATTAGTCTGGTTCCTGTAATAGGAATAATAAAGACCTGTCTTTTATTGGCAATAATCAAGGTGATCAGTTTATCCGGTATAATTTTTTATCCGGTATAATTTTAGCAAAAGGTTAACTCCAGATACCGGGAATAGAATTTTTGCAGAATTTACATCTACCATCTACAATATTGTTATTTAACACCGTGAAGTGCCTGCGTTCAATAAGAACTTTATCACAGAAGGGACAAAAGGTAGAATTATAAATATGTCCGGGAACATTTCCGATGGTCACATAATCAAGTCCTACTTCTTTGGCAGTTCTATAGGCAAGTTCTAAGGTAGTAATAGGTGTAGCAGGAAGAGAAGTAAGTTTATAATTAGGAAAAAATCGGGAAAAATGTAAGGGGATATCTTTCCCTAAGTTTTCTTTAATCCACAAACACATCCTTTTGATATCTTGGAGATCATCATTTAGTGTAGGTATAACTAAGTTTACAATCTCAAGCCACTTTCCTTCTTCTTTAATAAATTTTAGTGTATTTAATACCGGCTCTAACTTTGCCTCAGAGATATTTTGGTAAAACTCTTCTGTAAAACTTTTTAAATCCACGGTTACTGCGTCTGTATATTTAAGCAGTTCTCTTAAAGGTTCCGGATTTAAAGAACCATTAGTGTGCCAGAGAATCTTTAGGCCGTTTTTCTTTGCTAAAACCGCTGTCTCATAAACAAACTCGTAGAAACTACTCGGTTCATTATAAGTAAAAGATAAAGTGGGAATCTTTTTGTCTAAGGCAATCTTTACCGCATCCTGAGGTGTAATTTTAAAGATCTGTCCCATCTCTTCAATTGACCTCTGAGAAAGGTGCCAGTTATGGCAGAACTTACATCTAAAGTTACAGCCGGCAGTACCAAAACAAAGAATTTCTGTCCCCGGAAGCATATGAAAACAAGGTTCTTTCTCAATGGGATCAATCTGAACTGCGGAGGGCCGAGCATAAACCAAACTATAGAGTCTGCCCTCTTTGTTTTCTTTATTTCTACAGAAACTCCTCTGACCATTCTCTAATATACAACGCCGAAAACAAACCTTACATTGAACAACCTGATTATCCAGTTTTTTATAAAACATTGCCTCTTTTAAAAGAAAATCTTCTTCTGCTTCAGAGTTATCAAAGTAACACCAATCTCCTAAAAGATCTATAAGACCCAACCCCACTAAAAATTTTAAAGTTTTTTTAAGAAAAATACGCCGGGATATGTGTCTCTTAAGCCCAGACCCCAGGTAATCCATAACCACAGAATTTGCAGAGACCCTTTTCATCTATCTGTTTATTCAATACACTAAAACCCCTTCGTTCAATTACTATTCTTCTACAGTTAGGACAGTAGGTATTCTCTGCCGGATGTCCAGGGATATTTCCGATATAAACAAAATCCAGTCCGCACTCTAAAGCAATGTCTCTTGCCCTTTCTAATATTTCAAGCGGTGTAGGATAAAGATAAGTGAGTTTATACTGTGGCCAGAATCGACTAAAATGTAAGGGTGTATCTTTCCCCAAATTTTCTTTAATCCATAAACACATCTGCCTGATCTCTTTAAGATCATCATTTAAGGTAGGGATAACCAAATTGGTAATCTCCAACCAAACCTTATTTTGTTTTAGGATTTTCAAAGTATTTAAGACTGTATCCAAATAACCTGAGCATATATCTGTATAGAATTTTTGATTAAATGCCTTTAAATCGATATTTGCTCCATCTAAATACAGGGATAGTTCCTCTACAGGTTTAGGATTTAAGGAACCGTTGGAATGATACATATTCTTTAAACCATATCTTTTGGCTAATCTTGCCGTATCCAACATATACTCATAAAATATGGATGGTTCAGTATAGGTATAAGCAATAGAAGGACAATCCCTCTCTTTTGCCTGCCTTACTATCTCTTCAGGTTTTAAATAGATATTGGAGGTGGCCTCTGGTGGATATTGGGATATAGACCAGTTCTGACAGTATTTACATCTAAAGTTACAGCCGGCAGTAGCAATGGAATATATGGGAGTTCCTGGCAAAAAATGAAACAGGGGTTTCTTTTCTATTGGGTCAATATGCACTGCACAGGCAAGTCCATAAACCAAAGAGTAGAGTTTTCCCTCCTTTGGTTCTCTTGCCCGACAGAAGGAACGCTGCCCCTCAGCCAATATACATCGCCGAGGACAGAGTTCACACTGAATAGTATGGGTATCTATCTTTTTATAGTAAGAGGCTTCTTTTTTAAAATTTACTTTTGAACCACTAAAAGCCTCTGTAACTTTAAGAACTAGACTCGATATGCCTAAGAGAAAACTTTTTTTAAAAAACTCCTTGCGGGTAATTCTTTTGTTTAAAAAACTTCTCATCTTAAAAACCTCGCCAGAATTATGCTTATCTCATATAGAATAAATAAAGGCAAAGCAAATACAAGTAAACTAAAGATATCTGTAGTGGGTGTAACGATTGCAGACAGTATAAAGATAAAAAGGATTATCCATCTTCTCTTTCTTCTTAAAAATTGATAATTTACCAGGCCTAATTTATTTAAAATAATTATTACTCCTGGCAACTGAAAGATAAATCCACAAGAAAGGAGAATGCTGCTAGCAAAAAAAAGATAGGCGGAACCCGAGATTAAAGGTTGTAATACATCCTTACCTAAATTCAAAAGAAAACGCAAAATATAGGGCAAAAATATAAAATAACCAAAACCGATACCCAGAAGAAACAGAGAACAAGAAAAAATTACAAACTGCCAAGCGTATTTTTTATATTTTTCTTGCAAAGCCGGAGAGATAAATGCCCATAGATGATAAAGAATCACCGGTAAAGATAGAACAACTCCACCCATGATGGCTATGCGCATATATATCAAAATTGTCTCCAGAGGGCTAAAATAAACTAATCTTTCTATAAGACTTTCGGCAGGTAATTTAAGAATTTTTAATATGTGGGGAGAAAAGAAAAAACAAATAGTAGAGTTAAGAATAAAAAAAATTAATACTATAATAATCCTTCTTCTTAATTCCTCCAGATGCTCAAGAAAAGTTAATCTTTTCTCCATTTATTAAGAAGGATCTTCTTTCTTCTCTTCTATATCTATTTCTTTGATAGATTTTTTAAATTCCTTTATGGTTTTGCCTAAAGCCCGGCCAATCTCGGGAAGCCGCTTTGCTCCAAAAAGCAGAAGACACATAAGCAATATAAATAAAATCTCCTGGAATCCCACTCGCATACTTCCTCCTTTTTGACTAAATTATACCTCTATTTTTTAGAGTAATCTATTATTTTAAGGAAAGAGATCTAAAAATGTACCTCCATTGCCCGCGTAGGGCAGACCTTTACACAGAGTTCGCAGGCAATACACTTATTATCGTAAAATAAGACTTTTGAAGTTAAAGGGTCCACTATCAGCGCCTGGGTAGGGCATATCGGAACACACAGACCACAATCCGTACATTTGGTCTCATTGCGAATAATATCCTGACTTAAGGGTTGAATCCTTACACCGCAGGATTCAAGATACTCTATTCCCTTCTTAAACTGCTCATCCTCTCCGGTTAACTCTAAAACCATCAGACCTTCTTCCTGGGGAGTAACATAAGCCTTCAGGATATTAAACTTTAGATCATAATCCTTAACTAACTTATAAACAATAGGCTGATCTACTAATCTTTGAGGAAAATGCAAAACTATTCTTTTAGAAATCATCTTATTACTAAATTAAATCGGTCTTTCCTTTAATGGTTTAAAGGTGTAACCGGATTCTACTGCCGGTAGAGGTGCTACCGGTTCAGTTAAAAGAAACTCGCCTTTTTTAATCCAGCTTTTTAAAATCTCAGCGATCTCCCTTGCCTTAGAATAGCTGGAGAGCGCTCCCGTAGGAACCTCTTTTCCTTCTATAACAATTTTGCCACTTCTTAACTGGGCATAATTTACCTCCCCTAAAGTCTTACCGGTCATCTGGGGATAATCCTGACTGTAATCTACAATGGGGGCATAGATCTCTACATCCTTTACCGCGGTGTATCTGCAGATCTCTTCATCTAAAATAGGAATGGGAACACCTATGCCTACAGTTAAACTTACACCGTAACCAAGCATACTGGTACCTACCAACCAAGAACCTGACATCTGTTTTAAATCACCGATTACTGCCAAAGTTCCTGCAGGTACACAGGGAATCCCATTTTCTTTTCTTTTAGCTGAAGGATTGTGCTGTGTTCCCTGCCAGACAACATAACCCATCCCTCCACCCAAAAATATCCTTGTTCCGATACCAATAGTTTTATAGTAAGGATCTTTTAAAAGCGGAGAAAGTTGTCCTGCAGAACAGTAATTGGCATTTCCTAAACGCGGTTTTAAAACCCCCATATAGGTATAGAGGATCCGTTCCGAGAGATTCACCGCTACATTATAATTCTGATAACAGTTCCGGATATTAAACAATACAGCTTCATTTAAGTCTTTTATGTTTATATAGGTCTCTAATTTCCTGCGGGGATAACAATCGGTGCCATACGCTTCTGCCTCTAAACGGATGTCTTTGCCGGAAACTAAATCCTGAATCACATGGCCTCCGCCGTATCTAAATTCACCCGGATAGACCTTATTTAAAGGATCGCTTTCGGGAAGGGCAGTCGCTCCTAAAAATATATCCACTGCCGCAAAACCACAGTAAGCAGGAACATCATTAAGTCTACAGATTCCCCCACCCAACTTAATTCGGGGCTTAGAATGTCCGATATTAAAGTATGCACCCGATGAACACATTGGACCAAAGGTCCCCGTAGTTACCACATCCACCTCTTGGGCTGCCTTTTTTAATCCTTTTTTATCAACCAGATCAATGATCTCCTCAGCAGTCACCACCACCACTTTACCTTTTTTTATTTTCTCATTTATCTCCCTTATTGTGCGCATCTTTTATCCTCTTTTGAATGAACTTGATATACTTAAACTGCAATTACCTCTTTTACCTCGGGAACCTCTTCTTTTAAGATCCGCTCAATCCCCATCTTTAAGGTCATGGAGGACATCGGACACATACTACAACTTCCGGTAAGTCTTACTTTAACCACGCCCTCATCAGTTACCTCAACCAGTTCTACATTTCCCCCTTCCTGCCACAGCATTCCTCGAATTTTTTCTAATGCCTGCTCTATCTTCTCTTTCATTTTCACCTCGCTTATTTTTATTATTATATCATAATAAAGAAGAATATCAGCAAAATTTTAGAGACTCATATAAATTATCTCTCTTCTTCCTGACCATGGTGATGTTCATCTGGAGGTTCAAAAGAAGAAGGGTCTTTGCCGATCTTTCTATAATAATCTGCTAATGCCTTTCTTAATGCCTGCTCTGCTAAAACGGAACAGTGCATCTTTATAGGCGGAAGTCCTCCCAATGCCTCAGCTACCGCACGGTTAGAAATCTTTAATGCCTCCTCAATAGTTTTACCTTTAACCATCTCAGTAACCATGGAACTGGTAGCAATGGCTGCTCCGCAACCAAAGGTCTTAAATTTGGCATCCGTGATAATATTATCTTTAATCTTAATATACATTCTCATCACATCACCGCAGACCGGATTCCCTACCGTACCCACTCCATCGGCATCAGAAATCTCTCCTACATTCCGAGGATGCATAAAATGCTCCATTACTTTTTCAGTATAATTTTCCATCTTACTTTTCCTTTTTATAAAGCGGAGACATCGCCCGTAATTTATCAACCACCTCAGGAAGCTTTTCTAAAAGATAATTAATATCCCCTTCTTTTGTCCACCTGCCCAAGGTAATCCTTAAAGAACCATGGGCGATCTCAGGAGATAAACCAATAGCCAGTAATACATGCGAGGGTTCAAGAGAACTTGAGGTGCAGGCAGAACCTGTGGAGACCGCAATCCCCAACAAATCTAAATGCAGCAAAATAGACTCTCCTTCAATATACTTTATAGAAAAGTTAACATTATTAGGAAGTCTTAACTTAGGATGGCCATTAAGATAAACCTCGGGGATCTTTTCTTGAATCTCTTTTATTATTCTATCGCGTAATCTTTCTTGAAATTCTATCTCTTTAGCCATATTCTTCTGACACAACTCTAATGCCTTAGCCATCCCTACGATTCCTGCGGTATTATGGGTAGAGGCACGCAGGCCTCTTTCCTGGTCTCCACCGTGTAAAAATCTTACCAGGCGTGTACCCTTTCTCACATAAAGTGCACCCACTCCTTTAGGTCCATAAAATTTATGCGCAGATAAAGAAAGGAGATCCACATCCAGTTCATTGACATCTACCGGGATATGTCCTACGGTTTGAACTGCATCGGTATGAAAGTAGATATCTTTTTCATGTGCAATCTTACTTAATTCTTTTATGGGTTGGATTGTACCAATCTCATTATTCGCATGCATAATAGAA
>JAMWCP010000041.1 GCA_023819665.1 Candidatus Omnitrophota bacterium
AAAAAAGAAGGTTCTGTGAGTGAAAAAATCACCCGCTTACTTGCTTCTTCTATAAGAAAGCTTGCCGGTGTAGATATAGGTGTGGGACTTACAGGCATAGCGGGACCTACAGGCCAAACAAAAAAAAATCCCAAAGGGACGGTTTTTATCGCTATACAAACTAAACATAGGGATCTTTGTTGGCGTTTCCTTTTTAAAGGTAACCGTGATACCATAAGAAAAAAAGCTTCCTTTAAAGCACTAGAGTTGATAAAGGAGATTCTTGATTGAGAACATTCATCGCCATCCCTATATCATCACAAATCAAAAATTTTTTAGAAAACATACAGAATGAATTGAAGACTGCCGGCTTAGATGTAAAATGGGTAAAAGCAGAAAATATCCATATTACTCTAAAATTTTTAGGTGAAATAAAAGAAGACAAAATCCCCTTAGTTAAAAAAATTATGGATAGTGTGGGAGAAAGAATAAATCCCTTTGTAGTTAGCATTTCTTCATTGGGTGTCTTTCCTAAAAAAGAATTGCCTAAGATAATCTGGGTGGGTATAGAAAAAGGGAATGAGGAATTGAAAAATATAGCTGAGGCATTGGATGATAAAATAAAAAAAATTGGTATACCAAAAGAAAAACGTCCATTTACTTCTCATATAACCCTAGGAAGATTACGTTCCCTTCAGAATGTTAAGAAACTGACGGAAAGATTAGAACCCCTCAGTGAGTATATAATCCAAGAAAAGAAAGAATTTACTGTAAAGGAAATCGTTCTTTATAAAAGTACATTAGTAAGCCACGGACCTATATACGAAGAACTCTATGTAAGAAATCTAAAAACTACTTGAAGAATAATATTAGTATAGATACCTGCCACTAAGTCATCAAACATTATCCCTTTTGCGCCAGATAGTCTTTCCAAGAAATAGGCAGGAAATATCTTTACTGCATCAAGTATTCTAAAAATAATAAATCCTGCCGATAAACTCTTAAGATCTAATGGCACAAGTAAAAAACTTAAAAATACCCCTGCTGCTTCATCGATAACTATCTTTTGACAATCCTTTTTATTAAAAATCTTCTCTGCCTTAGTGGTAGTAATAAATCCCAGAATAATGGTTAAAAAAAGTAGGGATAAATAAAATAAAAACGAACCTCTTAAAAACCAGACAAAAAAAAGACAGATGAAACTAGTAATTGTGCCCGGCAGAAAAGATAGATACCCCAAAAAGAAGAAACTCACGATCATCTTAATTATAAAAATTTTTCCTTTATTCATATAAAATCAAATCTTCACAATTATCTGGCGGTTCTTCCAAAGATAAGATATACCAGAATAAATGGTTAGCCCTACAGTAATAAGCATTACAATATAAATGGTGTGATATAAGAATTTCTCCCATGCAGGATTCCAAGTATAAAATTCTAACATTATTTCTTTAAAAATGATAAAACCCAATATAATAAAAACCACTACCATCTGAGAAAAAGTTTTATGTTTCCCGACTTGAGTAGTTGCTAAAATCTTTCCTTTACTTAAAGCGAACAATCTTAAAGAAAAAATCAATATCTCCCGCGAAAATATAATTACAAACATCCAAGCTTCAACCAATCGCATCTGAACAAACATAGCAAAAGCAGCTAAAACTAAAATTTTATCTGCAATAGGATCCATAAGTTTACCAAAGTCGCTGACTATATTTTTCTTGCGTGCGATGAAACCATCATAATAATCAGAAAGAGCGGCTAATATAAACACTATAAAACTTAATGTTTTTGCCAAAAGTCCGTTCTTAGAAAGAAAAAACATAAAAACAAAAGTAGCAATTATTCTAAACAATGTTATCCGGTTCGCTATGTTCATCCTATATACTCTCCTACCAAATCATACTCTAAGGTATCGATTATTCTTACCTTAGCAAAACTACCTATCTCTAAAGGGAAATTACTCTTTACCCATACCGTCCCATCCACCTCAGGTGCATCATACATAGTACGCCCTAGATAACAATACTCATCATGTCTCTCCTCAATCAATACTTCTAAAATCTTACCCATAAACTTACTATTTATCTGAGCAGATATTTCCTGCTGTACTTGCATAAGGCGATTAAATCTCTTTTGTTTAACTAAATAAGGTATCTGATATCTCATCTTTGCCGCAGGAGTTTGCGACTCTTTAGAATATATAAAGACACCCAATCTCTCAAATTTTACCCTTTTTACAAAATCAACTAATTCCTCGAATTCTTCATCAGTTTCAGTAGGAAAACCCACCATAAGGGTAGTCCTAATAAAAACAGAAGAAACTTTTTCTCTAATTCTTTTAATAAGATTAAAAATATCGGCTGAACCTGTCTCTCTATTCATCAGTTTTAAAATACGATCATTTATATGCTGTAAAGGTAGATCCATATATTTACATATGCGTGGTTCATTGTTAATAAGCTGCAATAATTCGTCTGTAATACGATGAGGATAAAGATAGAGCAATCTTATCCAAGAGATATTACAAGTATTTCTTAGTATCTCTTTTAAAAGAGTAACTAAATCCAAATGTGGTGATATATCTTTTCCATAAAGGGTAATATCTTGACCTATCAAATTTATTTCCTTTACTCCCCTTTTATCCAGTAGTTTTGCCTCTTCAATTATAGATTCCACTGGCCGGCTCTGATATCTTCCTTTTATATGTGGGATAACACAGAAACTACAAAAATTATTACATCCCTCAGATATCTTTAGATAAGCAAAATGCTTAGGTGTGATAAAATATTTCCTTAAACTATGATTAAGAGAAATTCTACCTACCATGGCATCTATACCTTCAAGAGATAAAAGCAATCTATCTTTATAGCGTTCCACCAAGCAACCATAAACAATAATTTTATCAATTTTACCTTCTTTCTTTAAAGAAATTAACTCCTTAATTGCTTCCGTTGATTCTTCTACTGCCTTCTTTATAAAAGCACATGTATTTACAATTGCTATCTTGGCTCTATTTAGCTCCACAATTCTATAACCTTTATCTCTAAGAAGTGATAAAATCGTCTCTGTATCAACAAGATTCCTACAACAACCAAAACTTAAAACTCCTATATTTTTTCTCATCATCTTATAACCTTTATTCCTTCTGGATCGATGATAAGATCGCGAATTATCTGACCACTTCTCCCCAATGTAGAAAAAGGTTTGTCATTCACATAAAGCTCAATCCCTCCCGCATTTCCTAAAGAAAGCTTTATACTCTCCTTTGCCTCCCAAGATCCAGAGCGACCCTTTTTCAAAATACTCTGAAAAACCACTTTCCCATCCACCGTAACTTTTGCCCAACAGTCCTGATTAGCACGTAAACTTACTTTTATTGTCTTATCTGCTACTTCTGAGATTGTTTTTTCTTTAGGCCATTCAAGAAAAGTCTTATGTGAAGCTGCCTCTGTTTTATAGTTCTGTGCTAGAGAAGGTGGTTTCTTAGTTTTAGTTTTCAACATAAATAATCCTAACATAAAAAGTAGTATAATTGATAATATAATTACGGTTGTCTTTATAAATAAAAATCTCTGCACTTTAAACTTCGGTGTAGCAAGAAGCATAGCGTTTTCTTTTTTTTCTGAACCACCCTTAGTCTCTAAAGGGAATTTTTCTAATAAACTGCGATAATCCAAATCTAAAAAATTACAGTAAATCTTTATAAGGCCTTTTATATAAACCGGATTCATTGATGGGGACTGATTTTCTTCTATTGCCTCAAGAAATTTTATAGGAATCTTTGTCTTCTGATGTACCTCTTCTAAACGTAACCTCTTCTCTAACCTCACCCGTTTGAGTGTCTCTCCTAAAGTTTCTTCCTTATCACTTCTGCTCATCTTTGGAACTAATATTTTTTCTAAGCCATTCTTCTCTATCTACAAGAATCTTACGGGGTTTACTACCCTCATAAGGGCCAAGCAAACCTTCTTGTTCCATCATATCAATAATGCGGGCGGCGCGTGTATAACCCATTCTTAATCTTCTCTGTAAAATTGAAGCAGAAGCCTGCCCTGTCTCCATAATTATCCTTACTGCCTCTTCATAAAATTCATCCTTCTGATCAGAGACAAAAGAAGAAAGTCCCTCTTGTAAAATTTCTTCTTCATAAACTGGCTTTCCCTGCTTACGAATAAACTCTACAACTCTCTCTATCTCTTTTTCTGAAACCAAACTTCCCTGAGCCCGTATAGGTCTTGACTCCCCCGGTTTTAAAAATAACAGATCTCCTTTACCTAACAACATATCTGCACCATTCATATCTAATACTGTACGGGAATCTACCTTGGAAGCAACTTTAAAAGATATGCGTGCAGGAAAATTTGCTTTAATTATACCTGTAATTACATCTACTGATGGTCTCTGGGTAGCTAAAATTAAATGTATTCCTACCGCACGAGATAACTGTGCTAGCCGTGTAATTGCTGACTCGATATGCTCTCCGGCTACCATCATTAAATCCGCTAATTCATCAATAATTACCACAATATAAGGAAGTTTTTCCTGCTTTTGATTATAACCATCAATATTTCTAACTCCTATTTTCGCAAATAATCTGTATCTTTCTTCCATTTCATTAACTAACCAGTTAAGTGCCATTTTAACTTTTTTTACCTCTGTTAAAACAGGACTGAGAAGATGAGGAATTTCATTAAAAACAGCCAATTCTACCATTTTAGGATCAATCATAATAAATTTTACCTCTTGCGGTGAAGCATGAAAAAGAATAGATAGAATCAAACAGTTAACACAAACAGTTTTGCCGGAACCCGTAGTACCGGCAATTAAAAGATGAGGCATATCTCTTAAATCTGCTATCACGGGTCTGCCGGTAATATCCTTACCTATGGCTAAGGTAAGCTTAGAGCTTGACCCTTGGAACTCTTCAGAGGTTAAGACCTCTTTAAGATAAACAAAACTGGACTGACTGTTAGGAACCTCTACTCCTACTCTTCCTTTACCAGGTATAGGAGCAACTATTCTCACAGATTGTGCCTTAAGATTAAGAGCAATATCATCGCCCAAAGAAACTATCTTCTGTAGTTTCACTCCTGCAGCAGGTTCTAGTTCATACCGCGTAATTACTGGTCCCCGTTCAATATGGGTTACTTTTGCAGAAATACCAAAGTCCGCAAGGGTTTCTTCTAAAATCCGTGCATTAGCAGTCAAGTCTTCTTTAATTTGTCTTTCCGCAAGAGGTGGCGGAGAATCCAACAAATCTAAAGAGGGAAATTTATAATCTTGTGATTCTTCAACAACCGATCTTTTTGTTGAAGAAACTGTCTTCTGCAGAGATAATTGTATTTTTCTTTTTGATAAGTCAACTTCTTTTATGCTTATCTGAGGTGTAGGGGTGATATTAAGAGAAGCAGTCTTTGATTTTAACTCTAAAGTAGAATCTTCCTGTTTCTGTTCAGGTAGAAAACGTGAGAGGATCTTCCTTTTTTTATTTAAAACAACTGACTGTATATCTATGTCTTTTTTTTGAATCGATCTTTTATACAAATAACTTTTAAATAATTCTATAACTCCATTAAAAACATAAAATACTTTAATAAAAAAAACAGAAACTAAAATATCACTTATAAGACTAAAAGAAAGCATTACAAAAGTAAGAAAAATAATTAAACTCCCCACTTTCCCAAAATAAATATTAGTGATCTGTTCCAACCACATACCCATGAATCCACCGTATAAAAACTTAGAATATTCCTGTTTCCCTCCCAATAAACTAAAAAGTCCACTTAAGGATATGAGAAATATTAAAAAACCTAAAATCTGAATTCCTCTAAAACAGAAAGGTCTGTTTTTGAATAATCTTATTGCCCCCCAGATAATATATCCACAGATTAAATAACTGGACCAGCCAAAGAAAAAAAGAAGAACCCCTGCTACATATACTCCAAAAGTGCGCACCCAATTACGACTAGGAATATTGTAAGGGAAAGAAAATAACTTAATATCCTCCCAAGAAAAAGAAACCAGGCTCATTAATATAATCAAACCACTAGCTAAAATAATCAGCCCTTTTATTTCATTAATCTTTCTTCCTTGTCTCATCGCGTAATGCTTGTTTTCTGCTTAAATTAAGTCTCCCTAATTCATCCATCCCAATTACTTTAACTTTTATCTCTTCTCCCACCTTTACTACATCTTCTACATTCTTTACAAAATAATCTGCGAGTTCCGAAATATGGATGAGTCCTTCGCGTTCAGGAAATACCTCACAGAAAGCTCCATATGCCACCACGCGTTTTACCTTAGCAGTATAGATCTTACCTATTTCAATATCAGTAGTGGCTGCTTCAATCATTGCTATTGCCTTTTTAAAATTATCTAAATCAAATCCAGAAACCATCACTTCTCCGTCGTCGCCAATATCTATAGTTACTCCTGTAGAATTAATAATCTTTTTAATTGTTCTTCCACCCGGACCAATGAGTTCCCCGATCTTCTCAGGATTAATCTTTAATCTCTCTAGGCGGGGAGCATATACAGATATCTGTGAGCGAGGATAACTTAAAACCTCCTTCATCTTCTCTAAGACATATAAACGGGCCTCCTTAGATTGTCTTAAAGCCAGTTTCAAAAATTCTATATCTACATTTTCAATTTTTAAATCCAATTGCACTGCAGTTATACCATTTTTTGTTCCTGCTACTTTAAAATCCATATCTCCAAAACGATCCTCTAATCCATTGATATCAGTAAGAATTGCTATCTTATCGTGCTCTTTGATTAACCCCAAAGCAATTCCTGCCACTGGTTCTCTTATAGGCACTCCTGCATCCATTAAAGCAAGACTGGCAGCGCATACAGTAGCCATACTCGAAGAACCATTGGATTCCAAGATCTCAGAAACTACTCTAATAGTATAAGGAAAATCCTCCTTTTTAGGCATTACCGCTAAAACTGCTTTTTCTGCTAAAGCACCGTGCCCTATCTCTCTACGTCCCGGACCACGTACCGGCGCAGTTTCTCCTACACTAAAAGGAGGAAAACTGTAATGTAACATAAAGGTTTTATACGTCTCTCCTTCTAAAGCTTCTATAAGCTGACGATCTTCTCCCGTGCCTAAAGTAGTCACGGCCAAACTTTGGGTTTGACCACGCGTAAACAAACAGGAACCATGTGTCCGCGGCAACACTCCTACTTCACAAATGATAGGCCGAATATCAGTAAATCCCCTGCCATCTAACCGTTTTTGATTAGTAATTATATACTCTCTTATCTTTCGTCTCTCTATCTCTAAAAGTGCATTTTTTATCTCTTCTAAAGTATAATTATGAACAACTAGAATATCTTGAAGTTCTTTTAAAAGTAACTCTCTATTTTTATGTCGGGTTTCTCTATCAGGAAACTGATGGATAGTTATAATTCTATCCTCGCTAATTTGTTTTACCTTTTCTATTAACTGCGGATTTACCTCTTTATATTTTAAATTAAGTTTTGACTTGGTATTTTCTCTAACGAAATCTTTTTGTAATTCAAGAATCTGTTTTATGTTTTCAAACCCAAATTTCACCGCTTCTATAAAAAGATCTTCCGAAACCTCCTTTGATCTCGCCTCTAACATTACTATCCCAGAGGCATTAGCTGCTATTACCAAATCCAAAAGAGATTTCTCCAATTCTACATATGTGGGATTAAAAATAAATTGATTATCTACGTAACCGACTCTGCAAGCAGCGACTCCATTTGAAAAAGGAATATCAGATATCTCTAATGCCAAAGATGCTCCTATTATAGAAAGGATATCCGGATCATTCTCCCCATCACTAGAAAGCACAATTGCCATTATCTGAACTTCATTTAATAGTCCTTTAGGCAGGAGTGGCCGTAGAGAACGATCTATGAGACGAGAAACTAAAATTTCATTCTCCGAAGGTCTTCCTTCTCTTTTAAAAAAACCCGCAGGAATTTTACCCGCGGCATAGGTTTTTTCTTGATACTCTACAGTTAAAGGAACAAAATCTAAGTCTTCTTTTGTTTCTTCAGAGATACAAGCACTTACCAAAACCACTGTCCCTCCATACTGAACTACCACTGCACCATTTGCCTGCCGCGCTAATTTACCTGTCTGAATTATAAGTTTGTCTCTAAGGGTTTGAATTTCTTTTGTCATTTCTTTAGATGCAGTTTCTCTGCTATCTTTAAATATTCCTTGAGATCGTTTCTCTTCAAATACTCTAGAAGTCGTCTGCGTCTTCCTACCAAAACAAGCAAACTCCGTCGTGAGCTAAAATCTCTGCGATGGCGTCTCAAGTGCTCAGTAAGATCGTTTATTCTCTGAGTAAGGAGGGCTATCTGGACTGCGGTTGAACCTGTATCTTTTGAATGCAATTTAAAATCATTAATGATTGACTTTTTTCTCTCCTTAGCTAACCTCATACTTCTTGTCTCCTTTCTTAAAAATTTAAATTTATTATACGTTAACTTATAATTTAAGTCAACTCTTATTAATCAATTAATTAATAATACAGGAATTGTTTATTTTGATTATTGGAAGATGACATCATTAAAAGGATTATAAAATCCTAAAGGGGAAGGATTATAAAAGGGATTATAGAAATTATTATTGTCTATTCATAATCAAATGCTTTAGATATTTTTATTTTTTCCAGACTCAGCTTAAATTCCCCACTAATTTTTGCACCGTAAACTCTATTTCCTTTTTCGTCTATAATAATATATCCTTCTTGCTTTCCCATAGAAGTTTGCCAAGATATTTTATATACAGAAGCATCTGTACTTAAAAGGAATTTTGTCCTTCCGGACGCACCTGTCTTTCGTAATGATATTACAGCAGGCATATTATAATGAACCACCTCTTCAATTTTTAATATGGAACCAGGCGTAAGTACTCCTTTCAATTCATAATAAGTCCCTTGGAGGGTGGGGGAAAAATCTGAAACGCCTTCCTTCTTTTCAAAGATTAATATAAAACATGTAGATGTAGTTTTCAATACATCTTGAGATTCAAAAGAATAAGTTTTAGTTAATGGTTCTATTATCCCTAAAGAATATCCAATCTTATTGATTCTTTGATTTGCAGGCAAAAGAATAACCCGACCTACACCTGAAGTAGTAGAAATAAAATGTCGTTCAGAAATTTGATAAACATCGTACAGTGTGTCATTATACTCTTCAGTACCAAGATATCTCAGATATACACTACCACTTTCTTTAGTTAATTTATCAGCTGTTGGGAATAACTCTATCTCATTATTTCCATTATTATCCACCGTCCATGTCGCCCAGAAAATAGGTATTTCTTCATTATTAACCCTATATCTACCCGGTGGATAATATCCACCTGGAAGGTTTCCTTCCGGTCGTATAGGATTTTCCACGGGTTCTATATTTTTAGGATTAACTTTGGGTTCAGTTTTAACCTGTGACTTTGGGGTTC
>JAMWCP010000003.1 GCA_023819665.1 Candidatus Omnitrophota bacterium
TTAGTTATTCTGTAGGTAATTTCGAGGAAGCGATCGATTTTTATCGTAAAGCCATAGAAAATTCTTCTTCTAAACAGGCAGTTTTTTTTCAGTTTAGAATTGCAGAGTGTTTTCAAGAAGCCTTTCGTTTAGATGAAGCCATCCAGGAGTACCTTAAGGTAAGTTATTTTTATCCACAGAATAAATCTTTATGCGCAAAGGCATTGTTAAGGATAGCTCAAATTTATGAAGACAGAGAGGATATTCAATCAGCTAAAAGCATATATCAGAAGATATTACAGATGGATGTTCAAGAAGCAAAGTACGCAAAGGAGAGGCTTGATTTGCTTGGTTTACAATAAAAGAAAGGAGCTTAGAGATGTGGCAACTGTTTTTGAAGGGTGGGGCAGTGATGTGGCCAATTCTTATTTGTTCGATATTTGCTTTAGCAATTATTCTAGAGAAGTTATATTTTTTACATAAAAATAGTATTGATGATGCTCAACTGTTCTTAAAGGATATTAAGGATAAATTAAAGCGACACGATATAAAAGAGGCAGTTAAATTATGTGATCAACAAAACACTTCTGTTTCTCGTGTAGTGAAGGCGGCAATCTTGAAATTCGATCGCGGCAAAGAGGAAATAAAAGAAGCAATTGAGGAAACCGCTCTCTATGAGATACCGCATTTAGAGAAAAATTTGAATATGCTGGCTACCATTGCCCACATTTCTCCTCTTTTAGGTCTTCTGGGCACCGTTACAGGAATGGTAAAATGTTTTTATACTATTCAGACAAAAACAAGTACCTTTAATCCAGTTTCTGCGGCTGATTTGGCAGGAGGAATTTGGGAAGCTTTGCTTACTACAGTTTTTGGTTTAGTAGTGGCAATACCTACTTTTGTAGCTTATAATTATCTTGTAGGTAGAGTAAATCATGTTATTCTAGAAATGGAACAGATTTCTACGGAAATAGTGAATTTTTTACACAATAATTAAAAGAGTTATGCGTTTTAAAAGACATATAGAATTTGAGCATGGTTTAAGACAGATTGATATCGCTCCTTTAGTGGATATGATATTTCAGTTACTTATTTTCTTTATGCTTACCTCCTCTTTTATTATTCAACAGGGTATCAGGGTTAATCTTCCCCGTGCTATTACTTCTGAAATGGTAAAGAGGGAAAATATAGAAATTTCTATATCTGCAGAGAATGTTATATATCTAAACGAACAAGTAGTAACTTTGCAGGAACTTAAAGAGATACTTAATAATTTTAATCGTAAAGATATCTCTGTTTTAATTAAAGCAGATCGTCGAGCAATATTGGGAAGGGTAGTAGAAGTTTGGGATATTTTACGAGAAGTAGGTTTATCTCATATAAATATTGCTACTACCCAATAAACAATACTAAGAATATATGCGGAATTTATCTTTCAATACGACCGTTATTCTTTCTCTATGCGGTCATATTTTAGGATTTACTTTTATTCAACCTACTTTAGGGAATATATTTCAAAAGTCAGAATGGTTAAAAATATTTTTTTTAGGTTCTTTATTTAATCAAAAAGATCTTTTATTTTCTGTAGATAATGATTTATTAAAAGAAAAGAGGTTTTTTGTTAATATTAACATAGAAGAATAAATCTAAGAAAACTCGTTAGTTTAGATTATCATAATAATTTTTATTATCCCAAAGAACGCAATTTATTCCAGATGAGTATAGAGGAGAAAAAAGCCTTATTTTATCCTAAATCAACTCTCTATGTAGAATCATTAGACTCAGAAGAGAAGGAAGGTTCTTTGATGTTTTATCCTTACTTACCTTATAGTTTTATTATCTATTTTAAAGATCGGCAGAAGATATCATTGGAGTTTTTATTCTATACCTCCAAAAGAGAAGGAATAGCTTATCTTAAAAGAAAGATATCTTGCGGTAATTTAGAGGTTGATCTATTGGTGATGCGCTATATTACGAGGAGTTTGTGTTTATTAAAAGATTTTTTTTCTGTTAACGAATGGCAAACAGTAAAGATAGAACTTAGTCGTAAAGATGATAAGGATTGATTTTTACTGTCTGATAGCGTTTTACTTAAGCATATTTATCATTTTTTTCTTCCTTTTTGAATTAGGAAGAAAGATCCCCCGTCGGGATTTGAATATTAATCCCCATTTCATCTGGTATTGTTCCGTTTGTACTTATACCTATATAGATACACGGAGTGATTTTTATAGTATTTGTCCACGTTGTGGTTTTATCACCCAGAAAATTATAAAAAGTGATTGACATATTTAAAATTATAATTATAATTTAAAAAGGAGGGATAATGATTACCGAGATAGGTATTGTAGCCGGAGAGATATGGCATTATTTGGATCAACATGGAGAGACAAATTTTTCAGAGTTGGTTAGTAATATTGACAAACCCCGCGATACTATCTTGATGAGTTTGGGGTGGTTGGCAAGAGAGGGGCATGTTATTCTGGTAGAATATAATAATGATTATCGAGTAAGTTTAAGAAGAAATGTTTAAAAGAAGAACTTCTAATAAATCAGTAGCCTTAGTTTATGTTTTAGGTGTCCTTGTGGCAATGATGGCGATTGCCTCTCTTATAATCACAATTTTTTTGAGCCAATTCCGATTATCTCATCACCATACATCTCGAATGCAGGCTTATTATGCAGCAATGGCGGGGATAAATTATGCTTTTGAAAAAGTAAGGACAGGACAGATTGGTCCAACACAAGCTTATAATTATACTTTACATGATGAAGATTTTCCTGTTACGGTGAGGAATAAAAATGTTTATATAGAGGTAGCTCCCTATAACACTACCCGACAGCAACGCAGAATTAAAGTGAGAGTTAATTACCTCAATTAATTCTTCTAATTCTTCCTTATCCCAAATTAAAAAATTTATAATCTAAGTAAATTTATTATAATTTAATTTATTTTTTTACAACTTTATAATTTTTTTAAAAATAAGTAAATTTATATAAAAAAATACTTGACAAAGTAAAAATATTATGTTTTAATATTTTTTGTTTTAAAGTAATGAAATAGATAAAATGAAAAGATTGATGAATATTGATGAATTGGCTAACTATTTAAGGTTACGCAAACAGACTATTTATAATTGGCTTTATCAGAAGAAAATATCGGGGTTTAAAGTAGGAGGGGTTTGGAGATTTGATAAAAGAGAGATTGATGCATGGTTGAAAAGCAGGAAACCGGAAGTAAAGACTAAGGAGAACAATGAGAAACAATGATATAGGTATATATTTTGGGATAAAAGGAATTGAAATCGTTTGGGTAAAAGCAGGTAAAATTATAGATAACCTTGAGATACCTGCAGAAAAATATATTGGTACAGAGTTGGAAGAAAAAATTCCTCAAAAAACAAAAATTATAACATTAATAAAAGAAGGGTTAAGAAAAAAGGATATAGAAAGTTATGGAGTAGGTATCTGTTTTGCGGGGAGAGAGTTAATTATTCGTTCTTTTGAGCTACCTTTGAATATTCCTTACAAGGAGTTACCCCAGGCAGTTAGTTATGAAGCCAAAAAATACATTCCTTTTAAACTGGAAGAGATATTGTATGATTTTCAGATTAAAAAAGAGTACAAAGAAAAGAAGATATTAGTAAGTTTCTTAGGAATTAAAAGGGAAACTTTTGATTTTTATTCTTCTTTAATAAGAGAAATCGGCCTTAAATTAAATAATGTAGAATATGCAACTTTTAGTTTATTTAGATTTGCCAGAGCACTTAATTTAGAAAAAAAAGGAAGTTATGCTTTTTTGACCATCGATATTGAAGATGAAACAAGTTTTATGGTAATAGAAGAGAATTTCCCCTTATTTACACGCGATATTTATATAGAAACAAAAGAGGTCAGTAATGAATTCTGGATAGAGAAATTAAAAAGCGAGATTCAATTATCTCTGGATTATTATTATCATCGTAAATTTCCTTCCAAACATATAGAAAAGATAATTATTTTAGGAACGCCTCAGATTAAAGAGGCATGTGTCAAATTAAGTCAGCAGGTGGAATGGATATTGGAATTTGTGGATATATCAGATATAACTCAATCTTACAAATATACTTTGAGTTCTTTGAAATCTTTTGGCATTTGTTTAGGTTCTACTGTGAAGCTTCCTTTTAGGTTTGATCTTCTTGGAATATGGGAAAAAGAGAGAAAAAAAGAGCGAATAAAAGAGCCGTTATGGGAGGAGGTTTCTTTACAGAGTATAAAGCCTTCGTTAGGGGTAATAATCTTATCTATTTTTATGGTTGTTGTTACATTTATGGTGCAATTTTATGAAGGTATCCCTATAAAAAAAGAGATAGAAAAGATGGTTTCTACAATGTTAAAAAATTATCCTCTGTTAGGAACAAAAACCATCGGAGAATTGGAAGATAAAAAATCAGATTACAATAATAAACTCTATAATATGCATAATGCTTTTAGAGGTTATTCCTATATTACCCCTAATCTAAACATAATTCCTCAACTTCTTCCGCAGGGTGTATGGTTAGTAGAGTTGAATTTTAAGCAAGGAAAGGATGATAAAGGGTTTTTGTTGAAGGGGAGAGCTTATCTTAAAGATTATAATAAAGAGATAGAGGCTATCAATAAGTTTTTTTCTGATTTAAAAAATAAATCCGAGATTGCAAAGATCTATAAGAATATTGAGTTAGTTTCTATAGAACGTTCGGAAATAGAAAAAGAATTGGTAACTAATTTTATTATTATAGGTAAGTAGAATATGGGGATTAAAAATATAAAAGAGATTGTCAATGCATTTATTTTAATTATAGGAATTATTGTTAGTTTAATTACTTATAATCTTCAAAAAAATCAAAATACTGCTCACAAGAAAAGATTGGAGATGGAAAAATATAAAAGTGGATTATTAAATGAGTTATTAAATTTAGAAGACAATTTAAAGAAGTGTCGAAAAATTTTAAAAATAAAAGATACTTCCGAACTTATGGGTAAGATTAATCAATTAGCAGAAAGAAGCGGGGCAAAGGTTCTTTCGATCAAACCTGAAGAAGAAGATTTTGCTAAGAAAAATCCTTTTTATACAAAATCAACTTTGAGGCTTATTTTAGAAGCAGGAGATTACCATGCTTTAGGGAATTTTATTGCTCAATTAGAATCAGATGAGGATTTATATAAGATTGAGTCTTTAACTATAAAACCGTCAAGAAAAAAAAGTGGTGAATTTCTTAAAGATGATGTAAAAATAGAAGAGATAACGGTGCTTAAGGCGGAGATGGTAATTATAAGGTTTAATTTTAAAGGATGAAAAAAGAGATTATCTTTTTTATTTTTGTTAGTTATGTATTAATAAGCAGAGGAATAATCTGTGCAGAAGAGAAAAAGAATTCTGATTTTCTTTCTCCTTCTTCAGTAAGATACACTTCTTATAACCTTAGAGATCCCTTTGAAGATTACCTTATACCCAAAATGAAACTACAATCTAAAAAAGAAGAAAAAACCCAATTGCCTCCTGCCGTCTCTATTCAAGGGGTGATTTGGCAAGGAACGGTACCCATGGCTATCATTGATAATAAAGTAGTAAAAGTAGGAGATACAATAGCGGTCAGGAATGAATTAATTAAAATTACTGAAATTAATAAAGAAGGGGTCAAATTTCTCTATCAGGGAAATGAATTTAGCTTATTATCTCCCGGTTCCATTTATAAAATTAGAAGCGAAAAAAGTAAAAAGGATAAAAAAGAAGGAGGGAAAGAATGAGAAGGATGTCCTTTTTAATTATTAGTATAATAATATTAAGTTTGGTTTTAATAAAACCGGCGAACTCAGAATTATCTTCTGATTTTGAAGAGATACTCTTTGATGAAGAGACAGGAGAGGAGCCATTGATTTCTTTAGATTTTAAAGATGCGAGTTTAAAAGATGTACTTAAGGTTTTTTCTATGCAGGCAGGATTGAATTTTATTGCTTCGGAAGATATACAGGATAAAAAAATTACCCTTTATTTAGAAGGAGTGCCTTTAAGTAAAGCTATGGAGAAAATATTTGAAGCAAATAATCTTACCTATAAATTTGATGAGAAAGCAAAAATATATATTGTTAAACCTCCTCCTACCCCTCCGCCTGTAGAACCTATCACTAAAGTCTATTTCTTAAAATATGTTACGGTTGGTTCCTCCTCTTTGGTTAAAGAGATGAGGAGTTATTTAGAGGAAGAAAAAGGAGGTTCTATAGGAGAAAGCGTGGGAATCACAGAGGCGATCAGAAAAGTTCTTTCTGATAAAGGTAAAGTAGTTGAAGAACCTCAGACTAATAGTTTAATTGTTACTGATTTTCCCAAACAATTTCCTCTTGTTGAAGAAGTGATTAAGCGTTTAGATACCCCGATAGTTCAGGTGATATTAGAGGTAGAAATGTTGGATGTCAATAAAAATAAATTAGAGCGGATGGGGATAAAGTTTGGAGATATTAATGATTTTCCTTCTGTTTTAGCGATGACAATTACGGGAGCACAACGAGGGACAAAATTCCCTTTTTCTGCTCTTTGGCCAAAACCGGAAGATGATATTTCTACTCCTCGGTCAGAAGTTACAGAAGCAGGTAAGATAAGTTTTGCTAATTCCTATCAAGTACTTTTAGATCTTATTAAATCTTATTCTGATACGAAGATTCTAGCGCGTCCTCGGATATTAACTTTAAATAATCGTACTGCAGAAATAAAGGTTGTTTCTAATGAGGCAGTCAACGAAGAGGTAACTTTTGATGAAAAGGGTAACATTGTCGGGCGTGATTATGAACGTATAGAAGTAGGGGTTTCTTTAAGAATTACTCCCCAGGTTAATTTAGAAGAGAGAGAGATCACTATGTTTATTATACCAAAAGTTTCTAATACCAAAATAAGTGGTATTTCTTCTGTAGTGCTTGATCCGGAGGAGCGTACAACAAAGAGCTTGGTAAGAGTAAAAGATGGAGAGACAGTTATTTTAGGAGGACTTATTCATAATGATTTCAATAAAATTAATACCAAGGTCCCTCTTTTAGGAGATATACCTGTTATTGGTGCTCTTTTTAGGCATAAAGAAGTCAAAAGAAATAAAGAGAGAGAATTATTGGTTTTTATAACTCCTCGTATTGTAATGGATAAAAAATTAGCTAAACTTACCGAAATTCCTGTTCCCGAAGAAGAAAAAGGTTTTTATGTTTTTCAGCAAAAAGATGAACTTCGCTACAAAACCATAGGTAATTTTCTAAATAATTTTGAAAAAGCGAAGTAGTATGCCTAAGGAAAAATATCTAAAACTAGGAGATATGCTCCTTAAGGAAGGGGTAATTACTCCTCAACAATTAAAAAAAGCTTTGGATATTCAAGCGAAAGAAGGAGGTAGATTAGGAGAGATTTTAATAAAGATGGGGGCAGCAAAAGAAGAAGAGGTGGTAAGTATTTTGGGAAAGCAATTAGGAATCCCTTATTTTTCTTTAGGCACAGGTATGCTGAAACCAGCAGCGGATCAAGGATTAGAGGAACTTATTCCTCGAGACTTTGCTATTAAGAATTTGGTTTTGCCACTTTCGCGCGTTTTAAAATCTTTAACTTGCGCAATGTATGATCCTTTGGATTTAGTTTTGATCGATAATTTAAGAAAACTTACAGGATGCGAAATAAATCCAGTTATTGCTACCCGTGCAGATATCATCAAAGCCATTGAAGAGTTTTATGGAAAACAGACTTTTTTAAAACAAGCAGTAGAAGCAACCTATGAGGTTGCTCCAGCAATAGAGGAAGCCATAGAGCTTGCTGAGGGACAATTGAGTTTAGATGCATTGATTGCTCGGGCAGAAGAAGCACCGGTAGTAAAACTTACCGATCTTATTATTCGTCAGGCAATTAATGAACGCGCTTCAGATATTCATATCGAGCCATTCAAAGATAGGATTTCTTTAAGATACAGAATAGATGGTAAGCTTTATGAGATACCTCCACCCGCAAAACATCTGCATCTTCCTATTATTTCGCGTATAAAGATTCTGGCTAAATTGGATATTGCAGAAAAACGTTTACCTCAGGATGGAGCATTCTTTGTGAAGTTAGAAGATAGGGTAATAGATATTAGAGTTTCTACTATTCCTACTATTTATGGAGAAAAAGTGGTATTGAGACTTCTGGATAAAAGTTCAGTAGTTTTAGATCTTAATCAATTAGGATTTGAAACACATCAGTTGGAACAGATTCGTAAGTGTATAAATATGCCATATGGGCTTATACTTTTAACCGGTCCCACAGGAAGTGGGAAGACCACTACTCTTTATTCGATTCTGAATGAGATAAAAGATCCTACAAAAAATATTATTACTATTGAAGATCCTGTAGAGTATCGATTAGAGGGGATAAATCAGGTACAGGTAAAGCCAGAGATTGGGCTTACTTTTGCTACAGCACTACGTAGTTTTTTAAGACAGGATCCGGATGTAATGTTAGTAGGAGAAATCAGGGATATGGAGACAGCAGAGATATGTATCCGTTCTGCACTTACTGGGCATTTAGTTTTTAGTACTCTCCATACCAATGATGCTCCTTCCGCAATAAATCGTTTAATAGATATTGGAGTACATTCTTATCTTATCACTCCTTCTTTGTTAATGGTAGTTGCTCAACGATTATTAAGAAAACTCTGTCCTGACTGCAAAGAAGCCTATGAACCTGATCCTGAACAGTTGGGAGGTATAAAATTGAATGCTGAACTTATATATAGACCTAAGGGTTGTTCTAAGTGTTCTCAGGTGGGGTATAAAGGGAGACTCTGTGTGGCAGAGGTGATGGTAGTTACTGATAAAATAAGAGAAGCAATTACAAAACATGCTACTTATCAAGAGATAAAGGAATTGTGTATTTCTGAAGGTATGCAGACATTGTATCGATCTGCATTAAGAAAGGTAGAATCAGGCATTACTTCTTTAGAAGAAGCACTAAACGTTACAATGGAAATAGGAGGATAATGCCTTACTATTTATATATTGCCCGCGATAAAACAGGAAAAAGAATTACAGGTAGAGAAGAGGCTTTAAATAGCGAGGAGTTAGCTGCAAGATTGCAGGCACAAGAACTTATTGTAATAAATATTATTCCCGAAATAGAAAAGACTGTTAAAACTACTTCTCCTGTAAGATCGAGATTTATTCATCAACATAAACGGATTACTTCGGGTGATCTTGTTCTCTTTTGTCAACAACTCCATACTCTTTTAGAGGCAGGAGTAACAATTTTGCAAAGTTTAAAGATTATTGCTAAACAGGTTTCCAGCGCAAGATTAAATAAGATCATTTATGAGATCATCTCCAATATGGAAAAAGGTATGAGTCTTCATGAAGCGATGGCAGAATATCCGGATGTTTTCTCGGAATTATGGTTAAATTTGATAGAAAGCGGGGAGGCCTCGGGAAATCTGGTAGAAGTTTTGAAGCGTCTTTCAAGTTATTTAGAAAGAAACGCTCAATTCCAACGTAAAGTTATATCTAGTTTAATGTATCCTGCTATACTTTTGATGGTAGGAATATTCGCTTTGCTCTTTTTGAATATAAAAATTATTCCTGTTTTTGCGGAGCTGTTTAAGAGTTTTAATGTACAACTTCCTTTGCTTACCCGAATTTTAATTTTTGTAAGTACTATTATTAAAAAGTACTCTATATTTATATTTGCGGCATTAGTGATCTTTATATTTTTATTACGTAAAGTATTAAGGACTAAAGAAGCAAGAAAGAGATGGGAAGAGATTTTATTTAAGTTGCCTTTGGCAGGTGTTTTTTTTCGTTCCCTTATTATAGAGCGATTCTCTTCTAACATGGCTACTCTTTTAGAGAGCGGAGTACCTGTTCTTTATGCTTTGGAGATAAGTGAGCGTAGTATTGTTAATTTAGTAGCAGCCGATATAATTCGTGAGATAAAAAATGAAGTAAGAGGAGGAAAGAGTTTAAGTATTCCTATGGAGAAAACCGGATTCTTTGAACCAATGGTAGTACAGATGGTAGCGGTAGGCGAAGAAATTGGAGAGTTGCCTAATATGTTTAAAAGGATAAATAGTTTTTATCAGGAATATATAGATACCTTTTTGACTCGTTTTACTACTCTGTTTGAACCTTTAATGTTAATAATTTTAGGAGGAATTATTGGTTTGATGGTGGTGGGAATATTTTTACCTTTATTTCAAATTACTCAGATACGTTAATATCTTGACAGATTTCATTTTAAGTGATAAACTTAAATTAGAATGAGAGGTAAAATAAATTGTTTAATTTAATGAGAGGAGGTATAAAATGAAGAAAGGTTTTACATTATTGGAACTTTTAATTGTAGTTATAATTATAGGACTGTTGGCAACCTTGGCTTTACCTAATTTTTTAAGAGGTGCAGAACGTGCTAGATGGTCTGAAGCAAAGAACCTCTTAGGAGCTTTAAGAGGATCGCAGATAAGGTATTATGCTCAGTATGAAACGTATGCTACTAACTTGGAGAATTTAGATGTAAATATTACTGATCTAACTGGCTCAGGGGCGGGTAAACATTTTTCCTTCACGGTTGAGGCGAATGAGAATAATTTAGCTCAAGCTACTCGTACAGGTGGACCCTATAGGGGCGCAACTGTTAGTATTGATTTCTATGGAAATTTTTCATACAGCGGAGCTCCTGAGTGGCTACAGTAATTATTATACATATAAGTAATATATGAAAAAAAATGGTTTTTCTCTTTTAGAATTAATTGTAGTAGTAATAATTATAGGTATATTAGCGGGTTTGGCTTTACCTTTATTTTATCGAACACGTGAACGCGCTTTAGATGAAGAAGCCAAAGCAAATCTTAAACTTATTCAGGCAGCTGAAAAAGTATATGTTATGGAAAATGGTACATATCTTGGCTGTAGTAGTATAGATTGTATAAATGAGAACCTAAGATTATCTCTTCCTACTTCATTGAGTAGAGCCTGGGATTATTCTGTTGTTCTTCAGGGTGTCGATAATATTATAATTACGGCAACAAGAAGAATAAACAATCCTGTCCTCAGGAGAAACTGGAGATTAGATAAAGATGATGAAGAGCCCGCTTGTCAAGGTCAAGGTTGTCCTTAATCACTATGTCTAAGTCTAAAAAGAGTTTTTCCTTAACAGAAGTTATTGTGGCATCTGTTATATTAAGTATTGCAATGGTAGGAATAACTAATCTATTTTTAAGTAGCAAAAAATATTTTCAGCACAGTCGTTGTTATGCACAAGCGACAAATCTAATTAGATTCTTTTTGGATGAATTTGTTATGGCAGTAAGAGCAGATCAGTTTAGAGGAGGAGATTATATTAGCAGTAATCCTTTAAACTTAGGAAACCATAGTTTAGCTACCATAAGATTAGGTTTACCTTATATCAATTATTTCCCTCAATATCGGGTATCGGAAGTAGAAAATGAAGTGCGCAAGGTTAAATTTACCATAAGGTGGTGGGAATCTCCATTTTATGCCGGTTAAATTTTCTTTTAAAAAAGCAATTACCCTTGTAGAGTTAATAATTGCTATAACTTTGGTGATAGTGGTAGCAGCGGGTGTGGTAAGTTTAGATAAGTTTGCTACTTACCAACTTCACGTTGCTGATCAGCAAGCTCGACTTCAAAATGAGTTATCTTATGTTTTGGATCATATGGCAAAATTTATTGGGGGAGCAGAAATAGGAGGAGCAATTGGAAGCGTAAATGATCCGCCGGTAAGGATCGAGAGAGTTCCTGGTCGGGGGCAATTCTTGAAGGTACGTATTGATAAAAATAGAAATGGAAGGGTAGATCCGTATCCCGAGGATATATGGATAGCATATCAAGCAACTATCCGAGATACGCCAGCGTATCGTCTTTTTTTCTGGGCTCCTTGCGGAAATCCTCAGAGCATGGGATGTCAACAAATAGAAGGGCACCCTCCATTAGTTATTTCAGAAAAAATTCATTGTTGTTGTGAAGCAGGAGGAGATTGTTATAATTTCGCTGTTTATAATTCTACCACAAATTATGTGGAGATAAGATTAGGAGCCTGTTATGATCCTTCGGGATATGTAGGTTATGTCTGTGGTAGTAGGGAAAATCCTGCAGTTTATATGCGCACGCGGATAAGAATGCCCGCCGTTTCTGCAAATTGATATGAAAAATAAAGGTTTTTCTTTATTGGAGATGATGATAGTCATAATAATAATAGGGATATTGGCAAGTATAGCAGGTTATTATATATATAAAAATACTGAAAGGGCACGTTGGACAGAAGCAAAGACAATTTTAAATGCTTTATTAGCGGGTCAACTTAGGCATAGAATCCAAAAATTTGGAAATACTACCTATTGTACTTCTTCCTATGATTATACCGTTAAGGGTTTCCGCTGTATAGAGGTATATTTTAATCCTTCTAAGTATTTCAATTACTTTTTAATGGATAATCCCAATTTGTTAGCTTGCGCAAGGAGAACAAGAGGGAGTTGTAGCCATTGTACTATATGTATTGATCAAAACGGAATTATTAAGGAATATACTGGTTGCAGTCCAGGATGTAATAAGTTTTTTCAATAAAATCCTACCCATATTTTATTTGCCAAAAAATTAAATTGTGTTAAATTATTTTAGGGGCCATAGTTAAAAGGGATAACATAGCGTTCGCAACGCTAAATTCCGGGTTCAATTCCCGGTGGCTCCAGATTAGTCTGTAGTTAATAGTTTTTAATTTATAAAAGAGAGGAATTTCAAGGAGAAGTTATTAGCAGAATGAGAGATAAATATATTTTTTTATTTATATTTTGTTTAACCTTGATTAATATAAAAGTATGGGCGCAAGCAATTAAGGAACCTAATGTTTCAGGAAGTTTTTATCCTCGCGAACCCAAAGAACTTTCTTTGATGATTGATAAGTTTCTTTCTGAGGTTATACCTGAATCTCTAGAAGATGAAGTTTTTGGTTTAATTTTACCCCACGCCGGTTATCTTTATTCAGGTAAGACTGCAAGTTTTGGATATAGACTTATTAAAGGTAAATCCTATCGTACGGTAATTATTATGGGACCTAGCCATTATTATGGTTTTACAGGTGTTTCTATATATCCGGAAGGAAAATTTAGAACACCTTTGGGTGATATAGAGATAGATAAAGAATTTACCCGGAAGTTACTCTTTAAAGATAAATATATTTTCTTTAACCCTCTCGCATTTGAAAAGGAGCATTCAATAGAAGTTCACCTTCCTTTTTTACAAAAAGTATTAAAGGATTTTAAGATTGTTCCTGTAGTAATGGGAAAGATGGATTTAGAAATGAGCAAAAGATTCATTAAAATTTTAAAAGAGTCCATCGATGGATATAAGGATATATTAGTAATTGCTTCTTCAGATATGTATCATGGTTATGATTACGAATTGTGTAGGTTAGTGGATACCGTTACATTAACTTATTTAAAAAATATGGATGTAAATGGACTTTATGAAGCAATACAGGAACAGAAAGCTCAACTCTGTGGTGCTTGGCCGGTTTTAACTTTGCTTATGTTAGCCAAAGATATCGGATATTATAATTTAAAGATATTAAACTATACTAATTCCAGTGAGGTTATGGGAAACAGAACCAAAGGTATCTGGACAGTAGGTTATGCGAGTTGTGTATTAGGAAGATATTTTCCTTCTTCTGCTAATGAGATAAGTCATTTCCAGAATAAGGAGGTAATTATGTTAAATAAAGAACAAAAGAGGATACTTTTAGAAATTGCCCGCCGCTCTATTGAGTTTTATCTTAAGACAGGAAAGAAATTAGAGATAAATCAGGCAGATCCTATGTTAATAGAAAAGTGTGGGGCTTTTGTTACATTGCATAAACATGGTCAATTGCGGGGTTGTATTGGGAATATAATAGGAGATAAACCACTTTATTTAACGGTACGAGATATGGCGATTGAATCTGCAGTAGGTGATCCTCGGTTTGCTCCTTTGGATTTAGAAGAATTAAAAGAGGTAGAAATCGAAATTTCTGTACTTTCTCCTTTAAAGAAGGTAGATGATCCTCAAGAGATAATCCTTGGAAAACATGGTGTTATGGTGAGAAAGGGATTTAGAAGTGGAGTATTTTTACCTCAGGTAGCCACAGAAACAGATTGGTCTAAAGAAGAGTTTTTATCTTATCTTTGCAGTCACAAAGCAGGACTCTCCCCTTATGCCTGGAAAGATAAGGATACCGAGCTTTATATCTTTAGCGCCGAAGTTTTTTCAGAAGAAAAGTTGGAATAATTTTAGACAAACTTAAATTAACACAATGATTCATATATATATTGCACAACCCTCTATTTTTAAAGAAGAATTAGTTATTAAAGATAAAGAAAAAATTCACTATCTTAAAGATGTTTTAAGAATAGATAAAAAAGAAAAACTTACAGTGTTTGATGTCCAAGGAAAACATTATATCTGTGAGGTTAAAGATATATCTAAATGGAGTATCGTTTTAAGCATAAATAAAGAGATAAATAAAAAGATGATGCCG
The DNA here is from genome assembly GCA_023819665.1 of Candidatus Omnitrophota bacterium. Lineage (GTDB taxonomy): Bacteria > Omnitrophota > Gorgyraeia > Gygaellales > JAMWCP01 > JAMWCP01. The sequence continues at coordinate 14,518 of JAMWCP010000003.1, forward strand.
CCTCTGATTAAGATTGGTTTTGGTCTAATTAAAAGGACACATATTTTAGATGATTTAATAGATAAACTTACTCAGTTAGGGGTTTATAAGATAATTCCTTTGGTTACCCAGAGGGTAATGGTAAAATGGGAGGAAGAGAAGAAAAAGGGGCGTCTTCTTCATTGGCAGAGGATTGCGGTTAGTGCTAGTCAACAAGCACATCGTAGTTATGTACCATTAATTGAAGGGATTAAACAGATGGAAGATATAATTGCTCAGGAAGAAGCAGAGCTTAAGCTCATTTTTACCCTTTATGAAAAAGGAAAGTCTTTGAAGTCTATTTTTGTTAAAGAGAAGGAATTTAGAGATATTCTTGTTTTAATTGGTCCAGAAGGGGATTTTTCTCCTTCTGAATTACAGTTGGCAAAAGATAAAGGTTTTATTCCTGTATCTTTAGGAGAATTAGTCTTAAGGACCGAAACCGCTGTGCTTTCTATTGCAAGTTTTATTAGGTTGTATGTTCAAGGTTAAATTTTTTACTGTTGGTTGTAAAGTAAATCAATACGATACCCAACTTTTACGTGAACAGGTTTTATCATGTGCAGATTTTAAAGAAGTAAATGATTTTTTACCCGCCGATATTTATATAATTAATACATGCACTGTCACTCACAAAGCGGATACAGATTCGTTTTATTTGATCCGTAAGGTAAAAAAAGAAAATCCCAGAGCAAAAGTTGTGGTTACAGGGTGTCTTGCAGAGCTAGAGGAAGATGTAAAAAGAATTAGAGATGTTGAGAGGATAGATTTAATTGTTAAAAATAGAGATAAATTTAAAATTCCATTTTTACTGAACTCTTTTATCTCTAATTCTTCTTTTATCCATAGTTCCTGTAGAGGTATTTCGTACTTTAAGTCTCATACGCGTGCTTTTTTAAAAGTTCAGGAAGGATGTGATAATTTCTGTAGTTATTGTAAAGTGCCTCGAGTTAGAGGTAGATCAAGAAGTAAAAATCCTCAAGATATACTTGAAGAATTTAAGAGGTTAATTAAAAATGGTTATAAGGAGATAGTACTCTGTGGTGTATGCTTAGGCAGTTATGGTAAAGATATCGAACCATCTTTAGAGTTAATTGATCTTTTGGTGATACTAGATAATCTGGGAGGTGATTTTCGTATCCGTTTAAGCTCTATTGAGGCTTGGGATATAACAGAGAGATTTATTCAAAATATAGATAAGATTAAAAAACTCTGTCCACATCTACATATACCTATACAGAGCGGCGATAGAGATATCATTTTTCTGATGAATAGACCGATAGATCCAACAGGATACTTAGAAATAATCCAGAGATTAAGAGAAAGGATACCCTCATTAGTGATTACTACTGATGTTATGGTGGGTTTTCCACAAGAAAAAGAAAAAAATTTTTTAAATACCGTAGAGATAATTAGAAAGATAAGACCGCTTAAGGTTCATATCTTTAGTTTTAGTGCTCGAAAGGACACTGCAGCTTATTTCTTGAAAGAGAAGATTCCGTCTTGGCAGATAAGAAACAGAGTGGCTTTTCTTAAAAAACTTACCGCTGAGATTTCATTTGAGGTTAAAAAGAGTTTTTTAGGAAAGACTGGTTCTGTACTTTTTGAACAAGAGATTAAGGAATCTACTAATCGGTGGTGGTATGGCCTTTCTGAGCATTATTTAAAAGTGAAAGTAAATTCTTTTGAAGAGCTAAAGAATAGATTTAAGAAAACAGAGCTTTGTTCATTGGATGAGGGTTATATAATTGGTGTAGTTCAATAGAAGAGGATATAGAAGATAAAAACTATACTTTGACTTTTTTAAAAGAGGATGTTATATTATTAAAAGTTTAATATGATTAGCAAAGATAAGTCTATAGATATTAAAACTGTTAATTATATTGCAGACCTCGCCAGAATAGCATTGTCCCAAGAAGAAGCTGAGATTCTGTCGCATCAGCTTAAAGAAATCTTGGATTTTATTGATAGATTAAAAGAGATCAATATTGAAGATATGCCGGCTACTACTCATATTCTTGAGGTTAAAAATGTTTTGAGAGAAGATATCCTCCGTCCTTCGATTTCATCAGCTAAAGTCTTGGATATGGCTCCACTTAAAAAAGATAATTTTTTTGTGGTTCCCAAAATAATTGAATAGAGTTAAGTATGGAATTAAATAAACTTACTGCTCATCAGCTTCTAGGGTTACTTAAGGAAGGCGTGATAAAATCTTCGGATGTTATACTTGCTTTGAAGGAGAGAATAGATGTTATTGATTCTCAAATAAATGCCTATGTAAGAAAAAACGAAAAGATAGAGTTGTCTTATGTGCAAAATGGACCTTTACAGGGCTTACCGGTTGCCGTAAAAGACAATATTTGTACCTTAGATCTAAATACTGAATGCTGCTCGAAAATTTTAGAAGGATTTAAGCCGCCTTACGATGCTACAGTGATTAGCAAATTGAAATCCCAAGGCGCTTATATCTTCCCTTTAAAGACAAATATGGATGAGTTCGCTTTTGGTTCTTCATGTGAGAATTCATGTTTTGGTCCGGCGCATAACCCCTGGAATTTAGAGTATGTCTGCGGAGGTTCTTCTGGCGGTTCAGCAGCAGCGGTAGCCGCAGATGAAGCAATCTTTGCTTTAGGAACAGATACTGGAGGTTCAATCAGGCAACCTGCTTCTTTTTGTGGAGTAGTGGGGTTAAAACCCACTTATGGAAGGGTTTCGCGTTATGGTTTGATTGCTTTTGCTTCCTCTTTGGATGTAATTGGACCGATCACTAAGGATGTTTATGATTCTGCGCTAATTTTGAGTATTATTTCAGGTTACGATCCATACGACTCTACGTGTGTTAATCTTAGCGTACCGGATTTCACTCAAAATTTATCTAAAGATATAAAAGGGATAAAGATAGCTCTGCCTAAAGAATATTTTATTGAAGGATTAGACAAGGATGTTGAACAGAATATAAAAGAGGCTATTGAGGTCTTAAAGAAATTAGGAGCGAGTTTCACAGAGGTTTCTTTACCCCACACTAAATATGCGGTTGCCACTTACTATATTATTGCTACTGCTGAGGCAAGTTCAAACTTGGCACGTTTTGATGGGGTACAGTATGGTTTAAGAATAAATTCTTTTGAAGGAGATTCATCTTTATTACAGATGTACAAGACGACGCGGGCTAAAGGATTTGGAGAGGAAGCGAAGCGTCGAATTATTTTAGGAACTTTTGCATTGGCACACGGTTATTATGAAGCATACTATTTGAGAGCTCAAAAGGTAAGAACCCTTATAAAGAAAGACTTCGAGGAAGTTTTTAAAGAGTTTGATTGTATTCTTACACCTACTTCCCCTACGGCGGCATTTAAAATAGGAGAAAAGATAAGAGAGCCTTTGAAGATGTATCTTTCCGATATATTTACTATTAGTGCAAATTTGGCAGGGATCCCTGCTATCTCTGTCCCTTGTGGATTTACTAAAAAAGGATTACCGGTGGGATTGCAGTTTTTGGCAGGATATTTCAGAGAGGATATGCTTCTACAAGTCGCTTATAATTATGAGCAGAATACTATTTGGCATAAGATGAAACCAAAGATATAAAAGTTATTTCAAATTTAAATTTTTTTAAAATTCATTATTGAACTTAGAATGGAATACGACGTCGTTATTGGTTTAGAGACACATGTCCAACTAAAAACAAAAACCAAGGCATTCTGTAGTTGTTCTACTGAATTTGGACAGGTGCCTAATACTAGCATTTGTCCAGTTTGCTTGGGGTTGCCGGGAAGTTTGCCGGTATTGAATAAGCTGGCGTTAGAATTTGCAGTTAAGACTGCTTTGGCGCTTAACTGTCGGATTCAGAGATACTTTCGTTTTGATCGTAAAAACTATTTTTATCCGGATTTACCTAAAAATTATCAAATTTCTCAATATGATTTACCTGTGGCTTTGCAAGGTTTTTTAGAGATTGAGCCTCAAGAGGGAGTAAGGAAATGTATTGAGATAAAGAGGATTCATTTAGAAGAAGATGCAGGAAAGTTAATTCATACTGAAGGTTATTCTTTGATTGATTTTAATCGTGCAGGAATTCCTCTTTTAGAAATTGTAAGCGAACCACAAATAAATTCTCCAGAAGAAGCATATGAGTATCTTTTGAGTTTAAAAGAAATTTTGCGTTACTTAGAGGTATCGGATTGTGATATGGAAAAAGGGTCTTTGCGTTGTGATGCTAATATCTCCTTAAAAAAAAGAGATCACTTTCAGTTAGGAGCTAAGATAGAGCTTAAGAATATGAATTCATTTAAAGCGGTAAAAGATGCACTTGCTTACGAGATTGAACGACAGAGTAAATTATTAGATAAAGGTAGAATATTAACCCAAGAGACTCGTCTATGGGATGCAAAGGAGGTGAGGACAGTTTCTATGCGTACAAAGGAATCTGCACCAGATTATCGTTATTTTCCCGAACCCGATCTTCTACCTTTTGTTTTAGAAGATTCTTATATAGAAAAGATAAAAGAGTCTTTACCGGAGTTACCTTATTACAAAAAACATAGATTCATCGAGACATATGGATTATCTTTCAATGAGGCAAGGTTTATTGTTTCAGAGAAAAAATTAGCAGATTATTTTGAGTTATGTGTAAATTTGTTTCCTTTTCCAAAAATAATATATAATTGGATTGTTGGTCCGTTGATGGGAGAACTTAACGAACGAAAGATAAGCATAGAAGATATAAATATCTTACCACAAGACTTTGTTTGTCTGATTAAAGATGTAGAATCAGATAAGATAAATAGTCTTAAAGCAAAAGAGGTGTTAAAGAAAATTCTTGATACAGCTAAATCCTATGCGGAAGTTATCAAAGAAGAGTCGGTTATTATGATCTCTGATAGTAATATTTTAAAAGGAGTAGTTCAGAAGGTGTTAGATGAGAATCCTAAATCAGTTTCGGATTATAAATCAGGAAAGACCAATGCCTTGATGTTTTTAGTAGGACAGGTAATGAAGAAGACGCAGAATAACGCGGATCCTAAGATTGTCCAGAAATTACTTAAAGAACTTTTGGATGGTAGTGTTTGAAAAAGATAAGATGAAAAAAATAAACCGTATATTTTTTATATTAGTTTTTATCTCAATTTTAATTTGGATTAGAAATTCGTTTTCGGCATCCACCTTGGAGCGCAAAAAGAAAGAAGAGCTTTACCGTGAGATTGAAATTTTTTCTTCGGCTTTGGGTATTATAGAAAGTGATTATGTAGAAGAGGTTTCATATAGGGATCTTATCTACGGAGCATTAAAAGGAATGCTTTCTAGTCTTGATGCGCATAGTCAGTTTCTTGATCCGGAGAGTTATAAAGAGTTGAAAATGGAGACAGAGGGAAGGTTTGGAGGTTTAGGGATGGAGATAACTATAAAAGATGGTCTTTTGACTGTAGTTTCACCTATCGAAGATACACCCGCTTGGAAAGCAGGAATAAAACCCGCTGACCGTATTGTTAAGATCAACGGTCAGTCCACACGTAATATTACTTTAGATGAAGCGGTAAAAAAGTTAAGAGGAAAGCCGGGTACAGAGGTATATCTTACTATTTTAAGAGAATCAGTGGGTAAGGTTTTAGATTTTAAATTAACGCGTGATATTATAAAACTGCAGGATATTAAAGAAGCCAAAATTTTGGAAGACAAAATCGGCTATATTCGGATAGTAGAATTTAGAGAGAATACTTATCTTCAGTTAGAACAGGCCTTGAAGCGCCTAAAAGAAGAAGGGGTGTCTGCTTTAATATTAGACCTTCGGAACAATCCGGGAGGATTATTGGATAGCGCAGTAAAGATTGCAGGAAAATTTATTGAAAGAAAAAAACTCATTGTTTCTACTAAAGGTAAAAAAGAAAATCAAAGTATAGATTTCTTTTCTGAAGAAAACGATCCTATTTTGGATATACCTATGGTAATATTGGTAAATAAAGGTTCCGCTTCTGGCTCAGAGATTGTAGCTTCTGCTCTCCAGGATTATAATAGAGCAATTATTTTAGGAGAGAAGACTTTTGGGAAAGGTTCGGTGCAGACAATCTTTCCCTTATCCGATGGTTCTGCTTTAAAACTTACTACCAGTAAGTATTTTACTCCTAAAGGTAGACTTATTCATAATGAAGGAGTGATGCCGGATATTGTAGTACAACAGAAAGAATTAAATTCTGAATCTGTAAATGATAAACCTCTGGATATATTTGACCAATTAGAGGATAAAAAAGATGCTCCTTCTTTGACGCAGCCCTTAGATTATAAAGATGACTTACAGCTTCAACGCGCGGTAGATCTTTTAAAAGCAATTCAGATTTACCAACATAAAAAATAGAAATATGAGGAATTTAATAAGATATAGGATAGTTGGGAGTATTTTGTTGTTGATTATTTTTATTCAGGCAGGATTTATCTGGAGATTCTTTTTTAAAAAAAGACTGATAGGGCGGTTTCCTGTAATAAAAGGGGAAATAGTAATTGTTTTAGATGATTGGGGATATAATCTAGATAATTTAGAAATATTAAAAGAAATACCTCAACCTTTAGTATTGGCTATTTTACCTCATCTGGAATATTCTCGAGAGATTTCAGATTTTGCTAAATCAATCGGTAAAGAAGTAATTTTGCATCTTCCTCTGGAGCCCAAAAAGAGCAGCGATTATTTGGGCTGGGAAAAATTTACTATCACTGTTAATATGGGTGAAGAAGAGATAAAAAGGATTGTTTCTAAAGCCATAATTAATTTAGGAGAAGTAAAAGGTGTTTCCAATCATATGGGTTCACGTGCTACAGAACACGAAAAAACAATGAACGTAATCTTTAAGGAAATTAAGAAGAGAGGGTTTTATTTTTTGGATAACCGTGTTAGTGGTGGTTCTATTTGTAGATATTTATCAAAGAAGCTCTCCTTAAAATTTATCAGTAGAGATATTTTTTTAGATAACGAAAAGAGGATTGATTATATAAAAACTCAACTGAATAAATTGAAAATTATAGCTTTAAACAAAGGCCACGCAGTAGGAGTGGGACATAATCGTCCTTTAACGCTTAAGATCTTGAAAGAAGAACTTCCTAAAATAGAAAAAGAGGGATTTAAGTTTGTTTTTTTATCAGAATTAATTAAATAAAGATGAATATATTAGGGATCGAAACATCCTGTGATGAAACCTCCCTTTCTCTGATAAAAGATGGAGAAAAAATTTTAAATCAACAGACTTCTTCTAGTTTAAGATATCACCGTAAGTACGGCGGAGTGGTTCCTGAGATTGCTTCCCGTATGCATTTAGAGGTAATTGGTTTTTTGTTTGAAGTTTTATGGAAGCAAAGTGGATTGACTCCTAAAGATATAAATTTAGTAGCAGTGACTACCGGTCCCGGTCTTTTGGGATCTTTATTGGTAGGGGTATGTTTTGCTAAAGCCATTTCTTACGCTTTAGATGTTTCTTTGGTAGGAGTAAATCATCTTCACGGACATCTCTATGCAGTTTTTTTAGGTGAGGAGCGTAAAAAGATAAAATTCCCATTTATAGGTTTAGTAGTTTCAGGGGGACATACGTGTTTATTTTATGTAAGGGATTTTTTGGAACCGTACTTATTGGGCTCTACTCTTGATGATGCATGTGGAGAAGTTTTAGATAAAGTTGCCCGTGTTCTCAACTTAGGCTATCCCGGTGGTCCAATTATTGAAAGATTAGCTAGGAAAGGTAACCCTAAGGGTATTCATTTTAATCCCATCAAAACAAAAAATCCATTGGATTTTAGTTTCAGTGGGGTAAAAACCGCTGTGCTTTATTATTTGAAGCAGAGAGGATATAAAATAGATTCTCTTAGTAAAAGCATAAAAGTTCCTTTAGGATTAATTAGAGATATCTGTGCTTCTTTTCAGGAAGTTGTTTTTGATTCTTTGATAGAAAAATCTTTACTTGCTTGTAAACTTAAAAAAGTAGATACTGTGGTAGTAGGCGGAGGGGTAGCAATAAATAATCGGCTAAGAGAGAAATTTTTTATTTCTGCAAAAAAAGAAAAAATAAAAGTTTATTTTTCTCCTCCTCAATTATGTTTAGATAACGCTAGTATGATTGCAGGTTTAGGGTATATATTATTTAAATTTGGTAAGAGAGATAGTTTTACTTTAAAGATACACACTGATTAAAAGGGAGGTTAACAATGTCAGATAGATTAGTTTTTTTAAGGCTCCTTATTTCTTTATTATTAGGTGGTCTTGTAGGATTAGAACGTCAGTTCCATCGGAGAACCGCAGGATTGCGTACCCATATATTGGTCTGTATGGGGTCGTGTCTTATTATGTTGACATCTCTTTATGTTTTTGATATATATAAAGAAAAAGTTAATTTAGATCCCGCCAGAATCGCCGCGGGGGTAATTACCGGGATTGGGTTTTTGGGTGCAGGAACAATTATAAGAGCGGGAGAGGCAGTAAAAGGACTTACTACCGCTGCTAGTTTATGGTTGGTAGCAGGAATTGGTTTAGCGGTAGGTTGTGGTTTTTATAGTGCGAGTATTTTTGTTACCGTTTTAGGATTAATTACTCTTTTTTTCTTAAGGTACATAGAGAATCTCTTTTTTGATTCTAAAATAGATAGGTCTGAAAAATAAATTAAACTTGTAGGAAGGAGGTGAGTATGGCTTTAGTCAAGAAACCGCAAGAAAAAATTTTAGACGTAGATGCTTTTCTTCAGGGAAATCTGTCTTTTAAAGAACCCGTTAATTTAAAAATAAATGGGAGATTTGAGGGGAATTTAGAGACTAAAGGAAACCTTACTATTGGTACCTCAGCGGTAGTAAATGCAGAAATTATCGGAGAAAATATTATTATTGCAGGAAAAGTTAAAGGTAAGATAGTGGCTAACCATTTGCTTACTCTTTTGCCCACTGCGGTAGTAGAAGGAGAGATTTTCCCGGCGCGTTTAAATGTAGCGGAAGGAGCAATCTTTGAAGGAAGTTGTAGAATGTTACAGGATGTATTTAATGTGGAAGAATTAGCACGTTATCTGGAATTGGATACAACCAGTATTTTAGAACTGGCAAATGCAGGTAAAATTCCTGCTTTCAAAGATGGTGAGGAATGGAAATTTGAACGCCGAGCCATAGATAATTGGCTTGTTTCAAATAGATTGAAATAGGAGTATGCCCCAAGAAAAATTACTTACAGTAAGAGAGGTTTCTATTTTGCTTCATCTTACCGAGAAAGAGGTATTGGATTTAGTAGAGAAAGGACAAATCCCTGCTTATAAAGTAGCAGGGATATATTTAAGGTTTAGACGCAATGATATAGAGGAATTTAAAAAAGAGAGATTAAAGTCAGGTGAGTTGTCCCCTCAATCTAAAATAACTTTAAAGGAAAAAATATATGATTTTTTATATTTTAATGATTTCTATATCTTTTCCCTTTTTTTGATTATCTGGTTAATTGTTATAATTATTAAGAGTCAATAGAAGGATAGTTTGGGGTTGATCAGGATAGATAAAATGAGAAGTATTAAGATAGAAGAGGCTGTTCGTTTTCATGGACATTTAGGCCCATGGTTGATAATGGGGATTTTGGCAGGGGAATTCGCTTTAAAGAGATTGAAGGCAGAAAAATATTTTGGATTAGATGTTAAAGTCAGCGGAGCAAATGATAAGCCTCGTTCTTGTATTATTGATGGTTTACAGCTTTCTTCAGGGGCAACTTATGGAAAGGGGAATATTAAAAAGTTAAGTAATCATTCTAAAATTGAAATTATTTTTGTAAATAAAAAAAATAATAAAAAATTAATCTTGATACCAAAAGAGAAAATAGTTAAAGAATTAGATAGGATAACTTCTCATAGAGAGTCGGAAGAAATAGCGAAAAATTTGTATAAGAAAGATTGCCTACAAATTTTTGACTTAATCTACCATAATTTATAATCGGAGTACCGATATGGCTCTATCGGGTTTAGAGATATATAAACTTCTTCCGAAGACCAACTGTCGAGAATGCGGATTTTCTACGTGTTTAGCTTTTGCTATGCAGTTGGCAAAAAAGGCAGTAGCTTTAGATAAATGCCCTTTCTTAACAGAAGAGTCAAAAAAAATTTTGGAGGAATTGAATCTTCCGGCAATAAAATTAATTACCATTGGTAAAAACGATCAAAGAGTACAGATTGGTAATGAGAATGTGCTTTTTCGACACGAGGAGAGATTTTATAATCCGCCGGGGATAGGCATTATTATTAACGATGATTTAGCGCAGACCGAGGTACTTAATATTATTAGAAAGATAAAGGATTTAGAATTTGAACGTATAGGACAGAGGCTCAAAATAGAACTCCTCGCCATAAGAAATAGATCTTCAGAAGAAAATTTTTTAAAAACCATAGACCTAGTAGTTCATAATACTTCTTTTGCCCTTGTTCTGATGTGCGAAGAACCCCGTAGAGTTAAAAAAGTATTAGAGTTATATAAAGATTTAAGACCTCTTATCTACCGCATAACCCCAGATAACTTTTTACAATTCTCTCAATTACTTAAAGGAGATAATGTGCCTGTAGTGGTATGGAGTGAGGATTTAGAAGGAATTTCTTATTTGACTCAACAGTTAAACAGAAATCAGATAAACGAATTAGTTTTGGAGGTAAGCAATAAATCTCCGGCTTTTGCCCTATGGCAACTTACCCAAATAAGAAGACTCTCTTTAAAGAAAAAAGAGCGGAGTTTAGGATATCCTGTTTTGGTGTTAATAGAAAATCAGGATAAAGACTTAAGTCTTTTATTTACAGTTAGTTATATTGCTAAATATGCGGGGATTATACTTCTGGATACATTTTCTCCAGAAGATATTTTTGGTATTTTAACTTTAAGACAGAATATATATACTGATCCCCAAAAACCTTTACAGATTGAACCAAAACTTTATAGTATTGGAAGTGTAAATACTTATTCTCCTGTGCTGGTTACTACCAACTTTTCTCTTACCTATTATACCGTCTTAGGAGAAGTGGAGGCCAGCAGAGTCCCTTCTTATATATTAAGTGTAAACACAGAGGGAATGTCAGTCTTAACCGCATGGGCAGCAGAAAAATTTACTCCGGAGAGTATTATTGAAGCAATTGAAAAGTCGGAGTTAAAAAAGTTCGTCAATCACAATCGTATAATTATTCCCGGTTATGTAGCAATGATGAGCGGAGATTTGCAAGAGAAGTCAGGTTGGCAGGTAATAGTAGGTCCAAGGGAGGCTGCGGGAATACCTAGGTTTTTAAGAGATTTATAATTTTTATTTTAGGTTAAAGAATAAGAAATACTTAAACAAAGAAAACAGATAACGAAAATTATTGTAGGGTGGGAGAATTTATATTATGGAAAAGTTTAAAGTTACTTTTTACCCGGATCATAAGACCGTTGAGATACAGAAGGGGCAGAGTATTCTTTCTGCTGCACTTGCCGCAGGTATCTATATCAACTCAAATTGTGGGGGAGAGGGGATCTGTGGGAGATGTAAGATAATTTTAAGAAAGGGAGAGGTTTTTACTCAACCTAGTGGAAGACTTTCGTGGGAAGAGAGAAAACACAACTACTATCTCGCCTGTCTTACTACGGTGCAGAGCGATTTAGAGGTAGAGGTTCCTGAGGAATCACGGTTAAGTTTTGAAAAACTTGCTGTTGAAGAGATAGCATTGCGTTTTAAAGGATTTTATGAAAAACCTGAAAGTATTGAGACTACCCAATCAATTCTAGATGAAGTTTTTGTACATTCACCATTAGCTACCAAATTATATATAGAATTGCCTCCACCCAATTTAAATGACCGCGTAAGCGATCTCGAAAGGTTGTATCGAGAGATCCGCAAGAGACACGAAATCCCTATTATTCAGACATGCCTTACTAATATAAGATCCTTAGGGCATCTTTTGCGGAATTCAGATTGGAAAGTGACGGTTACGTTGGGGAAGAGAGACGGGGTGGTAGAGATTGTTCTTGTTGAACCAAATAATACTTCTTTGCATAATTATGGGTTTGCTTTTGATATCGGAACCACTACCATCTGTGGTGAACTTATAGATCTGAATAACAAAAAGATTTTAGGGGCACGTGCAATTTATAATAAACAAACAGTGTTTGGTCCTGATGTAATTACGCGTATCATCTACGGTTCGCAAGCCGATGGCTTGGAGAAGTTACATCATGCCGTCGTTGATGGAATGAATGAAATTATTCAAGAACTCATCCAAGAAGAAAAAATTGATTTAAACAATGTTACCTGTGTTCTCTGTGCCGGTAATCCTACCATGATCCATCTTTTACTTAAAATAGAACCTACTTATTTAAGGAGAGAGCCTTATATACCGGTTGCTAATTTTATCCCCACTATCCGTGCCAGTGAGACAGGAATTAAGATAAATCCACGCGGACTACTTTTCTGTCTACCGGGGGTTTCTAGTTATTTAGGTGGAGATATAGTGGCAGGAGTACTTTCTTGCGGGATGTATAAAGAAGAGGGAATCTGTCTTTTGATTGATATTGGAACAAACGGAGAAATTGTTTTAGGAAATAGAGATTTTCTTGTAGGTTGTAGTGCTTCTGCAGGTCCTGCTTTTGAGGGCTCAGGAGTAAACTATGGTATGCGTGCCAGTGGTGGTGCTATACAGAAAGTGAAGATTTTACCCAACGCTGATAAGGTAGAATTTTCTACTATCGGTAATATACCCGCACGGGGAATATGTGGTTCAGGATATATTGATATTCTGGCGCAGATGTTGATGACAGGGGTCATTGATCGTTCAGGAAAGATAAGATGGGAAGACCATCCGCGGATAAAACAAAGAGAGCTTGAGAAAGAGTTTATAATAGCTTTTAAAGAGGAGACTAATTTGGATTCTGATATCGTAATTACTGAGACAGATATTGAGAATTTAAAACGTGCAAAAGCCGCCATCTTTGCGGCTACTTCTGTTTTAGTAAAACATATGAATTTGGATTTGAAACAGATAGAGAAAGTGTTTATTGCGGGTGGATTTGGTAGTTATCTAAATATTCAAAATGCTAAACTTATTGGTTTACTTCCAGATTTAGAAGAGAGAAGGTTTATCTTTGTAGGAAACAGCTCTTTGATAGGCGCATCTTATGTTCTTTTATCTCATCAGGCAATGCAGAGAGCAGAGGAGCTGGCACACAAGATTACTTATTTTGAATTATCGGTGGATCACAGTTATATGGAAGAGTATATGGCTGCTTTGTTTTTCCCGCACACGGATATCTCAAGGTTCCCTAATCTTAAAGGCATGATATGATAAAAGAATATATTGAAAATTGGTCGGGAGAAGTAAATACACTAGTTATTGGAGCTACTCCTGAAGAAGGAGGTAGCCGGCGTTTTAGTGTGAAGATAGGGGGCGAAAGGACATTACCTTTTTTATTTAAAGAAGCGTTGCTTCCTTTTAAACCTGTAATTGCTTATGAGATTTGGGATATAGAGCCAATTGATTGGGCAACAGCTCTATCTAAATATTATGGAGATGTTTGGGGTAACACCTTGGAGTGGGCAGATAAGTTAATTAGAGAATATAAAGCAGAACTTCTGTGTTTAAAACTAGCAGGAGCACATCCGGAAATAGGGAAAGATTTAGATGAGATAGTAAAACTTTTAGAGGGTCTTTTAAAGAAAGTCGATATACCTTTGATTATTATTGGCTGTGGAGATGTTCAGAGAGACAACTTTATTCTTCCTTTGTGTTCTCAGATACTTAAAAATGAACGTTGTCTTATTGGGGAGGTAAATCAGGACAATTATAAAACTTTAACTGCAGCAGTATTGGCTGATGGTCATAGTATTATTGCTCAATCTCCTATTGATATAAATATTGCGAAACAGTTGAATATTTTAATTTCTGATATGGGTTTGCCTTTGGAACGGATTGTGATCAATCCCACGGTGGGTGCCTTAGGATATGGTTTAGAATATACCTATTCTATTATGGAGCGTTTGAGATTAGCCGCCTTAAACAACGATAGAGTAGTAGCATCACCTTTTATCTGTTTTGTAGGACAAGAGAGTTGGCGGGTAAAAGAAGCAACTACTCCCGAGAAAGAATTTTCTCGTTGGGGTAGTGAATGGCGGCGTGGTTATCTATGGGAATTGATTACTGCTGGCGCTTTATTACAGGCAGGAGCAAATATTTTGGTGATGAGACATCCAAAAGCGATAGAAAAAATAAAGGAGTATATAGACAAACTATATGAATTTAAAATAAATTAAAGGATGCTATTATGTTTATTATTGGAGAGCTAATCAATGGAATGTACAAAAATGTTGGTCAGGCAATCAGAAAGAGAGATAAATCTATAATTCAAGAGATCGCATTAAAACAGATTGAAGCAGGAGTGGATGCTTTGGATTTAAATTGCGGTCCTCTTTCGGAAAACCCTTTAGAGGATATGTGTTGGTTAGTAGAGACAGTGCAAGAGGTAGTAGATAAACCTCTCTGTTTAGATTCAAGTAAGCCAAGGATAATTGAAGCAGGGCTTAAAATAATTAAAAATAAAGCAATTATTAATTCTACCAGTGCAGATTTAGAAAAATTAGAGATATTGGTTGATTTAGCCAAAAGATATAATGCAAAACTTATTGGACTTACATTGAGTAGTAAAGGAGTGCCTCAAAATAAAGAACAGCGATTAGAATTGGCTGCCGAGATAGTGGCGTATTGTAGCCGAGAAGATTTCTCTATAGAAGATCTTTATTTGGATCCAGTAGTTCTCCCTATAAATGTAGCCCAGGATCGGCAGAGAGATATTTTAGATTCTATTCAGGAGTTTAAAGTTATTTCCGAGCCCCCACCGAAGACTATCGTAGGATTGAGCAACATTTCGCAAGGGGCATCTCAACGTCCTCTGTTAAATCGTACTTTTATCACCATGGCAATTTCTTTTGGATTGGATGCAGCAATACTTAATCCATTGGATAATGAGTTAATAAATGCTATAATTACTAGTGAATTGATTTTAAATAGACAGATATACTGTGAGTCGTTTTTAAAAGCTTATAGAAAGAGATAATCATGTCAAATAAAAAGATATTTCGTGAAGTATTTAATTTTAGTGATTTAAAAGAAAGCTTAAAATTTGCTACGCGAGGTATAGTTTATCTTTTTATATTCCATAGAAATTTGAGGATCATTTTTCTGTTGGGGTTCATAGCCTTGTTATTAGGTTTTTATTTTAGACTAAAAGGCGTAGAATTGATGGTTCTTTGTTTAACTATAACTCTAGTTTTTCTAGCAGAGGTAGTTAATACTACTGTAGAACTTATTTTAGATACTTTCTGTGATCGTTATCATCCTAAGATAAAGATTATTAAGGACATTGCTGCTGCGGTAGTTTTGATTACAGTATTTAATGCTCTTGCCGTTGGTTATATAATTTTTATTCGTCGGATTATATACTTAATGAAATAATTTATTTGTGGCGGAGTAGCTCAGCCTGATAGAGCAGACGGCTCATACCCGTTAGGTCGTCGGTTTAAATCCGACCTCCGCCACCACGTCGGTGCAAATATCATATATCAATTAAAATTCCATTTTGTTGTAAATACAAATTTTAAAATTATTAATTTTTAATTTAAATGATTATAAAGAAAGTAAAAGAATTTATTCAAGATTACAGGCTTATCGAGAAGAATGATAGAATTGTGGTGGGTGTTTCGGGAGGGGCTGATTCAGTTGCTTTGATTTATATACTTAATAGATTAAAAAGAGAGATGGGGTTTTATCTACACATTGCGCATTTGGATCATATGTTACGATTAGATTCTTCTAAAGATAAGGAATTTGTAGAAAATTTAGCTAAAAAACTAAATCTTCCTTTTAGTTCCGCATCTATTAATATTAAGGAGTTGGCTCACTATTCTTCGATTGAGCAGATTGCTCGGAATGTCCGGTTGGCTTTTTTATTCAAGGTAGCCAAAGATATAAAAGCAAAAAAGATTGCTTTAGGACATAATTTTGATGACCAGGCAGAAACAGTTTTGATGCGTATTTTAAGAGGCGCAGGACTTTATGGCTTATGTGGAATTTTGCCTAAAAGGGGAATATACGGTTTTACTATTATTAGACCACTTTTAGGATTAAGAAGGAAAGAGATTGAGAATTATCTAAAGAAAAAAAAGCTAAAGTTCTGCCAGGATTATACCAATTTAAAAGATATTTATTTTAGAAATCGTATTCGTCACCATCTATTGCCCCTCTTAGAAAATAGATACAATAAAAATATACGCAGAGTTCTGGTAAATATGGCAGAGAGTATTGGTTATGATTATGAATACCTTTTAAGATCGAGCCAGAAGGCTTTTTCAAAAAAAGCCCGTGTCTACGGAAGAAAAAGAATAGTGTTCAATCTTAAGGAATTTTTGAATTTAGATACTGCTTTACAGAGAATGCTTATCCGCGTAAGTGTAAAGAGGATAAAGGGAGATTTGCGTCATTTGGAGTTTCGGCATATCAGAGAGATTGAAGATCTTTTGTATAAACGCCCACATAATTCAGTTGTAGACTTACCCAAAGGTGTTTTTATCATAAAGACAAACAAAAGTATCTCTATAATGAAGCGATAATTTGTGGTATAATAAAATAAACCAATTTTAAAAAAGTTAGACTATGGCAAGAGATAAACAGCAAAAGCGTGTATTGATATGGATTCTAATAATTTTTGGGTTATTTTATCTTCTGAGTAATATAGAGATTTCGGTTAAAAGCATACCCCGTGAGATTTCCTATAGTCAATTTTATCGGATACTAAAAGAAGAGCCTCAGAGCATAAAAAGCCTTGCTAAAACAGAACTTCTTCTCCAAGGTGAGTTCCAAGATGGTTCTCGTTTCTTTGTAAATATACCTGAAAATGATCAGGAGTTGCTATCGTTGATACGTGAGAATGTGGTTAATTTCAAAATAAACCCTGCACGTACCATTTGGAGCAATCTGTTTTTTTCCTTGGGACCGATTTTACTTCTGATCATTTTTTGGTGGATAATGGCTTCTCGTGGAGAGCGCTTGGGAGATCGTATACTTTCTTTTGGTAAAGCACGTGCGCGTATCCATACGGAGAAGGAAACGGGAAGGATTACTTTTAATGATGTTGCGGGTGTAGATGAAGCAAAGGAGGAGTTAAAAGAGGTAATTGAGTTTTTAAAGGATCCTAAAAAATTTCAACGTTTGGGAGGGAAGATTCCAAAAGGAGTTTTGTTAGTGGGGCCACCCGGCACAGGAAAAACTCTCTTAGCAAGAGCTGTAGCAGGAGAAGCAGA
This sequence comes from Candidatus Omnitrophota bacterium, assembly GCA_023819665.1. Classification (GTDB taxonomy): domain Bacteria; phylum Omnitrophota; class Gorgyraeia; order Gygaellales; family JAMWCP01; genus JAMWCP01. Next base: position 31,829 of record JAMWCP010000003.1, read on the forward strand.
AGTTCCTTTTTTTAGTATCAGCGGTTCTGATTTTGTAGAGATGTTTGTGGGTGTGGGGGCCAGTAGAGTAAGGGATCTGTTTGAACAAGGTAGACGCGCGGCTAAGAGTTCCAATAAAGGAGCAATTATTTTTATTGATGAGATTGATGCAGTAGGAAGATTGCGTTTTGCCGGTATAGGTGGTGGTCACGATGAAAGAGAGCAGACGTTAAATCAATTATTAGTAGAGATGGATGGATTTGATAGTACTCAAGGGCTCATTCTTATTGCTGCTACTAACCGACCGGATACATTGGATCCTGCGCTTTTACGTCCGGGAAGATTCGATCGTCAGATTGTTGTTAATCTTCCTGATATTAAAGGTAGGGAAGAGATCTTTAAAGTGCATACTCGTAAATTAAGACTTAGTTTTCAGATTGACCTTAAGACTTTAGCGGCACTTACTCCCGGTTTTTCCGGAGCAGATATTGCCAATGTTTGTAATGAATCTGCCTTGATTGCCGCACGTTATAATAAAGAGGCAATTGAAATGGAAGATTTTGAGAAAGCGATTGAGAGAGTCCTTATGGGTCCAGAAAAAAAACACCGTATTATGTCTAAGAAAGAAAAACATATCACTGCTCTTCATGAATCCGGTCATGCTTTACTATCCCTTTTACTTCCCGAAGTAAATCCTTTAAAGAAGGTCTCTATTATTCCTCGCGGTTTATCCGGAGGTTACACTTTCACTCCACCTATAGAGGACCGCCACTATTGGACAAAGAATGAATTACTAGCAGAGATTACTCTTATGTTAGGAGGAAGGGCATCTGAAGAGTTAAATTTAGGAGATATTACCACAGGTGCCCAGAATGATTTGGAGATGGCCACTCAAATGGCGCGGAGAATGGTAACCCAGTTTGGAATGTCTGAGAAGTTAGGTAATCTTACTTTGGGTAGAAGGGAAGGGTTGGTATTTTTGGGACGGGATATTATTGAAGAGAAAAATTATAGTGAAGAGACTGCCCGACTTATTGATGAGGAGGTTAAAAAGATTATTGACACTGCCTATAATAAAGCAAAGTTCCTCCTTAAGGATAACTTAGACAAGTTAAATATCCTTACCAATGCTCTTTTAGAGAAAGAAGTGTTGGATGGGGAAGAGGTAAAGAGACTTTTAGGTATAGATAAGAAAGAAGAAAATTAATTTTTTAAATATGCGAATTATTGAGGTGTATAATTCGAAAGATTTAGAAAGATTATTAAAAAAGATAAAAGTCGATTCTTACGGTATTAAGATTATGCTTCCTAAAACAGTGAGGCGTTTGATCTTAATAAGAGGTGTCTCTAATATCTATGCCAATATCTTAAAACAGGAATTGCTTTCATTAGGTGGAGATGTAGCGGTATCAAGAGGAGCTTTAACCGGTCAAGATAAAACCACAGATTGTTTGATTATGGGCAATCTTTCTCAGTTGATAGGTTTAAGAGAAAAGCTAAAAAAGCAGCCCTTTGGTTTGGATAGATTGGCTAAAGATATCTCTAATGCTTTGAATAATTATCAAAAGGAAAGTTTTACCCTTAAATTAGGTGATTATAGACTGAATTTGAATAATAAAAAAGTTTTAATTATGGGTATTGTGAATCTTACCCCTGATTCTTTTAGCGGCGATGGGCTTTATCAAATTCCGAATGTTAAATCCCGTTTATCCGAGATAATCGATTTTGTAGAGAAAAAAGTTCAGGATGGCGCGGATATTATTGATGTAGGAGGACAATCATCAAGGCCGGGAGCAAGACCTGTTTCTCTGCAGGAAGAGTTAGAGAGGATCATTCCCGTATTAAAAAAAATGGTAAAAAAAATAAAAGTTCCTATTTCCATTGATACCTATCGGCCGGAAGTTGCTGAGCAGGCTTTAGATAATGGAGTAAGCCTCGTTAATGATATTACCGGATTAAGAAACCCCAAAATGCGCAAGCTTCTAAAAAGATATAAAAAAGCAGCAATAGTGATCATGCATATGCAGGGTATGCCTTCTACCATGCAGATAAATCCACATTATGAATCTCTTATAGATGAGATTATAGAATTTTTATCAAGAGTAATAAAAAAGGCAGAAGATTCGGGTATAGAAAGAGAAAGAATTATAGTTGATCCCGGCATTGGTTTTGGTAAGACCTTAGAGCATAATCTTTTAATTTTGAAGGCATTAAAAGAATTTAAGATCTTAGGAAGGCCCATTCTTGTTGGTCCTTCACGCAAGTCATTTATTGGAAAGATCTTGAATTTAGAACCTTCTCAGAGACTATATGGAAGCATAGCCTCTGTATGTCTATGCGCCATTAATGGGGCCAGTATTGTACGTGTGCATGATGTGAAAGAGACAAGACAGGCATTGTCAATTTTAGAAAATGTCTTTAAAATAAATTATACTTAATTCTTAATTATGGTTTTAAATTTTAGAATTATCTTAGAGATAATTATCCTTTGGTTTATAATCTATCATATTATGCTCTTCTTTGAAGGAACACGCGCGATAAATGTATTAAGAGGGATAATTCTAATTTTATTAATGTTCTTTATTATTCAACGTTTACGCTTAGAGATATTAGATTGGATATTTACCAAACTTTTTGCTATCTCCATTATTGCACTTTTAGTCATTTTTCATCCCGAGATTAGACAGGGGTTGGCATATCTTGGGAAGAGACATTTTCTGTTTAGGATAGCCTTGAAGGAGGAAGAGCTTGAGCACATCTTAAAAGAGATTATTAAAGCAGTAAGCAACCTTTCAGAGAAGAAATTAGGTGCACTTATTGCTATTGAAAATGAGATTTCTTTAAAATCCTATGTAGAAAGTGGAGTAATTCTCGATGCTTTAGTTTCAAGCGAATTAATTGAAAGTATTTTCGCACCCATGTCTCCTTTGCATGATGGAGGATTAATTGTCCAACAGGCAAGAATTACCGCGGGTGGCTGTATTTTTCCGGTAGCAGAGGATCCTACTTTGAGTCGAGAGTATGGTATGCGACATCGTGCAGGAGTTGGGCTTTCCCGAGAGACAGATGCCTTCGTGATAATTGTATCGGAAGAACGAGGAAGCATATCTTTAGCTTTGGCAGGAAGATTATATGAAGGTATAAATAAAGAGGAACTTTTTATGCGAATAAAAGAGATAATGAAATTAAAGAGAAACAGAAAAGAATGAGAAAAGGGTTTAAAGAAATAATTATCCATTGGTTGACAAATCATCCTTGGCTTAAGCTCATTTCTTTAATTTTGGCAATTATCGCTTGGTTATATGTAGCAGGAGAAATAAAAAGGTAAACTATGCCTAAACTGGGAGTAAATATTGATCACATTGCTACATTAAGGGAAGTAAGAAAAGGAAAAGAGCCACAGCCGGTTTTTGCTGCTCTTATCTGTGAGACAAATGGTGCAGATAGTATTGTGGTACATCTACGAGAGGACCGCCGACATATAAAAGAGGAAGATCTTTATTTATTAAAAAAAGTAGTAAGAACAAAACTTAATTTAGAGATGTCTGTAGCTAAAGATATTGTAGAGATCGCCTGTAAGGTTAAACCGCATCAGGCAACTTTGGTACCGGAAAAAAGAAAGGAGTTAACTACAGAGGGAGGATTAGATGTTATTTCTAATTTTAAGAAAGTAAGAGAGGTTTTTGAGAAATTAGGTAGAGAGAAAATCGAAGTAAGTTTATTTATCGATCCCGATAAGAAACAGATAGAATCAGCTAAAAAAATAGGCGTGAGAATGATTGAGTTACATACGGGTCGGTATGCAGATGCCGAAGATAAAGATTTGAAAGAAAGATATCTTTTAGAAATAAAGAAAGCAACCGAATTTGCTAAAAATATAGGCCTAATAGTTAATGCCGGACATGGCTTAAATTATTATAATGTCTCTGCGGTTGCGCAGATAAAAGGGATTGAGGAATTAAATATTGGTTATTCGATTATCTGTCGAGCAGTTATTGTAGGTTTGGCTGAGGCCGTAAAAGAAATGAAGGCATTGATTAGCGATGATAAATATTAAAGGAATAGGTATAGATATAACCGAGGTAAGACGAATTAAAACGGCTATTGAGAGATGGGGAGATAATTTTTTAGAAAGGATATTTACTTCTCGAGAACTCGACTTCGCTTCAAAACATCAGAATTTCTATCAACATCTGGCAGGTAGATTTGCTGCCAAAGAAGCGATTTTTAAAGCTTTAGGAGATTTGGAACTTAGTTGGAAAGATATGGAAATTTTAAATAACTCAGAAGGAAAACCGTATTGTAATCTCTTAAATACCAAAGGGAAAGACGTAGAGATTTTTCTTTCTATTTCTCATATAAAGAATTATGCGCTTGCCCAAGCAGTTGCGATTAAGAAAACTTGATTCTCATAAAAAAGATTTTGGGCATATATTTATTTTAGCAGGTTCTCCGAGGTTTTCAGGAGCGGCAGTTTTATGTGCTGAGGCTTGTATGCGTTCAGGCGCAGGATTAGTTACTTTAGGGATACCCAAAGGATTGAATAATGCAATCATAAAGATTAAACCTAAAGAGGTGATGACCCTTCCTTTAGAAGAAACCCAAAAGGGTAATTTAAGTTTTATAAATTATAATAAGATAAAGAGATTTTTAAGAGATATTGATGTGGTGGTAATTGGCCCCGGTTTAGATAAACATATTTCTACACAGAGATTAGTAAGAAAGCTTATCTATGAAATAAATAGACCTATGGTAATAGATGCCGATGGTCTTAATGCTTTAGTTGGACACCTCGATTTACTCCGTGTTCTTTGCTTCTCTACTCGTATACTGACTCCTCATCCTGGAGAAATGGCGAGACTTTTGGATAAGACTACAGAAGAGGTTCAGAGAGAAAGAAAAGATATTGCCAAATCGTTTTCTAAAAGGTATAATTGTATTCTTGTATTGAAAGGATACAGAACCGTTGTTTCGGAACCCAACGGAAGAGTTTATATAAATAAGACGGGTAATCCCGGAATGTCTACCGCGGGAAGCGGAGATGTTCTCACAGGAATGATTGCTGCCTTTTTAGGGCAGAGATTAAATCCTTTTGACTCTGCTAAGTATGCAGTTTATATTCATGGATTAGCGGGAGATTTAGCAGCCAAGAAAAAAACACAGGTGGGAATGATTGCCTCAGATATTATTGAGAAGATTCCGGAAGCCATTAGTATTAGTTCGTAGTTTATAGATGCTGGCGTGGCGCAATGGCAGCGCAGCTGATTTGTAATCAGCGGGTTGGAGGTTCGACTCCTCTCGCCAGCTTAAACTGAAAACTGACCACTGATAATTAAATTTGGGCAGGTACCCAAGCGGCCAAAGGGGACAGACTGTAAATCTGTTGCACTTCGTGCTTCGGGGGTTCGAATCCCTCCCTGCCCACCAAATAAATAGGGATAAATTTTAAAGATGAGACAAGTATTTATCCATATTAAGAAAAAAAAAGTTCTTTTAAATCTGCTTAAAAATGAGATTAAGAAATTCTATAAAGAAAATCTCGTATCTCTAGTCATCTTTGGTTCTTTTGCCAGGTCTGATTTCTTCTCGGATATAGACTTGCTGATTGTCTGTAAGCGATTACCTGTCCATAGGATAAGACGTGTAGAAGATTTTATGCGGATAGAGGATATTTTGATTCGCAAGGGTTTTGATTTTTTCTATTCACCCGTAATAAAGACTACAGAAGAGGTAAAGTTAGGCAGTCCTCTTTTTTTTGATATGATTGAAGATGCCATAATTCTCTATGACCGGGATAATTTTTTCAAGAATTATCTAAATATATTAAAGAAAAGATTGAATCAACTGGGTGCGACAAAAATGAAATATAAAGATTACTGGTTCTGGTTATTAAAAAAGGATTATCACTTAGGAGAGATATTTAGCCTATGACAAATTTGGATTTAAGTAAAAGTTATTTAATAAAGGCAGAAAAAAGGCTTAAGATTTTAGAGGTGCTTTTGAGAGAGGATGATTATTCTGATGTAATAAGGGAGGCCCAGGAGATTGTAGAATTAAGCTTAAAAGCTCTTTTAAGATTCAAAGGAATAGATGTGCCCAAGATTCACGAGGTAAGTGGTTTAATTTTAAAATTTAAAGAAAGACTTTCTCCTTCCTTAAAGAAGAACCTGAGGCGAATAGTAAGGATTTCCCGCTACTTAAGAAAAGAAAGAGAATTAAGTTTCTATGGAGATATAGATTTTATTCCTACGGAGATGTATAGCCGGCTAGATGCACAGAAGGCAATTTTAGATTCCCATTTTATTGTGAGAGTAGTAAAAAAGGAATTTTCTCATAAGTATAAATAAAGAGAATATCTGCGGGTGTAGTTCAATGGCAGAACAACGGCCTTCCAAGCCGTATATGACGGTTCGATTCCGTTCACCCGCTCTTTTTACTATAATTTATCTAAAAACTGATCACTGAAAACTAATAATTATGGAAAGAGAATTTTTAAAACCCATATTCATTGATGCCTTTGATTTAGATGATGCATGGTTTCAGTGTTTGTCCAAGATTTTAGAAGAAGGTTATGTCTATACCGTAGAGCGGGGCAGTTATAAAGGCCAAAGACGTTTAGAATTTGATTTTGTGGTAGTAAGGGTAAGAAAACCTTCTCACCAGATAATTCCCATTATTCCGGAAGGGATGAGTATTCCTGCTCCTACTGATATGGAATATATTCAAAGCTATTTGAATTATTTGTTAACCGGTGCAAAGACTGATACCGAAGATTATACCTACGGCGAAAGACTTGTTGAGCCCAAGGTAAAGATAAAAGATAACTCTTCTGGTAAAGAGATGATTAAGGAGATTCCTCTGAATGTAAATCAGGTTGAGGAGATAATTCGGATGTATAAGGAGCAGGGCTTTGGTACAAATCAAGCAATTATGGAAATTGGTATGCCTTCGGATATAAAATTAGTTGATCCTCCATGCTTAAGACTTATTGATACACGCGTGCGATATGGAAAACTACATTTTATCTTATATTTTAGATCGTGGGACCTCTGGGGTGGTTTCCCTTCTAATTTGGGAGGCTTACAACTTGTAAAACAGTATATGGCAGAAGAAATTGGGGTGGAAGATGGCGAGATAGTGGCGGTAAGTAAGGGATTACATTTATATGAATATAGCTGGGAGTTAGCCAAGATAAGGACAATGAAGTATGATGTTAAAATAGGAAATGATAAATAAATGAACATAGCTGTATTAGGTGACGGCGGTTGGGGTACGACCTTAGCCATCCTTCTTAATAATAAAGGTTATAATCTTACGTTGTGGAGTGCTTTCGCTGATTACGCTTTATATCTGGATAAGAAAAGAGAGAATAAAAAATTTCTTCCCGGAATAAGAATTCCTGAAAATATAAAAATTACTTCCAATTTAGAAGAGGCACTTTTGGGAAAAGAGATAGTCATTTTTGCTATTCCTTCTATATACTTACGTTCTGTATTAAAAGAGATAAAGAAGTATAAGATTACAAAGAGTATTTTTGTCAGTGCCACTAAAGGAATAGAGCGCAAAACCCTTATGCGTATGTCTGAGGTAATAAAGGATGAATTAAAAAATATAAAATTGAGTGTTCTTTCCGGACCCACTATTGCTCAGGAGGTAGCCCGCGGCGTTCCTACTACGGCGGTGATCGCCTCTTTTGATAAAAAAATGAATTCTTTTTTGCAGGAAGTTTTTATTACGGAAAGATTTAGAGTCTATACTAATGTAGATTTAATTGGAGTAGAATTGGGAGGTAGCCTTAAAAATGTGATTGCTATTGCCTGCGGAATTGCTGATGGTTTAGGCTTTGGTACCAATACTAAGGCAGCAATTTTAACCCGAGGACTCGTGGAGATTACACGTTTAGGTGTAGCTATGGGAGCAAATTCTAAAACTTTTTCAGGCATAAGCGGTTTGGGAGATATGGCAACTACGTGTATGAGTTGTTTTAGTCGCAACCGTTATGTGGGAGAGGAGATTGGTAAGGGCAGATGTTTAAAGGATATACTTAAAAAAATGGCTATGGTAGCCGAGGGTGTCTTTACCGCGGAATCCGCTTATAAGTTGAGTCTCAAATACAAAATAGATATGCCCATAACGAGAGAAGTTTATTTTGTCCTTTACAAAGACAAGCCTCCTCACGTAGCAGTGAGAGATTTAATGTCGAGAGAGAGAAAAGATGAGATGACAGATGATTAATAGTTGAAGAATATAAATCTTTATGCTATACTTACTTATAGAAGAAGGAGTTAATTAATGCAAATAAAAAGAATTAAAATTATAAGTGTTATTTTAATACTTATATTCTTAGGAAGTGTACTTTTTGTTGTTATAGCTAAAGAGAATAACCAGAAAGAAGAAAGCGATATTTTGGAACCCCCCTCTATTTCTAAACTTCCTGAACTTTCTGTTTTTAAACCGGTAGAGAAAGAAAAGGATAAGATTGTCACTCGCTTTATCTTGTGCGAACCTCTAATAGCTACCCCTATTGAGACCGAATAAATCCTCTTTTAACCATATTTTATTTAACAGAATAGTTTTGTTGCCAACTTATTTTCTTTTTGTTATAATAAATTTCTCATCGAAAGGAGCAGAAAAATGATCGAGAGATATTCTTTAAAAAGGATGAAGAGTATATGGAAGGAGGAATATAAATTTAA
>JAMWCP010000042.1 GCA_023819665.1 Candidatus Omnitrophota bacterium
GCTGAGGTCCTTTATATTCTTTATCTTTAGGAATATTTTCGACATTACCTTCTTTATCCAGTATCTCTACTTTAAAGGTAAGTTTTCCTCCGTCAGGACAAGTAATCTCTAAAGAACGCATGTTTTCCCGAAAAGGAAATTTTGCCCCAAAACTTAAAGCATAGATAACCGGAAAAAGCGCATGCGCCAAACCCAAACAGAAATGTTTCGGAGGATGCGTAAAATCCTCGAGGATAATTTGGTCATCTTTTCTATAACCATGATAACAATCTCCTTCTGTTTTAACTACAGTCAATCTGAGTTTTGGGAAAGGAGTATTTATTGTCTCTTTAGAAAATGCGTAAGCGGGAATAAGATTTTTTAATTTTAAAATCACATCTTCCTTGCTAAAAAATTTTTTTGTCTCTTCTACTTTATGCACCATCTCTACAATTTTTTTATTTAAAGGGGTATAAAAATTAATTTTTTTTCCTAATTCTAAAAATGCGCCATTAATATAATCTATTTCTGAAGGCCTATTTCTCATTATACTCTGTAAGATTGAACCATACAGAGGCTCTTTGCTTAACGTCGTCATAATCTTTGAGAAAATGACGCTTGCTTCCCTTAAGGGCAAAGAGGTTATAGACTTAAGCTTATCTTTAGAAAAATCTCCAATATCAGAAAGTTCGATTCCTGCCTTCTCTATAACTTTTAACCCTTCCTGCCATATACCAATAGCTATCTCACAGAGTTCTAAATCCGAGAAAACTTCTTGCATACTCTTACCCATTAAAGCAGCAAGACAGTTATTTGCATTAAGAAAGACTTTGAGCCATTTTTTAGAAATTATATCCTCTACCAGCTCTACGTTGAATCCCTTTTCTAAAATAGATTTTATATTCTTTAATGCCTCTGTATCCTTACCATAAGGTTGTCCTAATAGCCATTTTCCTTCAAAATTATGGATTACTTTCGCCGGTTCTAGATAGGTTGCTCCAAACATAACAATGCTGGAAATTATTTTAGTTTTATCTATATATTTAGAAAGTATCTGTTCTGCTCCTATCCCATTCTGAGTAGCCAAAATAAAACCATCTTTTAGATATTTTTGATTATCCGAAATTGCTCTTTCTAAATCCTGCATCTTGGTGGCTAATATAACTAAGGGTACCTCTGTATCCAATCTCTCCTTTACATCTATTTTAGAAATTAAAAAATCTCCTCTTATTCCCCTGATGTGTAAACCCAGTTTTTTTATTTTTTCTAAAGTATCCTTTTTGGCTACAAGAATTAAATCTATACCCTTTTCCTTAAGATATCCGGCAATTAAACTACCAATTGCTCCTGCACCAATAACTGCGATCATTTTTCTTTTTTGATAAAATTAAAGTCTATGCCTAACTGATGAAATAATCTTTCCATCATCTGTTTAAAGGCAGGAGGAACCTCTTGAAAGAACGCCTCAATAAGCTGTTGTTCGTAGACCTCACTTAAGCCTTTTTCAGAGGTAATAATCTCTGCCTTTTCTTTTACTAGTCTTTGGGCAATACTGCGATGAAATTGCGGTAGATGTTCAAGTATCTTCTTAAAGGTCTCCTCTGCTCGTTTAGACCAGACTATATTGTTCACAATCTCTCCAAGATCTCAAAGATATTTTTAATCATCTTTTCCTGGGCAGAAAAAAATCTAAAATCTACAAATCCCAATTCACCGGTGATCAGATTATCGGAAACCGCCAAAACTACTGCGGTTTTTTTATTATAAAGATTTGCAACAGTCACAAAAGGACTACTTACCATATCTACACAGATAGCTTCCTTTTGAATATAGGTATTTACTATTTGATTTGTCTCCCGCAATAACGCATCGGTGGTCCAGACTCCTCCTTTAAAAATGTTCTCTTTGTCTTTTTTACTGATGAAAAACTGATAAATCTTATCGGTGAGATCTTTATCTACCTTAGAGATAAAACTCTCATCCACATAGTAACGCGTCGCTCCATCACCGCGGATTATTTTATCTATTACAATAAAATCACCGATATTTATCTCCTCTTTTAATGCACCACAAGAACCTAAACGGATTAAAACCTCTATTCCTCCTGCACATAAAATCTCAGTAACAAACGCAGAATCCGGAGCATAGAATCCACCGTTTCCTACTGTAACTTTTTTACCTTCATATAGCCCTGTCCAGAAAGTGTATCCTAAAAAGGTAAAGTTTTTTACAGGATTTTCTAAATAATTTAAACAGACTTCTGCCCTCTGGGGCTGGCCACTTACCAAAGCGATCTTTCCAAAATCTCCTGCTTTAAATTGTAAAGATTCTAAAAGTTGTTGGGCAGTTAAATGCACTGGCCTTTGCATCAAATTAGACATAATGTCTCCTTTTTAATTGCTGTTAAGATTTCTTAATTTGGCCTTATCAATCTTTCCTGAACGCGTTTTAGGTAAACTTTTAATAAACTCAAAATAATGGGGAATCTTAAAATGGGCAAGATGCGCTCGGCAGAACTCTCTTAAATCTACATCCTTTAGTTTAGAACCCTTCTTTAATACCACAAATGCTTTGGGAACCTCGCCCCTTAATTTATCAGGCACTCCAACTACCGCACACTCTAAAACCTCAGGATGCTTCATTATCACTGCTTCTATCTCTGGTTCAAAGACAATCTCACCTGCCACCTTAATCATCTCTTTAATTCTACCCACAATATAAAGATCTCCTTCTTCATCAAATCTACCTAAATCTCCAGTATGAAACCAGCCATTGCGGATGGTCTGTTGAGTCAATTCCTTGTCTTTATAATATCCTTCAGAGACCTGCTCTCCCCGAATCACAATCTCTCCTACCTCTCCTACAGGTACCTCCTTATCATTTTCATCAAATATTTTTACCTCAACCCAAGGAAGGGGTTTTCCTACACTTTCTATTTTTTCTGAATTCGGGCCAGTTACCACGGTAGGTCCCTGGGTTTCGGTCATCCCCCAACCATGAAACAGTTTGGCATTAGGACAAAATTTATGAAAGCGCTTGATCTGCTCAAAAGAACCGGGTGCCCCAAAAACAGTAATAAAACGCAGACTAGAAAAATCAAGGGCCTCAAATTCCTTTAACTGTAAAATCGCATAATACATCTGCGGAACCAGCCAGAAACAGGTTACTTTATATTCCTGAATATTCCTTAAAAACTCAAAGGGAATAAATCTTTCCATTAAAACTACGCTACTTCCCAGATAAACCAGACCTTGAAGAAAAACAAGACCTCCTAAATGCGAAAGGGGAAGGGCACATAAAGTAATATTTAGGTTTACAAAATAAGACATCGCCTTTGCAGGAGCTTCTATCTGAAGATAATTAGTCAATACCCCTTTAGGTCTTCCGGTAGAGCCTGAGGTATAAAAAATAGCGGCAACATCTTTTGGATTGATCTCTATATCCGGAGGAATTGAATTTTGTTTCTGGATTAATTCTATTAATGACAAGGTGCCTAAAATTTTTTCTTTGGTAACGATAATCTCTTTTAATTGGAGACAATTTAACTTTATATTTTCTATCCTCACATTAGGTTTGGGCTGCATAATTATTGCCTTTGCCTCTGAATGTTTTAAACAAGAAATGATCTCCTCTTCGGTAAGCATAAAATCTAAAGGAACTGCCACCAGCCCAGAAGACCAGATAGCCAAGTAACTATAGAAATATTGGGGACAATTAGGAAGGTATATTGCAATCTTGTCGGATTTTTTAAGCCCTAAGTTTAAAAACGCCTGCGCTAATTTAAAGGCATTATCTTTTAGTTGAAGAAAAGAAATAGGTTCATTTTGAAAAATAACCGCCCATTTATGGGAGTATTTTTTAGCATTCTCTAAGAGCACCTGAGAAATCTCCATTTATATCCTTTCCTATATTATAGTAAAATTTTACTATTTAAATTTTACTATAATATACTAAAATAAAATTATCTGTCAAGAAAAATTATAAGTTAAAATGGTAAAAAAGATACAACTAACTCTATAAGAAAAAGGAAGGTTATTCTAGATATGTATATATTTTGCCTTTGTAATTACGTAGGACGTATTTTCCTTTTGCCTGAGAAAGAATATAATTTGGTCCAACTGGGATTTTGCCCCCGCCTCCCGGACCATCAATTACATATGTAGGTACAGCGTAACCTGAAGTGTACCCTCGCAGTTTTTCCATTATATTTATCCCTACCGCTACCGGCGTGCGAAAATGGGAAGTTCCTCTTACAGGATCACATTGATAAATATAGTAAGGTCTTACCCTTATTTTTAATAACTCGTGCATAAGCTTCTTCATTATATATGGCCGATCATTTATTCCTTTTAAAAGCACAGTTTGACTTCCCAAAGGAATGCCTGCATCTGCAAGCATATCACAGGCAATCCGACAGCGTTTGGTAATCTCTTTAGGATGATTAAAATGAATACTTATCCATAAAGGAGAGTATCTTTTAAGCAGAGTAATCAATTTTGACGTAATGCGCTGCGGAAGGCTTACAGGAACACGGGTACCCACTCTTAAAAATTCTACATTGGGTATTTCTTTAAATCTCTTAATTATCTCCTCTAAGGTTTCGTCTTCCAAAATAAAAGGGTCCCCTCCAGAAATAAGAATATCGCGGATTTTCCGATTTGCTTTTATATACTCTACTGCCTTATCAAGACGCCATTTTAAATCCACTTCTTCTTTTTCTTCTCCTACCCTGCGTCTGCGGGTACAGTGCCGGCAGTACATTGCACACTGTTCGGTAGTTAAAAATAAAACCCGATCAGGATAACGATGTACTAATCCTGGGGTAGGCATATCTCTATCTTCCGCACAAGGATCGATCATCTCATGTGGTCCAATGATAGATTCGTATATGGTAGGGACTGCCTGTCTACGTAAAGGACAATTTGGATCATCGGGATCCATAAGAGATGCCCAATAGGGAGTGATAGCCATCTTTAATCTTCCCGATACCTTCTCAATCCCCTTTTCCTCCTCGGGGGTTAGTTTTACGATACGGGATAAAACCTCTTTGGTAATAATCCTATTTTTCATCTGCCAGTGCCAATCTTCCCAATCTAAAGGATTAACTTCTTTAAAAAGTTCTATCTGTTGATAGTCGCGAATACGTCGGATGGCTATAGGAAGTATATTATCTTGGAGGGCCGTCTGTTTTTGTTCTTCTAATATTGTAATTGGATTATTCAATTCTTTCAACTTATAAGATTATATCTCTTTAAAGCACTGTATAGAATCTTTTCAATCATCTGGTTATAAGTAATTCCGATCTCTTTTGCAATAATATTAAATACATCTTCTTTAGATAAACAAGGTAAAGGGTTAATTTCTAAAACAAATATCCGATTCTGTTCATCCATACGAAAATCCACTCTCCCAAAATCTCTACATTCCAAAACCTTATATGCCTTTAAAGCAATATCCATCATCTCTTTTTGCAATTTCTCATCGATAAACGCAGGAAATATATATTCGATTCGGTGATGATTCATTAAGTGTTCAAAGGTATAAAATAAGTCATCTACGTTGGCTCTCCCATCTATCTTAGTCTGTACAGGAGGAAATACTTTGGGCTGATCATTTCCTACAACTGCTACCGTAAATTCATAACCTCTGACAAATTCTTCCACCAAAGCGGGTTGTTTGTAAGTTGAAATTATATAGTTGATACGCTCTACTAACTCTTTTTCATTATTTACCTTTGCTTTCTCATCTAAACCTTTAGAAGAACCCTCATAGCGAGGTTTTACAATGAGAGGAAAATTCAAGTGATCTATATTTACGTATCCCGGAGTATTTGCCTCAAAAAATTTAGGAGTAGGGATTCCTTCAGTAATTAAGATTTTCTTAGTGGTCACCTTATCTAAGGTAATCCCCAAAGTAAGTCCATCAGAACCCACATAAGGGATACCCACTGTTTCCAAAATCACAGGGACTTGAGATTCTCGATTTCGAGTGTTTTTCCCTTCGGCAATATTAAATACAATATCTACATTTAAGTTGTCTAAATTCTTTAAAAGATTATAAACATTACCAATTCTCTTTACTTCAAATCCTAAAGATTCAATAGCTGAAGCAATGTCATCCACCGTAGTAGGATAGTCAAATTCCGCGTTAGCATCAGGGGGATCATTTTCTTTAAATTCATAATCGGTTTTTAAATCGTAAGTCAATCCTACACGTAGTTTCTTCATTTTTAAAATAGAATTATAAATTATAAAAAAATAAGGGCTCTTTGAAAATTCTTGAGCCCTTTATTTATTTTTTTCAATTTAATTACTTTTCCTCCTTATTATTACATTTTTTTATCATAATATTTTTTTTTGTCAAGAATTTTTAATATTTATTTTTAAGCAAAATAGTTTTTGATCAATTATTAAGACGTGTGTGATTTTTATAATTTAATATTATTTAACCTCTTGTGGTGAATTAGAAATATAGTAAATCTTAAAAACCTCAAGTGGTACTTTATGGAAAGATAAATAAAAAGGTAAAAGTCCCCAATCATGAGAATAAAATCCGGCATGAAATCTCTGGTTATGTAAAACTATATTTCCTTTATAATATATAGAATTAATTAATCTATCTTTATTATTCAGTGGCCCACCCAAACCTTCTATAATTATAGGAAGCACCTGTTCAGTAGGTGTAATAAAAATTGCATTCTTAATACTTAAGTTTTTCTCTCTCCTATACTTTAATCCCCGATTCTTTTTTAAATAATAATCGTATCCCCAAGAATAATAATAGGTATAGCTATCACAAAAATAAACTTTTTTATCTAAAGGTACTACTTTTTTAAAAACGTAAAAAATATCCCGATATATTTCAGCAAATTGATAATCTCCTATAGCAAGCAAAAGAGAAACCAAAAGCGAAATAAAAATAGAAGAGATAATTTTAACCTTAAATCTAACAATCTTAGGTTTATAAATAATTAGTTCATTATAAATAAATAAAAACAAAGGAGGCAGCAATAGTAATATAAATCTAGCCGCGATAAAGTTTATAAGGTTGATAAAAATAAATATCAGCAAGAACCATAAAGAAAAAAATAGACTATCCTTATTATTTTTTTTAAATCCATCTTGCAAAATCAACAGAATTATATAACTGGAAGAGACTAAAAGAATCGCTAAAAAAGTTTTTTCAAAAAAAGAATAGTTATTAAGGGTATCTTTTATTAAAAAGGGTAGGAAACCACTGGTGGCTGACAAAAGTGGTAAAAAGAATGTTTTCTTCTGTAAAAGAAAAAAACTCAAAAATACAATAATTATCGATGTGCCGCTGAGAAAACTTAAAGAAGCAAACAATCGTATCCCTATCCTATTTAAAAAATAGGATGCCAATTTACCTGATAGAGCTAAGAAGAATATAGCATCTTTATAAATTAAAATACAGTAAATGTTCCATAAAATAAATATAAAAAGGGGAATAAACAAAAATTTTATCTTTTCTATTTTAGAATTCAATAAAACATAGATGAATAAAATTGGCAAAATCATAATCCCAGAATATTTGATTAAAATGGCAATGCCTGCTAATAGACCTGAAAGGAGCAAAAGTAATCTATTATTTTTATCTATACCAAAAATAAAAGTAGCGACAGCAGCCAGAAAAAAGCCTAAAAGAGGAATATCGAGCATAACACTCTGAGAAGAAATTATAAAAGCGGGGGTAACCATTAGAAATATAACGGGCAATAAACTCCCCTGAGTAAATCTTAAACTTAAAAAGAACATAGAAATAATGGTGAGCAAAGAAAAAGGTAAATAAAATAAATGAAACCAAAACTCCTTTTCGCCAAATATTCTTATAATAGGACTATAGTAATATCCCATAAGAATAGGATTACTGAGGAATATCTGAGGTGGTTTAAGAGGATGAATATTTATCGCCTTAGCAATCTCAACAGTAGAAGGATCGTCAATATGAAAAGCTTTATTGATAAAGAAAGAGTTTTGAAAAACAAATAAGATTATTATTACAATAAGATATTTATTATTTTTTATTATCCTTATTATACTCACCTTTAAAATTACTCTGCTAAACTCGAATATAAAATCACACTCATAGGTGGAATTCTATCTTTTAAATATTTCTTAAATAAATATTTCTTAAATTTAATTGGCTCCTCTGGTTCAGTCCAATCTTTTTGTCCAATAACATGGTCTCTTTTAGAGTAAATATATTTTCTGAAATATACATCTGAGTTAATACCTTCTATTTGAAAATATCTTTCTCTTTTTGTCATATTGAGAATAAATAGAGAGTAACTATTATTATACTTAACACAGGCAGAGTTCAATATATTAGAGGGTAAAATCTTTACTGCTGTGACTATGGAACCAGATTTTATATATCGCGAAAATAAACGATATAAGTAAAATATAGGGAAAGGATGCCAATTTCTATCTTTATATGCCCATAACCCGATACGCATCATCTTGTCCCCTTCTTGATAAATCTCATCAATCAGACGAATCTGATGTAAACACCATAGAGAGGCAGAATCTACTCCTGAATTTAATGCCTTAATACATAAATCTGCCACATATAAACCGTATTCATAATCTTCCATAAAACTGTTGGTGCGGACTCCAAAATCAATACCCCGGAACCCAAACTCACCGAGAATAAAGAGGATATCCTCTCTATTCCCACATACTTTTTTAATTAAATTTAATCGCTTATCAAAATAATCTGAAATTAAATCTCTTTCTCGCGGGAAAAAGTATGCATGTGAACTAAAAACATCAGCAACATCACACAGAGAATGCACGGATCTCTCAAACCACTCCCAAGATTCTACTTCATCCGCAACAATAATTTTAACCGGTAGTTCTCTCTCTTTAAGTTTCTGTTTCACTAAACGATGAATTTGAATATAATACTCAAAAGGTAATTTCTTTAACCATTCATAAGTAAGCTCAGGTTCGTTAGTCAAAGTCCAAAACTCAATACAACTGAAACCCCTATCTTTAATCAAATACTCAAGGAGCCTCACCACTGCCTGACTACTCCCTTCTGGATTTCTCCAAGGAGACTCCTTCATCCAGTCCACAGTTACCAAAATTACCTTGGTTTTCATTCTCTGATAAACATCAAGTATATTATACAAACTTAACATCTCATCGCTTTCCCAGGTAAATGTTTGATAATCGCAACTGGGATTCCATGCCTCCCAAGGCACAAAGATGCGGCTAATAGGTAGATGCATACTCTTAATACGCTGCAGATTCAAATTTATATC
>JAMWCP010000043.1 GCA_023819665.1 Candidatus Omnitrophota bacterium
AGAGCAACTAAAATATAACATATATTTTTCAATTTGTCAAGAGAAAATTTTTCCTTCCCAGATAACGCTTTCTTCTTAAGACCGTTTCTTCACCTCTTCGTAGACCGTTTCTCTATTTTTACATAAGCATAAGTTTACATATCTACACCCCATATATATCTCCATTCTAACAATCCCCATAAAAATTGCTATTTTCTTAATTCAATTCTTCTCTCCTAATTTTTACCCACTCTTTTTTAAATTTTGAAGAAGGGGCTTGCTAGCGAAATAGGCTTAAAGCCACTGGTGTTTTGTTTTGGTCTCTTAAGATTGGACATTTTTGTTCATAATTTTTATTATTTTGCTCAATTATCTTCTCTTTTCCACTCAGTAAACAGGCCTTACTCCTTTTTACTTTTTACTTAAAGAACCACATCTTGAAAAGAATATTCATGTCCAGATTGGACATTTTTATATTTATGTTGGGGGAAATTCTATGCATCTCATATAGCTCAAGAAGAGATCTTTTTTACTTTTGGGCCAATTTATCTAATGTCAAAAATACAAGCATAATATTTAAATATGCTTCATATTTACTATTTTCTTTTATCCAAGTTGTTAGCATATTTTTGAAGTCTTCAAAATTCTCTGGCTTGGTATAATTGTGGATAAGTGCATATTGATAAGTTGTAGTCATTAGCCGGGCAAATATTTCAGTAGGCTGGAGATAATAGTCATCCTCCGCACCTAATCTAGTGGCCATTTTTGCTTTCTTCATAATTCTGTAAGTCCGAAATTCGTTAAAAAGCTTTGGGGATTCATATTATAATAACTGTATAGTGATTCCTCTATTGATTCCTCTATCCCATGGGCTAATTCATGAATTATGGCCTCAGCAAGAAACTCTGTACCTAATCTTTTGAAAGGGCTTAGAAAAATATGGCCATCTCGATAGTGCGCGCCAATATTACCAGCTAGTATTTTGTAATCAATAAACACAAGGTATTCGCGTGTCCAAATATTTAAAATTTTCTCTGGGTCTTTAGTATTAAGAACATAATGATAAATTTTCTCTGGATCTTTATAGACGGCTTGTAAAACCTCGTATAAGCTTATTTTGCCTAGGTATTGGTAAGGGTTAGAGAGTTTTTATCTGTTTTTGTTATCGTTATTAAAGTAACATCTTCTGACAAAGAGTACTATTGGCTTCCAGTCATCCTTGCGGTATTGGCTATTATATATAGTGGCAAGGCCTTTGTCCTTTTTAAAATCTAAGAACCCTTTTTGTCTGAACTCCTTCCATAATTCTCTGGATAGTCTGTCCAAACTGATGGCTGACTTGATAATGAACTTGGGAATGAAGTTGACTGAGCATTACTTGAACAAATCCATTCTCAGCCAGAGAACGCACAAAATCAATTTGTCTTACCATAAAGGTAGGTGTTCTTTCCCAATCTTTATTTTACTGCCTCGTAACTGCCCCTGCCTAAGGTCCAAGTGATTCTGGGCAATATCAAAGAAAGAACCTTTCAAGTTCCTCCAGACTAATCCAAACCAAGAAGCATCTTTAGCAGTAAATAGAACATCTATGCTGGAGGTGGCTAAACTGGATACCCCTAAACCTGCACTCTTAAGACCTTCCCAGGCACCAGAGAAGAAACCCCTTGGATATAAAGGTTGGCCTCCAGAGTTGCGCAGGTCAACTATGGGTTTATCTATGGGAGCATTGCGGTTGTAATATCCAGTCATAGCTATATAGACCATAATTTATCGCAGGTGCAAGAAAGCCCTTGGTTAGATTAAGGTTCTTTGGTAAAGGAGTAGTAAGAATGGAGAAGGCAGTAAAGATAATGGTATCTAAAGAGTTATACTTGTTCTTGCGCCAGGCAAAGGCAGGCTGCTGAAAGAAAAGGACAAAGACTAAAATTAAGGCTGTAATTCCTTAACCAAAGGCGGATAAGTGCAAGAAGATATTTTGTGCTTTTGCATTGTTTATCTCTTAATTAACTCCTTGTTTAGAAGAGGTGGAGTTTTAAATACTTTGTAAAACTTATTAAAAATTCTCCAAAAAAATTAAATTTTCAAATCTACTTTAAATTATTTCCTGTCCAAATTTCCTTTAAAACTAACCTCTATCTCATTGTAGGTATTCCACCCTGTAAAAACTCTAATAAAATCGGACCTCCTACAATCACTAAGACCGTAGGTAATATGAAGAATATTAAGGGTATAAGCATCTTTATAGGTGCTTGTAAAGCCAGCCTTTCTGCGCGGCGAAAGCGATAATCTCTTGCGTCTTCAGAGAGGATACTTAAGGCAGAATCCATAGAGGTGCCTAAGCGGTCAGCTAGAATAAGGGTTCGAGTAAAAGATTGTATTTCCGGTAAGTTTACCCTCTTTGCCATATCCTCAAATGCTTGGCGCCGGGATTTACCCATTTTGGTCTCCCACAAAAACAGCTTTAACTCTTCAATTAAAGGATTGGATTTGGATTTATCTACCACCCATTTTACAGCAAGGCTAAAGTCTAAACCCGCATTTACACATAGAGAAAGCAGGTCAATTACATCTGGCAGGGCCTTGATAATCTCTCTTTGCCGTGCTTTAAGCCGCATATTTAACCAGAGGTCGGGAATTAAGTAAGTAAGACCAGCTACTACCATTAGCCAGAGGATATCTACTTTGCCTAAGATATCCTTTAAAATAAAATAAAAAATAGCTAAAGAGAGGATTATGAATATTTCTTTAAAAAGGATGAATTCCTCAGGCATCAACTTGATATTTGCACCCAAAAGTCGATTCTCTAATTTCTGCCTGCCGAGTTGCTTAACAATGACTCTATTCATAAGGATAAAGGGTATTAAAAAAGGTGGTCTTTTAATTAACTTGCTTTCTGCCTCATCTAATTCCCCAATTGGCAACATCTTCCTTCGGGAACCCGAAGATAAACTTAAACCTACAAGCATTGCGCTACCAAATATTAGAATATAAATTATATAAAGCAACTTATACCTCCAGCTTACTTAAACGCCTAATCATAATTATACCAAGGACTTGGGAAATGAGAGCATATAATAAAAGGGCTCTTCCTACATCTGAATTCAACATAGTCTGGAAGTATTGGGGGTTGAGCCGAGAGATACCTAAGGCAAAAAGAATGGGCAGAGCCATCATAACCATACCCTGCCATCTGGTCTGGAGGGTCAAGGTCTTAAGTTGCTGTAAGATCTTATTCTTTTGACGCATAGTATCAACCAGGCGTTCAAATATCTTGCCTAAATCTCCACCTGTCTCTCTACCCACCAATATAGAAGTAATCAGCATATTCAAATCTTCTGAATACATACGCCTATTCAATCTTAAGAGAGACTCTTCTAAGGAAAGACCCATCTTATTCTCATTTAAAAGTATGGTAAACTCCTGACTTAGGGGTGCAGGCATCTCTTCTACCACCATCTCAATTGCCTGTAAAAGAGAAAGTCCACTCTTGAGAGAGCTAGAAAGTATCATCAGGCAATTGATAAGCTGACTATGAAATTTCTTTCTTCTCTCTAATTCTAATTGTCTTACAATCAAAGTAGGTAATGCCAGGCCAAAAGCAAAACCAGCAAAAGTGCCAACCGGATTATTAAAAATTAAGAAAAAGATTATCCCTAAAATAAGCGGAGATAAGCTAAAAAAGAAGAAGAGTTTCTTACGTTCCACCCGCACAAACATATTATCCAATCTGTTAATCGTCTTATCAAACTTCTTCTTATGTAGATGAGTAATCCTTTCGGTTATAATTGGTAAGACCTGTGTTAAGAGCAATGTCACTGCACTGAAACTAAAAATAAATATAAGAAGTTTAAGCATCATCGTCATTTAACTTATCCTTCTCTTATGGCGGAGGTACATATTGTCCTCCACCGCCTATTGCATCAGCAGCCTCGCGGAATTTGCCTTGAGTATACGCTTTAAATAAAAAAAAGATACCCACAAATGCGGCAATCACTGCTGCCAGAAAAAATGAATATTCTAGGATGCTTTGGGCTTTTTTCTTATTCATATTCTTGGCTCTCTTCTTTACCTTTAGGAATGAATATAATCCCAATGTTATTTAGATTCGATTTCTCTATCAGCGCAACACTGATCATACAATAGCCTCTATCACTTTCAAATGTAAGGAGACCCCAAGTACCTATCTCAGTTAACATCTTTTTTTTTGTAATCTCACTAATTTTTTCTTTTGACAAAGCCCCTCCTCCCTTCCAGCCAAACTTAGGCATCTTGCTCTGATAGAACTTCTCAATTTGCTCTTTAGAATCCTTAGAGTGATAGTTTAGCAAAGTCATTCCTTCAGTTTCTATGGAAACATATCTAATTGAGCCGGGATAGCGGGGTATAAATTCTAAGTCTTTACCTGGGCTGTCCTTATCTTCGAATATTTCAGTGCGTCCATATGAATAGTTAAGCATATAATTTGTCTTTCCTCCTTCGGATTTGACAAAGGTTAAAAGAATTATATCTTTGCCTTTGGAGAATAAGGTTGCCTGGATCCGTGCGAAATCTTCATTTACTTCATAATCGCTCTCAGATTCATATCCTGCTTGTTCATTGGGATCTATCTCTTTTATTTCCCAACCATTCGGAATGAAAAATCCTTTATAGAAATCTAGGATTTCATCTGGAGAAAGACTACTCTGGTATGCCTGAATCTTATGTTTTATCCCATTTAGCATCATCTCTTGTTCAGTCTCTTTGGTCGTCTGAGCAGGTATAGGTATATAAGAATCTTGGGCAAAAGAAAAAGCTTCTGGAATAAATAAAAGGAAAATTATTATGAGGAAAAATTTATAATATCGCATCTTAGTTGAAATCTGTGTTTACTATTTTTAAATCGAAAGTTGAAATAGGCCAACCCCATTGTGTTCCTTTATAAACCTTGCCACAAGAAGAACTTTTAACCGAAGATTTCTTTACTAACCACAGGCCCAAATCTTCTTGTGGCTGTATATGGGTTACTGTTACTGCTATCCAAGGATGACTTTTTTCAAATGAGCGGATGCCTGCGTACACAAAATTATGAAAAAAAGGAAAAGTAATCTTATAACATCCTCCAGGAGTACAAATTATAATATAGTATATCCCAAAACAAGGAAGTAACAATTTTTTTGCCTTTGGTAGCACTCCGGTTTGTACTTCTATCTTTATCTCTTCGTATTCTGTAGTATTGCGATTTCGCCATTTATACTGAAGACAAGGTCTTTGATAATACGACTCCTCGGGATAATGATATTGGTCCGGGTAATCATTGTGTTGCGGGTAACCCAAATCATTTAACCATTCTGCAAAAGCTGATTTGAGCATCAACCATTGTTTCCAAGTTTCTATTTTAGGATTATATTTCCTGCGATAAGTTTTAGTGATAGGGTCCCATTTGCGCTGGTCATCTATTCCAGCATTGATAAAAGCATAATGATACGCATCCATACGCGCTAATTTATTGCTTTCTTCAACTGACTTTTTAGCTGCTTGATAAAAAGTCCGCGTAATCATTCCTACTTTAGCGGCCCATTTTTGCCTCCTTGGGTACCATTTAAAAAATTCTCTTTCAGGAATTAAATAAGCTATAAGTCCTGCATAAGCCAGCTGGTTTATAGTATGACAAAGTCCGGCAAAATTAAGTGCGCAACTCCATTGAGAAGCGCCAGCCAATGCGCCAGCATCCGCAGCGTTGGCAGTATTAATTTTACTTGAGCTGACCTTACCAATATTTATGGTTACCAAAAGAGCAATAATCAACACCAAAATTATAATTATAAATAGAGGTGAAATCTGACCCGACTTATTATATCTTATCCTCATCATTCCTGCCACTTTCCTTTAAATAACCAATCTTCGGTTAAAATTTTGTTCAAAGGCGTAGGCATATAGCCAGGATAGTCTTGACTGCCTGCTCGCAGACGGCTTTCATTATATTTAGACTCGCTTTTGACAATATTATAATTCGACCACAGCCAGATGCGTAAGATTCCAATTAAAAGAAAAACCACTGCCATAAAGACCAAGGCAATCTCTAAGGTTACTTGGCCTGCTCTATTCTTGAATTTTTGATTTTTTAAAAGGGCGCTTGCCATTCTGAACTCCCCTGCTGACTACTCCACTGTTCCCATTCTACTTGAGGAACATATCCTTCTTCTATACTTACAGAGACTACCTCTGGATTCTTGGTAAGTAGATAGCCACCCAAATATTGTAGCGTAAAAAAAAGAGCAGTTATTCCTATCACCTTAACTAAAAAATCTTCGAGACTACCTTTTCCCAAAAACATATATTTTAAATATCTTAATAATTCTTCTTCACTCTCAATGGACTCATGGGCAAAATCACTTAAATCATTTAAACTTAACCCTACCGCAAACAATATATTTAAGATTAAATCTTGAATTATTTCACGCCCATTTATTTTTTCTTTTTTGCGCCGGCTCTGCTCTTCCCTCAATGACTTAAGGATTTCTTTTTCCATATCCGGTCGATCGTACATTACCAACCTTGTGGTAATATCCCTTGAAACATTAAATGATTTTTGCGTATTAATTCCTCCATAATCCTCTTGTCTTTGGAAACTTGCATTTATATTTTTTAGTTTTTTATACTGATTCTCTAATACCAAGATTGGCATCTTAATTTCTATGGAGCTTTTTAAAGGAAATACGATCTGATTGATTTTAGCTTTTACTTTAATCTGTGGCAATTCGTACGTCGTATTATTAATTTCATAATAATCGAATGAATCTATCCTATCTTTTAGGCTAAATATTTCTAAGAGATTACCTAAATCGTTTGATATCCAAGCAACAGTTGCACCTGCCATCAGGCGATTATCTTCAGGAATCCCGAAAAAGTCAAAAGGATTCACCCCTCGCTTGTCTTTAATTACCGTATAAGAGACTTCTTTTTTTTCTTTGCGGGAAAGCTTCATTGCCTTGCGGAATGCCTCCATCTGCACCTGCTGCTGAAAATTCATCGATATGCTATAACGCAAAATCGCCGCAAAGATAGCAATGATAAGCGTGGCGCAGATAGCTAATTCCGTAGTTGCCTGTGCCTGGGATTTATTCTTCTTGGTTCGGTTCCACAATCTCATATCCTGACCTCGTGGTTACCTCAGGACTTCCTCCTCCTTGGCCCATATACACATAGGATGTGCCTTCTTTATATTCCTCAACCACAGTTCCTGTGCGGGTGGTAGTAAAATACGAA
The DNA here is from genome assembly GCA_023819665.1 of Candidatus Omnitrophota bacterium. Lineage (GTDB taxonomy): Bacteria > Omnitrophota > Gorgyraeia > Gygaellales > JAMWCP01 > JAMWCP01. The sequence continues at coordinate 7,225 of JAMWCP010000043.1, forward strand.
GTTGTCTGCTTAGGCGCATAGGGTTTATCCGAAATCTGGGTAGCTAAACCCCTGACCTTTCCCTGTATTGCTCCTCTTATCCATATGCTCATAATAGATAGAGCTGCAATGACAGCGGCAACCACAATAGCATATTCAGCCAAACTCTGGGCTCTGGAATTAGATACTTTCATCATTACCCCTTTAAAAATCTAATCTCTGTGTATTTTGTAAAGTTTGAGGTATTTATTATTTACCTTTTCTTGCTGAGAAAGCATCAGTCACATCTGAGCCTGATCTATAAACATCTTCTGTTGTGGTAGTAGTGATCCCCGAGCCGGTGACCTGTTCTAATGTATTGCTATTACGTCTAGTGGTATAACTTGAATAAGTCGCTTCAGTATCGAATTGTTCGCCAATCTCATCTGAGGCGCTCTTTAGCCTTCCTTGATACGCACCTCTAAACCAGACTATACCCATAATGGCTAAGCCGGCAATGACTGCAGAGATGATTATGGCATACTCTAATGTAGACTGAGCTCTGCGAGTTAATAACAGACCACCCATCCGTTTCACCTCCTTAATCTTATTTTATTTATCAGGAGATTAAAAACTATAACCCTCATTTATTTCTCTATGGATGTGCTCTTCACCCACAATTGCCTTAGTAGTTGCGCCTCCTTTTTCCGTAGTATAACTCTCTGTACCCTCCCTAGAAGTATCGCTGGTAGCGGATACAGAAAAGGTTCCTGTTCCAGATTCAGTGTCTTGAAGCTTTCCTACTTCAGAGGCAACTCTCTTATGTATCCCTTCTTTTATCAGCGCCTGGATACCAATAGCAGCAGCAATTACTAGACCAATAACTATGGCATACTCGGCAGTAGTCTGAGCTCTTTTATTTCGTCTGATAAACATCTCTTATTTCACCTCCTTTTAATAGAACTAATTAAAACTTTTCGGCTTCGGTCTGTATACGGTCCGCAGCCTTCTGTAAAGCACTCTTAACCTTGTTTGCTAAATATGTCCTTGCCACAACCGTTATTACCGCAATAATTGCTGCTAAAACAATCACATACTCCAATGTGCTCTGAGATCTTCTAAATCTCATCTCTTATCTCACCTCCTTTAGCTTATGGCGTTTCCGGTTCTTCTTCTTGGACATATTCTGAAATCTGTTGCAGCCTTCCTTGGATTAAATAGTTAATAAAGCTATAACTTGCAGCCAACGCAGCAGCAACTAAAGTAATTAAAAGGACATACTCCATTGTATGCTGTGCTCTTCTATTAAAAATATTCTTAAGGAAGTGGCTCATCATCACCCGGATCCCCTGGGCCTGGTTCATAATTAAAGGCTGCATTTACACCTTCCTGGACATTCTTTAGATTCGCGCATACAGCCCTATTCATATATAAAAACATAGCTATAACTGCTACTGTTATAGCAGCAAATATCAAGGAGTATTCTAATATGCTCTGAGATTTTTTAGTAAATAATTTATTGGGCATTAAATTTCTCCTACTTAGTAATCTTTTTTATCTGTCTATCTGCATAATCCCTCAATGTTCCTTGCATTCGACTCAGCAAAGAAATAGCAACAATTGCCGCAATAATTCCAATAAATATGGCTACGTATTCTGCTATTGCCTGAGCTCTTACGCTTCTTAAATATTTTGTAAAATTCATTATTTCGCTCCTAAAATAAAAGCCGGTTTAAAGCCGGCGACTTTTCGCTTTTGCTGACCATTTAAAAATTTTAAAAGCGAAAGTCCCGTGGCTTTGCCTTTCGCTAGCATTGCAGTTAAATTATAACATAAGATTTTTTATTTGACAAGGCATCAACTCCTTATTTTTGAAAACGCTTTCTTTTTATATAAATAAAAGCCTTCTTTCCTGGCTAAGAAAAATTTCTTTTTCATTTAGGCGCCTAGTAAGATAAGTTAAATCCTTTAAATAAGGATAAT
>JAMWCP010000044.1 GCA_023819665.1 Candidatus Omnitrophota bacterium
ACTTCTCGATTAGAGGAATCTGGATATGAGATGGCCGGTTGTTTTGAATTTATTGCCGCGGAAGATAGAGAGAAACTGGTGGATTTTTTAAAAGAGAATATAAAATAAAAAGCGAGGTGGGGGGGGGAATGCTTAGATTTCTTACTGCCGGTGAATCTCATGGAGAGTGTCTTTTGGCAGTATTAGAAGGTATACCGGCGGGTTTAGTGATAGATGAAAGATTTATTAATAGAGAGCTGGCCCGGCGTAAGAAAGGGGTAGGTAGAGGACCGCGGATGAGAATAGAGAAAGATAGAATAAAGATTGTTGCGGGAATAAGAAAGGGTATCAGTTTAGGTAGTCCTATAGGATTAATAATAAAAAATAAGGATTTTAGTATTGATCGCTTACCTACGGTTCTGCGTCCTCGGCCAGGGCATGCAGATTTAGCAGGGAGTTTAAAATATGGTTTTAAGGATATAAGAAATGTTTTGGAACGCGCCTCTGCCAGAGAGACAGCGATAAGGGTAGCGGTAGGGGCAATCTGTAAGTTGTTTTTGAAAGTTTTTAATATATTTATAGAAAGTAAAATTTTAATGATTGCAGGAGAAGAGAGAAAGAAGTTGATGATTAAAAAAATAGAAGAAGCAAAGGAGAATAAGGATACAGTGGGAGGCATATTTGAGGTGATTGCAAAAGGAGTTCCTGTAGGTTTGGGTAGCTATATCCAGTGGGATAGACGATTAGATGCGCGTCTAGCCGAGGCAGTAATTTCTATTCCAGGAGTCAAAGCAGTAGAGTTTGGTTTAGGTTTTGGTTATGCTAAATTTTTTGGTTCTCAGATTCACGATAAAATATATTATAATAAAAATAAAGGTTATTTTCGTAAGACTAATAATGCCGGTGGTATTGAAGGGGGAGTATCTAATGGTGAATGTTTGATTATACGTGCTTGTATGAAACCTATCTCTACTTTACTTAAACCCTTAGATTCTGTGAATATATTAACTAAGAGACCAGCCAAAGCTCAAATTGAACGTTCAGATATATGCGTAGTAGAATCTGCAGGGGTTATTGCAGAGAATAACGTTGCTTTTGTCTTGGCGGAGGCGTTTTTAGAGAAGTTTGGGGGAGATAACCTTTCGCAGATAAGAGAGAACTACTACAGTTATCTCCGTAAAATTAAATAATTTTTAGGTGAGATTAATTCTTCTATTTCGTCTTTTGTAATAGAAGGGGCAACTTAATTAACAAAATAAGAGATCAGTGGTAAAGGGAAAGGATTTTTCATTTCAAAGCAGAACGTAAATTTGTTTACTATAGAAGTTGATATTAAATTTTTAATAAAAATGAGCAATATCTATCTAGTAGGTTTTATGGGGACAGGAAAGACAACTGTAGGAAAGGCTTTGGCACATAGAAAAAAATGGAGTTTTATAGATTTAGATGAATTGATTGAACTCAAAGAAAGAAAAAGAATTGTGGATATTTTTGCTCAGGAAGGTGAAGTTTATTTTAGACGTAGAGAAAAGGAGGTTTTAAAAGAGGTGGCTAAAGAGAATAATTTTGTGGTTGCCTGTGGTGGTGGAATTGTTTTAGATGAAGAGAACATAAAGATAATGAAAGAGACAGGAATAGTGATCTGTCTTACTGCCAGGGTGGATGTTATTTTAAAACGCACTACAGGTTTTACCTCTCGGCCTTTATTAAATACTTCTAATCCAAAAGAGAGAATTGAGGAGTTGCTAAAAAAACGTGCGCCTTTTTACGCACGTATAGAAAAAACCGTAGATACATCCAATCTTAGCGTAGAAAAAGTGGTAGAAAAAATTATCGAATTAGTAGATTAATTTAAGAATGGAAAAATTGGAGATTCTTCTTGCTTTAAATATGGTCTCGGAGGTAAAGCCGATATGTGTACAGATATTTCAAAAGTTGTCTTTAAGTCCTAAAGATATATTTAGATTATCAGAGAGAGAACTTATTAACGAGTTTGGGATAGCCCCTCAACTTGCTATTAAAATAACTTCTTTTGATACGAATAAGATCAAAGAGGAATTTGCTTTGATTAAAAAGTATAACTTAAAAATTATTACCTATATGGATGATGAGTATCCATTTTTACTTAGACAGATTTACGATCCTCCTTTTGTCCTTTATGTAAAAGGAGAGCTTAAGGAAAAGGATAAATTAGCTATAGCAGTGGTGGGGGCACGGCAGGCATCTTTTTATGGTATACAGTGTAGTCAGAAATTTTCTTATGAATTGGCAGATTTAGGATTCACTGTGGTCTCAGGTCTTGCCCGGGGCATTGATACCTGGGCACATAAAGGAGCACTTAAGGCGGGGGGTAGAACCATCGCTGTATTAGGTAGCGGATTTAGTTTTATCTATCCTAAGGAAAATAAAGCTCTAATAGACGAGATTTCTTTAAATGGAGCGGTAATTTCAGAGTTTCCTTGTAATACTAGACCCCTACCCTTTAATTTTCCTCGACGCAATCGCATTATCAGCGGACTTTCTTTGGGGGTACTAGTGGTAGAAGCCTCCAAAAAAAGCGGAGCCTTAATTACCGCTAATTTAGCTTTAGAGCAGAATCGTCAGGTTTTTTGTATTCCGGGAAGACAAGATTCTTATCAATCTTGGGGGACCAATACGCTTATAAAAGAAGGGGCAGAACTTGTTTTGGATATTTCGGATATATTAGAAGAGTTAAATTTGGATTTAAAGATATTAAGATGAATACTGAAAAATTAGTGATTGTAGAATCTCCTACTAAAGCAAAGACAATCCATAATATTTTAGGAGAAGAGTATTCTGTTTTCTCCTGTATGGGGCATATTATCGATCTGCCTAAAAATAGCTTGGGTATAACAATCGATAAAGATTTTCAGGTTCATTATACGGTTATTCCCCAGAGGAGAAAGATACTTCAGGATTTGATAAAACAAGTAAAAAACAAAAGAGATATCTATATTGCTACCGATCCTGATCGTGAAGGCGAGGCGATAGGTTGGCATATAAAAAATAAATTACCTCAGGATAAAAACTATTGGCGAGTGGTATTTCATGAAATAACCCCCATGGCAATTAAGGAGGCGTTTGCTAATTTAAAAGGATTTGATAATAATATGATAGAAGCCCAGATGGCTCGCCGGACTTTGGATAGGTTAGTAGGATATTTTTTAAGCCCACTTTTATGGAAAAAGGTGGTGCGTGGTTTAAGTGCAGGAAGAGTACAATCTGTGGCTTTAAGGTTAATTGTAGAAAGAGAAAGAGAGATCTTAGCTTTTAAGCCCCAAGAATACTGGAAGATTGAAGCAGAATTAACTAAGGAGGGAGAAGGTAATAAGAGTTTTATTAGTCGTTTAAATAAATATGAAGGTAAAAAAATAGAGATAAGAAATAAACAAGAAGCAGAAGAGATAATTAAACAGATTAAGGATAAGCAATTTAAAGTAAAAGAGATAAAAGAGGTATTAAAGAAAAAATCGCCGTCTCCACCTTTTACTACAAGTAGTCTTCAACAGGAAGCATTTAATCGTCTGCATTTTTCTATATCAAAAACGATGCTTATTGCTCAACAGTTATACGAGGGGATAGAAATAGGAGAAAAAGGGGCTGTTGGTTTGATTACTTATATGCGAACAGATTCTACACGTATCTCTGAGGAAGCAAAGAAACAGGTAAAAGATTATATTCTCTCCTATTATGGGGAAAGATATTTGGGAAAGGGTTTATATCCACAGAAGAAATCTTTTCTTATTCAGGCAGCCCATGAAGCGATCAGGCCCACATCTTTAGAGAGAACCCCCGAGAGTATTAAAAATTTTTTAAATCAAGACCAGTATAAATTATACACTCTTATCTATAATCGTTTTTTAGCTAGCCAGATGTCTGCTTTAGAATACAAAGTTACTACCGTTTTTATTAAGGTAGATAAATACGAATTTGTAGCCTCAGGAACTACCGTTATCTTTGATGGTTTTACAGTACTTTATCCACAAGAGCAGGAGAAAGTAGGGTTACCGTATTTAGAAAAAAATGAAGTTTTACAACTTTTAAAACTTATTCCTCATCAGTATTTTACCAATCCTCCTGCGCGTTTCTCTGAGGGATCTTTGGTAAAGTTGATGGAACAGGAGGGGATAGGTAGACCATCTACATATGCACCCACTATTCAGACTTTGATCAGTCGCAATTATGTACGTAGAAGCAAAGGTTATCTTTATCCTACGGAGTTAGGATTTAAAGTATGCGATCTTTTAATACAGTATTTTCCTCACATAATGGATATAAAGTTTACCGCGCGTATGGAGGAGGAGTTAGATAAAATTGAAGAAGGCAGGATTGACCGACTTAAGGTTCTAAGAGAATTTTACGCTTCTTTTAAAAAAGAATTAGATTTTGCTCAACAGAATATAAAAAAAGAAGTGGTTTTAAGTGAAGAGAACTGCGATAAGTGTGGAAAGCCCATGGTAATAAAATGGGGGAGAAAAGGAAAATTTTTAAGTTGTTCAGGATATCCTGACTGTAAAAATTCTAAGACCATTACTACGGGTATAAAATGTCCTGAACTGGAATGTACAGGAGAATTGGTAGAACGGCGTTCCCGAAAGGGAATTTTTTATGGTTGTTCTCGATATCCACAGTGCAAATTTACCTCTAAAGAATTACCTTCAAAGCCAAATATAGAATGACGTTAGATATTCAGTATTATATTGATAAGTTTATGAGATATTTAGAAATTGAAAAAAACTACTCTTTTCATACCTGTCTTAATTATAAATTGGATTTAGAAGAGTTTAAGAATTTTTTAAAAGGGATCTCTTTAGATAATGTAGATCATCTCGTTTTAAGAAAATATCTGGCAGAGTTAAAGCAGAAGAATTATAAAAGCTCTTCGCTTAATCGCAAACTTTCTTGTATAAGGTCATTTTTTAAATTTCTTTTTAGGGAAGGCTATATTCAATTTAACCCTGCTAGTCTTATCTCCGGACCAAAACAGGAAAAGTCTCTTCCCGCTTTTCTTACCGAGGAAGAGGTAATTCGGCTTCTCGAAATGGTTCCTTCTGATAAGGAATCTTCTTTAAGAGATAAGGCAATCTTAGAAACATTTTATAGTACGGGTATGCGGATATCTGAGTTAGTAGGATTAGATATCTCAGATATAGATTTTATTTCTGGAACGGTAAAGGTTAAAGGAAAAGGTAAAAAAGAGAGGCTTTTACCTATAGGTGATAAAGCTTTAGAGGCAATTCATAATTATTTAAATATTCGCTCTAAAAGAGAGGAGGAGGCAGTTTTTTTAAATAAATTTGGCAAAAGGATTACTGTTCGGGGAGTGAGAAACATTGTCTCTAAGTATGTGCGTTTAGCTGCACTGAAGGGCGGAGTTTCTCCTCATACTTTAAGACATTCTTTTGCTACCCATCTTTTAGAAAGGGGTGCAGATTTAAGAAGTGTTCAGGAGCTTTTAGGTCATACCAATATATCTACTACTCAGATTTATACCCATCTTACTACTGAAAGATTAAAGCAGGTCTATAACCATGCTCATCCGCGGGCATAAAAAGAGAAAAGAAAGAAATTAAAAAACTTAACAAATTATATGAAAAATCGTTTACCTGATGTTAAAATATAAAAAAAAAGAGAGGAGGAAGGATATGGAACAGAAAGATTTAGGTAAGACCTCTTTAGGGATGCAAGCAAATTTAGAGGCACTTTTAACTTATCTTTTAGGTTTTATCACCGGAATTGTTTTTTATGTGGTTGAAAAAGAGAATAAATTTGTTCGTTTTCATGCTATGCAGTCAATTGTTACATTCGGATTTATATTTGTGCTTTCTATAGTTGTTAGCTTTATTCCTTTTTTAGGCTTGATTTTAAATATACTGATCTCTATAATTTTTCTGATTCTCTGGATAATCCTGATGATTAAGGCATATCAAGGAGAAGATTTTAAGCTTCCTATAGCTGGCGATATTGCGGAAAAGAATGCTTAAAACGAATTTCCTAACGTAGTCCAAGTTACCTCTCTCATTTCTTACCCCTGATTAGTTTAAATTGACATCTCTATTATTATGCTATATAATTATAAAATTATGACAGAAAACGATCTTAAAATAAAGAAGATAAAATTCTTTCAGGATTTAGGTCTCTATGATTATTCTGTATCTTTTTTAAGAAAACGTATCTCTGTTCAGGAAGTCCTTGATAATTTTAAAGAGCAAAAGGAAGTGGTTATTGCTGGACGTCTGATGGCTAAACGTCTTCATGGGAAAGCTATTTTTTTTGATCTAAAAGATTTTTCTGGTAAATTACAGGTTTATATAAAAGAGGATACAGTAGGTAAGGAGTTGTTTGAAGCGGTTAAAAGTTTTGATATAGGAGATATTGCTTTATTTAAAGGTCAACTCTTCAAGACCCGTGCGCAAGAGCCAACCTTGAATGCTATAGAGTTGCATCTTTTATCCAAAAGTTTAAGACCTCTACCGGAAAAATGGCATGGTTTAAGAGATATCGAGACTCGATATCGTCAACGATATCTAGATATAATCAGTAACGAAGAGGTAAAAAAAGTATTTTTATTACGTAGTCAATTAATTAAAGAGATACGCCATTTTTTAGATAACCTCGGTTTTATGGAGGTTGAGACACCGATGATGCAAACTGTTGCTGGGGGTGCACGCGGAAGGCCTTTTAAGACTTATCATAATGAGTATGGTTTTGATCTGTATTTAAGGATTGCTCCGGAATTATATCTAAAAAGACTTTTGGTCGCCGGTTTTGAGAAAATCTATGAGTTAAATCGGAATTTTCGTAACGAAGGTATTTCTACCAAACATAGTCCAGAGTTTACGATGTTAGAGATTTACTCTGCTTACAGTGATTATCAAGATATGATGGATTTAACTAAAAAACTAATCGTTCATTTAGCCAGAACCATCTTAGGAAAAGAAAAACTTATCTATCAGGATAAGACTATTGATTTAAGTAAATGGCAGGAGATTTCTTTTGCAAAATTGATGAAAGAGAAGTACGACATTAATCCTGATGACGAGTTCACGATGTGGATTGATAAGTTAAGAAAAAATAATATTATTGTGAGTGATTTTTCTCGTTCATTTATTATAAATCTCATCTCTGAACTTGTAGAGCCGGAGGCGGAAACCCCTGTATTTGTAACTGATCTATTTAGCATATTCTGCCCTTTGGCTAAAAGGAAGAAAGATAATCCGTTTCTTTCTGAAAGATTTGAGTTATTCATGGGCGGGATTGAGATTGCTAATGCTTATTCAGAATTAAACGATCCGATAGAACAGAGAGAACGTTTTAAAGAAGAACTAGAAAATCTATCTGCAGAAGAAAAGAGGGAGATCGATGAGGATTTTCTTCTTTCTCTAGAATATGGAATGCCGCCGGCAGGTGGTCTAGGCATAGGGATTGACAGATTAGCGATGATATTTTTTAATCAAAGTTCTATTCGGGATGTAATAATATTCCCACTTTTGAAACCATATTGATATGTGGTTAGAATTCTTTATTAGCAGACGTTATCTTTTTACTAAACGTAAGCAGAAGTTTATTTCTTTAATCAGTATTATTTCGATTTTAGGGGTAGCAGTAGGGGTGATGGCTTTAATTGTGGTAATTGCAGTGATGAGTGGTTTTGATTATGATTTACGTAATAAAATTGTAGGAAATATGGCACACATCACGATTAGACATCAGAAAGGGGGAGTATTCGATTATTCTTTATTAATACAGAAATTAAGGGAACTTCCCTATATTAGTGGGGTAAGTCCACAGATAGAAGGTGAGATATTTGCGGTAAAGGACAACAGGTTTTTCCCTTTATTGCTTAAAGGGATTGAACCGCAGCAGGAAAAAGATGTTTCGTTTATCGACACTTATCTGATTAGAGGTTCTCTGAATAATCTGGATCATTCAGGGGTGATCATAGGCAAAGAACTAGCGTCAATTTTAGGGATTAGTTTAGACGATAGGTTAAAGCTTTACAGCCCATCAGGTAAAGAAATCGAATTTCAAGTGAGAGGTATATTTTTTTCAGGAATGTATGAGTACGATTTAAATTTTGTTTATGTTAGATTAGAAAAAGCACAAGAGATATTTGGATGGGAAAAAGGGCAAGCGACGCAGCTGGGATTAAAGTTGCGCAATTTATATACGGCATCAAAATTTAAAACTGTTTTAGAAGAAAGATTGGGCTTCGAGTATAGTATTCGAACTTGGCAAGAGTTAAACAGAAATTTCTTTGCCGCTTTAAAGTTAGAAAAGATAACTATGTTTATTATTCTTACTTTAATTGTTTTGGTGGCAGCATTTAATATCATTAGTACTTTAGTAGTAACGGTTATAGAGAAAACACGTGATATAGGAATTCTTATGGCTATAGGCTTAGATAGACAATCAATAAGAAGGATTTTTACTTTAGAAGGATTGCTTATTGGTTTAAGCGGAATAGCGATTGGTGGTTCGGTGGGAATGATTTTATGTATTTTACTTAAAAAATATCAGTTTATAAAGCTGCCAGCAGATATATACTATATTGAATATTTACCGGTAAGATTAGTTTTTTGGCCAGATATAGTTTTAATTGTGCTGGCAAGTCTTTTGATTACTTTGTTTTCTACTATCTATCCGGCTTCCTGGGCAGCAAGATTTAAACCCGCAGAAGCCTTAAGGTATGAGTAATGATTTTAAAAGCAGAAAATCTTCATAAAGTATATAATAATGGTAATAAAGCCATCCATGTATTAAAAGGGATAAACTTAAATATTGAGGAAGGTATGATAATAGCAATTGTAGGTCCTTCAGGAGCAGGTAAGTCTACACTTTTAAATCTCTTAGGTGGTTTAGATCAACCTACAGAAGGAAAAGTATTTCTGTCAGGTAGAGATATTTATAATTTGGCTGATAAAGAGTTAAGTCGAGTAAGGAATAAAACTTTTGGTTTTGTTTTTCAGTTTTATCATCTTTTGCCGGAATTTACTGTTTTGGAAAATGTTATACTTCCCGCAATGATTGACGGTTTTAATAATCCAAAAGAGATAAGAATGAAAGCAAAAGTTCTATTAGAAAGGGTAGGGCTTAAAGAGAAATGGGATTTTTTTCCGGCGCAAC
>JAMWCP010000045.1 GCA_023819665.1 Candidatus Omnitrophota bacterium
GGGTTCAACTGCTAGGCTTCTGGCAATACATAATCTTTGCTGTTGTCCTCCGGAAAGTTTTAATGCATTATCATTAAGTCTATCCTTTACTTCCAGCCAGAGTGCTGCTTTTTTTAAAGCCCACTCAACCTTTTCTTCTATAGCTGAACTATCTTTAATGCCATTAACTTTAAGGCCATAGCTTACATTTTCAAATATACTTTTAGGAAAGGGATTGGGTTTCTGAAAAACCATTCCCACGCGTTTTCTTATTTCTACAACATCAACAGAGGGGTCAAAAATATCCTTGCCGTCAAGATATATCTTACCGGTAAATTTCGTATTGGGTATTAATTCATTCATACGGTTTAATAACCTTATAAATGTTGATTTACCGCATCCTGAAGGTCCGATTATTGCGGTAATCTGTTTTTTATAGATATTAAGATTTATATTCTTTAATACCTGAACTTTGCCGTAGAAAAAATTAATATTTTCTACTTTGATTTTAATGTTGTTGTCCATAAAGTCCTTTTTGTTTTTGCCGGATAAAAATAGCAACTGCAGAAATTGCCAGCACCATAAATAAAAGTATAAGGCAGCAACCATAAGCGATTGCTGTCTGTTTATCGGGACAAACACCTTCTGTCATTAAGGCATAGATATGATATGGTAGCGCCATAACTTCAGAAAAAATCGACTTGGGGTATCCACGGATATAGAAAGTTGCGGCAGTAAAAAGAATGGGAGCAGTTTCCCCGGCAACCCTACCTACACTTAAGATGACGCCGGTTAGAATCCCGGGTAATGCCGTAGGTAAAACTACATTCTTTATAGTTTCCCATCTGGTTGCGCCTAAGGAAAGCGATGCTTCTCTTAGTGATTGTGGAACCGCAAGCAACGCCTCTTGCGTTGAGGAAATTATTAAGGGAATAGCTAAAATGCCTAAGGTTAAACTTCCGGAAAGAATGGAGACACCAAAACCAAAGAATTTAACAAAAACCGCCAAACCAAAAAGCCCGAATACCACCGAAGGTACCCCTGCCAGATTATTGATACTTATCCGGATAAGATTAACCGTAAAGCCCTGGGGAGAATATTCACATAGATAAATGGCGCAGGCTATCCCTAAAGGTAAAGCAAAAAGTATGGCCCCTAAAGTTAAATAAAATGTTCCTATAATTGCCGGAGCAACCCCTCCTTCGGTCATTCCTGCCTTTGGTCCTTGGGTCAAAAATTCCCAAGAAATAACCTTAAAACCTCTTATGCTGATAAAATATACAATGGAACCTAAAAAAATAAGCGTAATGGTTATGCAAAGAAAGAGCATAAAAAAACCAAAATTTTGTACGACATTGCCTCTCATGCACCTAACCCCAGTTTTATTCTGAAACGTCTGCTGATTATTTCTGCAATAATGTTAAAAATAAATGTAATAAGAAATAAAATAAGGGCAATAGCAAATAAGGCATGGTAATGTAACCCTCCCATTGCTGCCTCACCCATCTCGGCAGCTATTGCTACTGTCATCGGACGAACTGGCACAAAAAATGATTTTGGAATAACCGCTGCTCCCCCGGTAACCATCAAGACTGTCATGGTCTCACCAATAGCCCGGCTCATGCCTAAAATTATGGCTGTAGATATTCCTGAACCTGCGGCAGGTATAACTACCTGTGTCAAAGTCTGCCACCGGCTTGCACCAACCGCAAAAGAGGCCTCGCGGAATGATCGGGGAACATAATTCAGCGCGTCATCAGAAAGACTACAAACCGTAGGCGTTGCCATAACTCCCAAGATTAAACTTGCATTTAGTGCAGTTAAGCCCGTAGGAAGATGAAATAAATTCTGTAACAATGGCGCAAGTATTGCCATACCGAAAAAACCATAGACTATTGAAGGAATGCTAGCCAATATTTCGATTAATGGCTTAAGTATCGCTCTCTGTTTTTCACCGGCTAGCTCATGCAGATACAAAGCACTTCCTACACCTAAAGGCACGCAAACAAGCATGGCGCCCAAAGTCACCCATAGCGATGCCAAAATTAAAGGTAGAATTCCAAACTCCGGAGGCGAATACGTGGGATACCAAGCCCTTCCTAAAATGAATTCCAATGGTCTAACCTTCTTGAAAATGGGTAGCGCTTCCTTAAAAAGAATTATGATAATTCCGATTAAAAATATCAGTGAAGCAAATGCCAAACCTGCAAAAATCCATTTATATATTTTTTCTTTCATACTCTCTTAATTATTATTAAAGGGACTACGACAGGCCTATAGCCTGCCGTAGTTTGAGGTTAAATGAGTAAACGCCTTTTACTTTAACCCCACAAATCCCTGTTCTTCAACTAGCTTTTGTCCTTCTTGACTTAAAATAAAATCAATAAACTCTTTGACTAATCCTTTAGGATTACCATCTGTATACATAAATAAAGGTCTTGCGATAGGATATTTTCCTGTAAGCACATTTTCTTTTGATGGCTTCACACCATCAACTTCCACTGCCTTAACCGAGGATGTCAGATAACCCAATCCCACGTAGCCAATGGCTGCGGGTGTTTTTGATACCGTGGAAACCACTGCCTGATTGGAAGCCTGCATCAAGGCATCGGCTCTTACTCTTTCTCCTTTTAATACCAATTCTCCAAATGCCTCAAATGTTCCGCTTGCTGTATCGCGTGAAACAACCACAATTTTCTGATCCGGGCCGCCAACCTGTTTCCAGTTGGAAATTTTACCTGTATAAATATCTTTAATTTGCTTTTTGGTTAATTCCACAATAGGATTGTTTGGATGTACAACTACACAAATCCCGTCCATAGCAATAACATGTGCCTTGGGGCTTCTTCCATTTGCCACTGCCTTATCAAGCTCTGTATCTTTTATAGGCCGCGATGAATCCGCAATGTCACAGGTGCCATCTATCAATGAGGCAATTCCTACACCTGAACCACCACCCCGCACAGATATATCTGCCTCCCCTTTATTATTCATAAATATCTCTGCTGCCTTTTGCGCGATAGGTAAAACCGTAGTTGAACCGGCAATCACTACTTTTTTCTTAGCATAAGCGGGAATTGCTAAACCCAGTAGCACTAACCCTAAAATCAAAAATCTCATAAAACCTCTCATTTTCCCCTCCTTCTTTGTTCTGTCAAATCTAAAACTTCATATTCCAATCAATCTGCACCACGCTTGCCGGCTTAGATTGATTAGAACCAAAATTACCTTTTAGTTGTTCGCCATAATAATAATCAATTCCCAGCCAAGTATTTTCCCCCAATCCCCAGTCAAACATTATCTCATGGGCTTTTACGCCGGTCTTACCACCGTAGCGATCCGAATCCGGCAAGATGTCTAAAAACGCATCTTTTGCGTATCGGGCATAGTTATAACGCAGTTGCCAATCAGCCCATTTTTTAATCTTCTCTGCACCCAGTTTAAAACCAATCATATAGCCAGCATTGTCATCTTTTACTGCAGAGTCTATATTTTTCACATATTCGCAAAACAAAGCCAGATACGGTATATTTAGCCTTAATGCCTTCAATGGCTCTTTTATACCTAACTCAATAGCAGGCATAATGTTCTTGTAGTTGTAGATTAATTTATCTGCGGAAGTTTTTGAGTTAGTCCCGGCTGTCCCATCTAATTTCTTACCTTTAACCCCACTAAAACCATAATAGGAAAATGCTGCCTTAAGTGAAATAGCCTCGGTTAGTTGTTGAACAATCCCGGGTTGAACAGCATACATAGTGGGATCAGAGTCTTTATTGCTAATTTCATCAATAACCAGAATACCTGTATTCATAAAAAGTTCTGTATTTGAAGAAATTTTTTTAGATAATTTTAATGCCCCGCCTTCAGGATTTATATCCGTATCCCAAAGCATATCCCCGGGTTCCCAAATTGGATTCTTAAATTTACCGCCTATTAAGGTAGCCCAGGAAACAGGACTGTATTGTGCAAAAGCATAATCAAGAGAGAGTGATTTTTTGCTGGAACTATCTGAAAAAGAAACATTGGTTGAACGTGAGGCGTCGGCAGAGCCGTCATTTAATCCTGTAGCAAGTCCTACACCGACCAAAAGCTTTTCGTTCACTTTTGACTCCAAACCTAATCTTAAACGGATACGGCCCCTGTGTCTGTCAGTAGGAGTAGTTGCAGATAATTTTTTTGCATGGTCATATTGATAGCGCAACCGGAAATCGCCTTTAAGTTTTGTATTCTGCACCCATGCAGGCAAAGAAGAATATTTACCTTCAGCAATCTCTTTCTTAACCTGCTCTTTAGTCTCAGTGGCGATCTGCTGAGCTTCTCCCGGAGTCAAAATCCCTTTCTCTACCAGTTTTTGAAGCAGGATATCTATCTCACCAGCAAAACAAAATCCCCTTCCAAAACTCAACACCACAGATCCTGCTAACACTATTATTGCTAAAAACCTTTTCATTTTTTCCTCCTCCTTTTTTTGGAATTACGCCGTAGACTCTTCATCCTGACTACATTTACCTTTATTCGCCCACCTTCACCTCCTTTATTTAATTTGGATTCACAAATCTTTAAAAACTTCCATCAATTTTGAAACGCCGAATAAAAAATATCCATTATCTTTAACTCTTCGTCGATGACTCCTTTTAGATACTCTATTATTCTTCTTAATATTTTTTTCACCATATTTCTCATGATTTTCTATCCTCCTCTTTCCACTTTAAGTTACAATACGTATGTAAAAAGATCCTTAAAGGGCTGTGAAATTTGTGTAAATTATTTATAGCTCAAACTTGTAACCTTCGCCTTTAACCGTCTTAATCAATTTTGGATTTTCAGGATCTTTCTCTAACTTTTCTCTTAGATGACGGATATGGACATCGATATTTCCAAATTCAACTATATTATCTTTCCCCCAAACCTCATCCATTATCTCGCTATGCGTTAAGACTCTCTCAGGATTACTAACCAGGAATTTAAGTATACCTTTCTCTTTCTCAGTTAATAAAATTTCCTGGTTATCTCGCTTAACGCTTATATCCTCTAAATTAATTTCTAAGGAACCGGTTCTAATTATCTTAGGCAATGAAGACCTGATCTCTGATCTGGTTAAAACTCGTTTGACCCTTACTACCAGTTCTCGCGGGCTGAATGGCTTGGTAACATAATCGTCACTACCCAAATAAAAACCTTTTAGCTTATCGTCTATATCCTGCAGTGCACTCAGTATTATGATTGGAATATTGCTTGTTTTGGGATCAAGTTTAAGACGCCTGCATACTTCCCAGCCGTCAATCTTAGGAAGCATAATATCCAAGATAATTAAATCCGGTCTATCGGCTTTACAAGTCTCTAATGCCTCAATGCCATCATTGGCTGAGAAAACTTCATATCCAGCAATGGTCATATGAAATGCGATTAATTTGACTAATTCTTTTTCATCTTCCACAATTAAAATTTTTCTCTTCCGCATATATTCTGCGCTTTTCAATAGAAGTATAATTAAACAGTGTGACAGAATCATTAAGGAAATGTAAATTTTTTGTGAATTCTAAAGGAAAGGAAACAGGAGGATTTTAAGCCTTAGGAAGGGTAAAACTAAAAGTAGAGCCTGCCCCAAGTTGAGACTTAACCCAAACTTGACCGCCATGGGCAAGGACAATATGTTTGACAATAGAAAGACCCAGACCTGTTCCACCTAGCTCGCGTGAACGCGCTTTATCAACGCGGTAAAATCTCTCAAAGATTCTGGATAGGTCTTTCTCTGCAATACCAATTCCGGTATCGGCTACATCTATCTGCACAAACTTTTCTTTTAAAGATGCACTTATTTTTACCGAACCTCCTTGGGGAGTGTACTTTATAGCATTATCCAGAAGATTTAAGAAAACCTGGGATAATCTTTTTTCATCCGCTAATACCTTAGGTAAATTATCCGATAAATCTAAGGAAATAGAAATTGATTTTTGTTTTGCCTGTTTTTCCAGAGCATCTACGCAGTTCTTTACTATCGGGTTTATCTCAAGAGGGGAAAATACCATCTTCATCTTCCCGGATTCTATTTTAGATAGATCCAGTAAATCATCTATGAGATGAGCCAAGCGATTACTCTCATGATAAATAATGCTTATAAATTCTTTGGCATTATCTTTATCTTCAATCGCTCCCTCTAAAAGTGTCTCTGCATATCCTTTAATACTGGATACGGGGGTGCGCAGTTCATGAGACACATTGGCTACAAAATCCTGCCTTATCCTCTCCAAGCGCCTTAATTCCGTAATATCATGAAAAACAAGTATTGCTCCTTCCAATCTATCTTCTCTTATAATCGCCACACCATTTACCTTCAATATCTTCTCTTGGGGGAAATTAACAATAATCTCTTTGCTTACAAATTTCTGTTTGGTTCCAATAATCTCATCTACAATATTCTGCACAGTAATATCTCGGATAACCTCTATTGGTCTTTTGCCTTCCGGATTTGAATCAATAGAAAAAAGTTTTCTTATGGAAGGGTTCATAAGAATGATCTGACCATTCTCATCGGTTACGATAATTCCTTCAAACATACTTGACAGAACCGTATTAAATCGCGCGCCCTCCTGTTTTATCTTTTCGATTTTATCTTTTATTTCTTCTGACATAATGCTTAATGTCTTAGCCAGTTCACCTATTTCGTCTTTTGAATGTATAGATGGTTTCTTAAAGAAATCCCCTCGCGCATAAGCCTTTGCAACATCAGCCATTTCCGTAAGAGGCTTGGAAACAATCCGGGAGACGAAAGAAGTAAGTCCTAGTCCTAATAAAAGTATTAAAAATAACGCTAAGATAACTATTCTCTTTAAACCTTCTTCAAGCATTTTTAAATCCTGCAGGGGGACGGCAAATCTTAAGAAACCCAGGGGCTTATCTTTTCCAAGAGGAACTGCCATATAAAGGAGATATTTTTTTAGGGTATTGCTGAAGCGTTTACTCATGCCAAAACCTTTTTTTTGTGCTTCTTGAATTTCAACTCTATTTAAATGATTCTCGATATTCTTCAGTTCATCCTTGGTTAAATCACTATCT
Source organism: Candidatus Omnitrophota bacterium (assembly GCA_023819665.1). GTDB lineage: Bacteria > Omnitrophota > Gorgyraeia > Gygaellales > JAMWCP01 > JAMWCP01. The sequence goes on from JAMWCP010000045.1 coordinate 7,036, forward strand.
CCCAAAACTTCTCCATCAATAGCAATAATCGTAACCCTTATACCTAACTCTTTACCAATTCTATCTGCGAGGTTATCGGCTTCTTGAAGAAGCAAGATTTCTTCAATAAAATATGTCTCTAACCAATGTTTGTTCAGAAAGAGTTGGCGCTTAAGACTGTTTTGAAAACTATTCTCAAAATACGAACTAAGCCGGGGCAGAAGATAAAAATATCCTATCAAAAGCCCAAAAACAATTACCGAACAAAAAATAAAAGTTAGTTTCCAATGAAGTTTAATCTTCATCCTCTTCCTCTTTAAATCTATATCCTAAGCCAATAACTGTTTCAATCATCTTTGCTGCCTTGCCTAACTTTTTTCTCAGGCGTTTGATATGCGTATCTACGGTACGGGTGTAGACTTCTGCATGCATATCCCAGACATCACTTAAAAGTCTATCTCTTGTTTGGACACGTCCACGTCTTTGCATAAGCGTAACCAATAATTTGAATTCCATGGGTGTAAGGAGTATCTCTTTTGAGCCAAGTAAAACTTTATGTCTAGATATATCTACTGTTAAATCTCCTGCAAAAAGAATATCTTTTTTTTCTTCTTCTGATGAGCTAATTCTTCTTAAGATTGCCTTTATCCTTAAAATAAGTTCTCTAGGGCTAAAAGGTTTTACAATGTAATCATCCGCACCCAGCTCTAAGCCCACAACTTTATCTATCTCTTCGCCTTTAGCGGTAAGCATGATTATCGGGATATTTTTAAACCGGCTATCTTGTTTTATGATACGACATACTTCAAAACCATCCATCCCCGGAAGCATTATGTCCAGGATAATTAAATCTATAGGATATCTATTTAGAATCTCCAATCCCTCTTCTGCATTGGGAGTAATAAAACAATCAAATCCTTGTTTTTCTAAATTATACTTAACCAGTTTAGAGATGTTTTTATCGTCTTCAATAATTAAAATTTTTTCTTTCATTATTGGCTTTATTTAATTTTTTTAAAATAACCCTAATAAACTAATCAGAATTTTATTCCAAATACATCTTTAATTTCTCCCACGTCTTTATACCTACAATTCCATCTATTTTGAGCTTATTTTTTTTCTGGAACCCCTTTATTGCCTTCAAGGTCTTTGGTCCCAGTTTTCCATCGATTGGACCGACATCAAAACCCGCTTTTTTTAAGGCGAGCTGTATCTTTTTATTTTTCTCTAAAGGAGTTAATCCTTCTTGTTGTGGACCGGTAATTTTAGCAATCTCTTCAGGGGATTTTTCTATCTTAGGTGGTTCCTCTATCGAAATACTCAAATTTGTGTCAGGAATTTTATTTTTCTGCATCAAAAGAGAAAACTGTGTCTCTCTTTCTTTCAGAAGCAAAGAATAAGTCTGTTCATCAATGATGCCGGTAGGGGTAATTTCTTTTTCTTTCTGAAATTTTTTTATTGCCTGACGGGTTCTTGCACCCATTAAGCCATCAATACGACCGGAGTAAAAATTTGCATTTTTTAGAATCGTCTGTATCTCTTCTACTCGTGGACTATAAACATCCACTGCCCCGATGAGTTCTCTTTCCTTTGTTTTCTGCTTTGCCTCTTTAAAAAATATATTCTGAATATGCTCATTTAAATAATCTCTTGTCTGTGGATTTAAAAAACTTAAAACTAAAAGTGAAATAAAAACTATTACAATAAATTTAAACATTATTCTACCGGGATGATAATCTTCTGACCAGGCTTTAACTTATGAGGGTCTTTAATTCTATCTTTGTTTAATTCATAAAGATACTTCCAGCGATAGGCAGCTGCGTATTCTTTCTGTGCAATTTTTGAGAGGGTATCTCCTTTTTTCACAGTATACTCTTTAGTA
>JAMWCP010000046.1 GCA_023819665.1 Candidatus Omnitrophota bacterium
TTTCTAAAATCCATCTGATATGATTTTCTATCCCCAAATTGAGGAGCTGAATTTAATGCTTCTCTAAAAGGACCATAAAAATTTGAAGCATATTTTGCTGAATAAGCCAAAATTCCTGTTTCTTTAAACCCATTCTTATCCAAAGTTTCTCTTATTACTTTAACCTGCCAATCCATCATACTTGAGGGCGCCACAAAATCCACTCCTGCCTGAGCATGAGATAAAGCAATCTTTGCTAAAATTTTTAATGTCTCATCGTTATCAATCCTTAGCTGATAGCTTTTGTTTCTAATCTTGCTATTAGCCATTAGCAATTCGCTATTAGCTAATATTCCACAATGCCCATGCGAAGTATACCCACACAAACAAACATCAGTGATTACTACTATATCCTTTACCTCTTTTCTTATCGACCTTATTGTTCTCTGTACAATTCCATTTTCAGCATAGGCATAAGTTCCTCGGCTATCTTTTTTATCCGGAATCCCAAAAAGAAGAACAGCCTTTATACCTAAATTTTTGACTTCTTTTACATCTTTTATTAAATTATCTATAGATAAACGGAAAATCCCCGGCATAGATTTGATCTCTTCTTTTTTGTTTTTGCCCTCAATCACAAAATAAGGCATAATTAAATCATTAACAGAAACCTGAACCTGACTGACCAGATCTCTTATTAATTTATTTCTCCTCAATCTTCTTAACCTAACAAATTCCATCTCCTTGCCTCTTTTAAAGTAACCTCTCCAATACAACGAATCTTAATTCTTGAAGATGGTCTTCCGTAACGCTTAATAAAATTTCTTACCGTTGATGGAGAAGTAAACATAATTTCATCAAAAAAATCAAAGTCTAAATCCGGTAAATTATCAGGTATAACATTCTTATAAGCAACACAAGAAATAACCTCTGCTCCTAATTCTTCTAAACCTTTTTTTAAACCTTTATCAGCAATATCGGAACGCGGCAAGAATATTTTGACTAATGTCTGATAGCTAATAGCTGATGATTTAAGAATCTTTCTAAATTCTTCAATTAATCCTAAAGAATTCTCGTCTTTAGGAATTAAATCTGCGCAAATACCATACTCTTTCAATTTATTTGCTGTAGATTTTCCAATTGCTGCAATCTTTATTCCACTTAATCTTCGGCTATCATAACCCAATTTAAAAACTCGTCTAAAAAAATACTCCACCCCATACCTCGAAGAAAAAACTATCCAATCAAAGGCTGGTTTATAGTTTATAGTTGATGGTTTATGGTGTTGAGCGATTTTTTCAATCCAATTATCCAGCTCTCGATAATCCTCTAAGGGTTCAATCTTAATTAAAGGAAGATGAAAATAATTACCTTTAAGAAAAAATCTCTCTGGCGATAACCCTGTAAAAAGAATCCTTTTATTCTTTCTTAACCAGTTAAAATTTCTTTCTAATTTTACCACCTTTCCAATAATAATTACTGCTGGAGATCTAATCCGTGCCTCTTTTACTTTCTTTAAAATATCTTTTAAGGTTCCTTTAACTATTCTCTGCATAATTAAGCTTACATCCTGGATCACTGCTACAGGCGTAAAGGGGGATTTACCTGAATCAATCAAATTCTTTACTATCTTAAAAAGGTTTCCTACAGCCATATATAAGACGATTGTACCTTGTTTAGCTATGCTTTGCCAATTCAAAAAACTCACTCTCTTTGTCGGGTCCTCATGCCCAGTAACAAAAACACAAGTAGAAGAAAATCTGCGGTCGGTTAAAGGAATCCCATTTAAACAAGAAGCGGCATTTGCTGCCGAAACCCCTGGAACAATCTCAAATTTAATTTTATTTTTAAGTAAGACATCCAACTCTTGAGATAATCGACCAAAAATAGAAGGATCACCGTTTTTTAATCTGACTACTTTTTTACCTTCCTTTGCCTTTTTAACGATAAATTTATTTATGTTTTCTTGATGAACCAAAAATCGATCGGAATATCTCTTTTTACCTAACTCCTCGCAACAGATTAATTCTGCGCCTTCCTTCGTATTCTCTAAAATCTTCTTATCTATAAGATAGTCATAAATGACCACATCCGCTTCTTTTAAAATATTAAGCCCTCTCACCGTGATTAAATCCGCTCTACCTGGACCTACTCCAATTAAATAAACTTTACTTTCCATCTAATACTCTTAATAAATTTATTAATTCTTTATTATCTTTTTTTACCTCAACTGCCAATGAACCCTGCAATGGATGAGGTCTTAATATTTCAAAAGGAATTCTTTGGACAATCCTCTCTTCTAATCCTAATCTCATCAATGCAGAAGCAGCAACAACTATAGCATCTAATCCGTCTTTATCTAATTTTTCAAGTCTCTCTTCAATATTTCCTCTTATATCTATAATCTGGAAATCTTCTCTGTATCTTTTAAGATGGTTCTTTCTTCTTGAACTACTGGCTCCGATCTTTGCTGCCAAGGGAAGCTCAGCGATTTTTAAATCATTCTTGGAAACTAAAGCATCGTAAGGGTCAATAGATTTTGTTATACAAGCTATAATTAACCCCTCAGGTATATTATCAGGTAAATCCTTTGCACTATGCACAGCAAAATCAATTTCACCTCTAAGTAAAGCTTCTTCTATCTCTTTTGTAAAAAAATCTGTTCCTTCAATCTCTGAGATAGGAGTGAATTTGTCTTTATCTCCATAGGTATCAATCCCAATAATCTCATAACTAAATTCTCGATAAAATTTTTTTAAAGAATTTATTACCTCCTCAACCTGCTTTAAGGCAAGAGAACTTCTCCTGGTTCCAATTCTGTAAGTTCTTTCCATAATTTTTCTAACTCTTCTTCAATAATTTCCTTTGCCTGAGGTAAAGCTTTTCTTCTCTTCTCCAGATTCTTCTCAATTAAAAAATTTAAATCTTCTAAATCAAATAGACTAACGCCATTTATCTTTTTTAATTCTGGATCAACATCTCTTGGTATAGCGAGATCAATAATCAATAAGGGCTGAAAGCTTATGGCTAATTGCTTATGACTAATTGCTTCTAAGACCTCCTCTTTTTTTAAGATTAAATGTGGGCTGGAAGTTGCACTAATCACTATATCTGTTTCCTTTAATCTTTTCTTTAATTGCTCAAATCTTACTGCTTCTCCTTGAATAAAATTGGCCAATTCTTTTGCTTTCTCATAAGTTCGATTGGTAATAAATAATACCTTTACTTTTTCTTTACTTAAATACTTAACTACCAATTCAGAAATCTTTCCTACACCAATGATTAATATCCTCTTATCCTCAAGGGAGGAAAATTTTGTTTTTAACAATTCTAAGACTATGCTCCCTAAGGAGACTTTGCCATGGGAAACTTCTGTCTGGCTCCTTACCTTTATAGATACCTCTATTGCCTTGGCAAAAATCATATCCAACATTCTATGGGTAGTCTCTAACTCCTTTGCTTTCCTCCATGCCATTCTTACCTGCTCCAAAATCTGTGTCTCACCAATGATCTGCGAGTCCAATCCGGAAGCAACCAAAAGAAGTTGAAAGATTGCTTCTCTGTCCTGCAAAAAATAAAAATAATTCTGCTCCCCCCTATCTATCCTCAATAAAAAAAACAGATATTCCCTAACTTTTTCTACACTATCAGTAATAGCATAAATCTCCAGACGGTTACAGGTAGAAAGGATTATCACTCCTTTAAAAACCGGTTTTTGAGATAGTTCTAGCAAAATCTCCGAAAGTTTTCCTGGTGAAAAGGAATATTTCTCCCTTATCATTAAAGAAGCAGATTTATGATTTATTCCTAAAAGTATAAAATTCATTTATCTTACAAAAATTTTAGGAATCATTTAGTTTCTTATAACCCAAATCACCCAATCTGCTCACTTAACTCTTTAATTTTATTTTTAATCTCCTCTCTTATCTGCCGGAAGAACTCTTTAGGCTTACCTTCGGGATCAGATATTTCCCATTCAAATTTTTGCTTTGCCGGATAAATTGGACAGTAATCTGTGCAACCCATAGTAATCACATAATCAAATTCAATACCTTTTATCTGGTCAAATCCTTTACTTTTCTGTCCAGAAATATCTATCCCTATCTCTTTCATCACCTCTATTGCTAAGGGATTAATTTTACCAGAAGGTTTTGAACCTGCACTGTAAGCAAGAAATTTTTGCCAGTAAAAATTATTAACTATTGCTTCGGCTATTTGACTTCGGCAGGAATTTTCTCTACAGACAAAGAGAATATTTTTTCTAACTATAACTTTTTCTTCTTCGATTTTACCTTCTATAATCTTAAAAGACCTGACCTGCGGATTATCTTTATCTTTCAAAGAAATAATAACATATGAAACTTCAGGATAAAATGCTAACTCTATGTCTCTAGCTGATGGATATGCCACAGAAACCACATGAGAGTGATATATACCCAACATCTCCAATCCTAAACTCCTTATCTCCTTAATTACTTTAAGCTGCTCTTTTGCATCCATAAAAAATGTTGAGGGACTCTTATCAATATTAGTCATTTCATAAACCTTTTCTACTTTCCCATCTTTCCCCGCTAAAATTCCACAAGCCTCATTGGGAGATTCTCTCTTAATTTGACTAACTATTTTTTCAAAAAGTTCTTTTTTTAAAATAAGCATTCCTATATTTTAATTTTAAAAAGAGAAAGTAGCAAATAACAGATCAATATACTTAATACCGGAGTAAATAACCAAACCTTTAATATCTTTTTAGTTATCGGATGAACTAAAGTCTGAGTATGATTCTTTTCCTCTTTTAGGGTATGTATGGCTAAAATAGAAAATGTGACGAATTGAACATAGGGCGCAGGAAGACCTAAAATAGAGCAGACGATGACAAAGGTTGCGACTACAACTGAAACTATGGATGCGGATGCTACCCCTAAAGGAACTATTTCTTTGCTAACCGTATTTAATACTCCTTTACCTAATATAAATCCGCCTATACCAAAGAACAGAGAAAATATGAGGAAGCCAAAAGTTAAGTTTACAATATTAGTTGCGATCAATGGGCCTACTACATTAGCCACATTATTAGTCCCGATACCAAAGGCACTGTAGCAATTAGTAAACAGGATCCATTTTCTTAATTTTGGCTGATGATAAAAAAATTTCTCATATAATCTTAGATTTTCAAAGCAGGGGGGATAGATTATGGAGGTAATATAGTATGTAATAAAATATGAAAGAATTGATACGCCGATCCAGACCAAAACCAACTTCAGAATCAAAAAAAAATTTAAAGATTTAAAATAAAGTCCTGCTCCGATAAAAGAACTTACAGTAATTATACTTGTTGATTGGGGTATCTTAAAGATATTGGATAAGAATAATGAAATACAAGCAGAAAATAATACTATCAAAATTACCTCTTGATTAATGAACTTAGGTGAAACTATCTTGCTACTTAAAGTCTTTGCTACTCTCCCTCCAACAAGTAAAGCACCTAATAGAACAAGTACAGTAAAAATAATCACTGCACTTTTTCTCTTAATTATATTACTTCCTACAGAAGGAGCAAAAGAGACCGCAATTCCACTTGCTCCCATATTCATTGCTAAGAAGATAGAAATAAGGATTAGGGCTATTAATATCATCTATTATCTTTGAACCACTCCATTAAGATATTTGCTATCTCTGGTCTTGTAAACTCAAACGGAGGAATCTCACCAGCAGATAAGAGTTCTCTAACTTTTGTACCGCTTAAAGAGAAATGTTCACTTTCTGAATGGGGGCAAGTTTTAGCTGTCGCCATTCCACCACAATGTCGACAAAAAAAAGCGTTCTCAAAGAATAACGGAGTTATACCGAGCTCCTCAGAAGAAAATTCATCAAAAATCTCCTGTGCTTCAAAAGGCTTATAAAAATTACCTACTCCCGCATGATCGCGTCCCACAATAAAATGCGTACAGCCAAAATTTTTACGAACTAAAGCATGTAAAACTGCCTCCCGAGAACCAGCATATCTCATCGCTGCACCATATACCCCCATTAAAACTCTACTTTTGGGAAAATATTTTTCAATTAATATCTTGTAACAGGTCATCCTCACATCTGCAGGGATATCCGTTTTTTTAGTCTCTCCTACTAAAGGATTTAAGAACAACCCATCACAGATCTCCAAAGCAGTTTTAATAATGAATTCATGCGCACGATGGATGGGATTTCTTGTCTGAAAACCGACAATCCTTTTCCATCCTCTTTCTTTGAAAACTTTGCGCGTCTGAGCAGGTGAAAACCAATATTCTGAAAATTCTTTATGTTTTGGTAAATTAATCAAACTTATCTTTCCACCCAATAGAAACTCACCTTGACTGAATAAATAAGCTACACCCGGATGTGCAGAATTGGTTGTCTTATAAACGAGTTCCGCCTCTTTTTTCTTATCATAAGTATAGATCTGTTTTAAGCGAAGAATGCCTAAAATCTCTTTACCATTTGATAAAGCAACAGGTTTATTTTCTTTTAAATCTTTAATTTCTTCTTTAGTTGCTGAAAGGCTGATAGGTATTGTCCAAACAAGGCCGTTTTTTAACCGGCAATTTTCTATTACACTTATGTAATCTTCTTGGGTTAAAAAACCTTCTAAAGGAGAAAAGCAACCCGTGGCGATCATTTCTAAATCAGAGATCTCTCTTTCATTTAAGATAATTTTTTTAAAGCCTTTAGCCTCTTTTTCTAAATCTCTTCTTTCTTTTTTCTCAACTATTCGATTTATTAGTCTACCTCCGTGGGGAGGAATCTCTCTCCACATCTCTGCCTCCTTCATCGAGAAGTATGCAATCCGCACTCCTTATGTTCAGGGGATTCCCACCACCAACGTCCCCACCGGATATCTTGGCCGGGCTTTATTGCTCTTGTGCAAGGCAAACAACCAATGGAAGGGTACCCTCTATCATGTAAAACGTTATAAGGAACATTATTTTCTCTTATATAATCCCAAACTTGTTTTTCTTTCCAATCCGCTAAGGGATTGATCTTAATTATCTGGTGATGAACATTGTCAATTTCAACTTTCTTTATTTCTTGGCGTGTTATAGATTGCTCTCTCCTTAAACCGCATATCCACGCCGATAAGCCTTTTAATGCTCGATTAAGGGGTTCAACTTTCCTTACATTACAACAGAGTCTTCTTAACTCTACGCTATTATAGAATAAATTTGGCCCATAATTATTAACCATCTCTTCTACTTTTTTTCTATCCGGAAAATAAAAATCGATATTAACTTTATACTTTTCTTTTATACTTTCGATAACATTGTATGTTTCCTGAGGAAGCCGACCTGTATCTAAAGTAAAAATTCTGCATTTAGGGTTTATCTTTAGCATCATATCGATCAATACTACATCTTCTGCACCAAAACTTGAAGCAATAGCAACCTTGCTACCAAAATTTTCATTTGCCCATCTTAAAATTTCCTCTGCAGTATTCTCTTCCAGATCGGGTAGATTTTTCATTGCACCTCCTTTTTCGTTTTACTTAGCCAAAGCCATCATAAGTTGAAGTGCTGAAGTAAAGCCGAAGCATTAGATTGTATAAACCAATGTCTCCTTCTTTGTCTCTTTTGCTAAATCCTCAAAAGTAATATTATCGATAATCTCAGAAGTTTTTTTAGCAACCTCCTTCCATATTTTTCTAAAAACACATTTATATGTGGCATTACAACCCTTATATTTTATATCTATACAAGCAATAGGCTCAATTGGTCCATCGATAAAGCGGATGACCTCGCCCAATTTTATTTGAGAAGGAGATTTAGCTAAAAGATACCCCCCCATTCTTCCTCTTCTACTTTCGACAAAACCTCCTCTTTTTAACTCCAAAAGTACCTGTTCTAAGAATTTTGCTGGGATATCTAAGCGATTTGCCATCTCATGAATAGTTACTGTATCCTTTCTGTAATTTGAAGCTAATTCCAGTACTGCCTTTAAGGCATAATCTCCTTTATAAGTTATCCGCATATTCTATAATTTCTATTAACATAGTAGAGTATAATACAAAAATAAAATTTGTCAAGTAAAATTTAAAAATTTTTTTAAAAATGGGAGGTTTTCTTAAGTTAAATCCTTAAAATAGCAAGCCTTTCCTCACCAAGGGCAGAAACGAAAACGGAATTCTCTTTTGTATCTAGTAAGGATTTATTTACTATCTCTAAACAAGAATTAAGACTACCGTCAGAATATCGGGCAATTATCTGAGAAGCTAAAAAAACAGTATCCTGATCAAAATCACCTCTCCCTATCCCTACAGGGCCTTTTCCATTTTGAGGCTTAAACAGAATATCATCTTCTCGGGCAAAGCTCAACAATCTCTTATTCTCCTCTTCGTTTCTACCCACTACTAATTTTGCCTTATCGGAAAGTCTAAAGTGCCTTCCCCATTTTAAGAGTTGCACATCATTGAGGGTAAAATCGGGATCATATTTCATTAAATCTCTCATCCTTTTGGCAAATTGAGGATCGGTAAGTAGACATCCTCCAGAAGGACAGGGATAATCAGTGATGCCTAAATCTTTGGCTAATCTCATCTGGGGTTTTCGGCAGCGTCCTTGAATATCCAATAATTTCTCTCTATTAACAACTCCTTCTTTTTCCGCAAGTGTAGGTTCTAAGAGTTTTGCAGAAAGTGGTCTTAAGATAAGACCTTTTAACGCGGTATCTCTCTCAATAATCCTTAACGCGTCTTTTCTTTGCGACATTGGTCTCTCACCTAAGACCTCTCCTGTAATCAAAAAAGATGCTCCTGTTTCCTTCATATATTGTGCCGCCTTCTTAAACATAAATATCCGGCAATCTAAACAGGGATTCATCTGAGAGC
>JAMWCP010000047.1 GCA_023819665.1 Candidatus Omnitrophota bacterium
AATGCGAAATAAGAATCCAAACAAGACCAAAATAATCCCTATGGCATCAAAAAATTCATCTTGCGGCTCCTTCTTCCAGTAGGGAAATATTATCTTAGAGAAGAATAAAGTTATTGCCACACTAAGAAACACCAAGAATCCTTGAATCCTTATACGCTTCTTCATAAATCAAAAAGGTTATAAGTTTTATTCGTAGCCGTATTTTTTAATAAACCGCTTCCTCACGCTCTGTACCATAAATAGATAAGCTGTAACTATAGTAATAAGAACAATGAAATAGGTTGCCGGCGAAGGAACAAACCCGAAATGTTTTCCTAAAGGCATTATCAAACCTATAGTGACAATGTAATACTTAATCATTTTAACACAAAATATGGCTGGTATAAATGAAAATAGACTGGTGCAGGATGATGATTCGAAGAATTTAATTGTTCTAAAAAGGCGGGATGATTATTTATCAGAAAAAACGAATTTTTTGGCAAGTTCTACATTCTTTTTTAAAAAATTATCGACAGCATCTTTTACATTGCCTGAGTATCTGAATACTCGAACGCTAGATTGTGCAAATCTTTTCTGTGCCGTTGTCCCAATATTACCTACTATTAAATGAGTTATTCTATATTTCAATATCTCGTCCACTACCTTACATTCTTTGCCGTTATGCTGAACATAATTCGGAACAATTCTGCTGCTGATAATTTTATTTTTATCAACATCTAAAATAAAAAAATGGCTGCTCTTTCGAAAATCTTCACAAACATTACTATATAATCCATTCTCATCCTCTAAGCTTATGCCTACTTTCATATGCAATACCTCCCAATTTTCCTACTTATAATATCTCTCAAAACCAGCGATTATCTCAAAAACCTCGTATTTATCCTTTATCTTTTTTAACCGCTCTACTACAAATTTATCTTTTACTAAATGGGAAATTTTGGCTAAGATTTTAAGATGAAGACCGACTTGTTCTTGCGGTGAAATAAGCAGAAAAAATAGATAAGTCTTTTCTCCGTCCAAAGCATTAAAATCAACGCCTTCAGCGGATCTACCTAAGATAAGCAAAGGTTTTTTAATTCCCTTGATTTTAACGTGGGGTATGGCTACGCCATTACCGATAGCGGTTGAGCCTAATTTCTCGCGCTCTAAAATAGCTTTAAATAAAACTTTCCCATTCTTTACTCGGCCATGCACAGCAACTTTATCTACTAATTCAGCGATTAGTTTAGTTTTTTCTCTTTCCTTCAAATCCAACTCAATATATTTTTCCTTGAGCAAATCTGGCAGTTTTATATCACTGTGTTTGACTCCCTCTGTCATACTTAACTTTGTCCTTTCCCTCTAACATAAGAAATAAAGTATGGGACAGCATGAAGTTTTACTTTGCCATCCCATACTTAAGGAATACTCCTTCATTGAGCTTTCTGTGGCGTTGACGGCGCCTGAGAAGTAGAAGGCTGGCCACCAGATGGAGCCTGAGGGGCTTGGGTGGGTTTGTCTTCCGTCTTCTGTGGTGTCACAGGTGTAACCGGAGCTTTTTTCTTCCTTGCCATTTTCATTCACCTCCCTTACTTGTATTTTGCACGAATCTGTTTTTCTGCTTGAAACCAATTCTCCCAATCTTTGCCAGAAAGTCTGCCTTTGCGTTCCCATATGTGGTAAGCCATTTCTCTAATCATTTGCTGCATTTTAGCCTCATCAACCTTTGGGAAACCTCGACTGGTTGTAACTTTAGAAAAATCATCCCATGCCATCTTACTCACCTACCTTTCTGTTCTGGTAATAGCGGCGGATAAAATAAAATTAACCGCCGCTATTTATTTTCAATTTCTTATTTAACCGGGACTACTTCTTTAACTTCTACAGCAATGCTTTCTACTTTTTGCTTTCCTAAGACGTCGGTGGTATATTTGACGGTTACCTTGTCACCGGCTTTCAAATCAGAAAGCTTCAAGGTAGCATCGCCTTTGGTGATTTTTGTTTCAGACGCTACTTTAAAAGTGGTATTCTCGTAGGTGCTGGTAATCGCATCCTTAAGCTGCTTTACCACAACTTCGGATTTTACCCGGTCTACGGAAACTACTTCGCCTGAAACTGAGGTAACCTGCGGCTCCGATTTTTTTTGAGCAAAAACCGGCACCGCCATCCCCACCAACCCGACCACTGCTAAACACACCACAGCAAACTTCATTACTCTAAGCATCCTACCCTCACCTCCTTCCTTGTGTTTTTAGTGTTACCGCAATGTTTGAAGCAATAAATCTGCCGTCTTTTTCTTTCACATAATCAACAGTAACCCTAGTGCCTGGCTTTATCTTAGAAAAAGGTACGATATGGCCATATACATCTTTAAGCTGGGCGTGTTTTGCCACAAAGAAAGTAGTCAATACATCAACCACCTTTCCGGGCTCGTGTTTTTTACGCCACACGGTAAGTTTTCCTGTGGCTAATTCAACATCCAATACGGAAACATTACTGATTCTTTCAATCTTCCTGTTCATTTCATAACGTCTGAATATTCAATTAAAGCAGATTTTAGTTCAAAATACTTATTCCTTTGGCCAATAATTTTTTATCCGGGGTTTTTAGAAAATCAATTGTTACTCTATTGCCGACCCTTATCTCAGAAAGCGTAATGGTGCGGTTATCATTGGCGGTAATCAAAGTAGAGGCATCAACCACAAAAATATTTTTTAGGTACCTTGTCTTCCCTGCCCTAACTTTTTTCCTTTTTATAACTAATTTATTTCTTTCAGGATCAACCTTTGCTACTTTTACATCGAGAATTCTATGACCCATTTTATTTTTTATCTTTTCTTTATTTTTGCTTTACAAAAGCTATGATATTACTAAGAACTTTTCCACTATTTCTTCAGGTAGAGCATCTTTGAATTTTGATTTTTTACGCATATCCGGCCGAGCATTTACATAATCAACTACCAAAAATTTTCCCTTATCTTTCAAAACTATATCTGTGGAAAAAAATCTAATCTGCATGCCTGTTTAATTTTCTTGGTTATTGGCCAAATTTCATGTAATCCCAAACGATATATTTGCCTTAAAGAAAGAGTCTCGTGTTCTCTAGTCTCAGGATGCCAGCGCAAAGGAATTACTTCTCCAAAACAATATAACACCTTAAACCAGGCAGGTTTGCTCTCCAGACTTATTGGCATAACCTGCTCTTGCGCAAAATAAGACTCATCCTCATCTTCTCTTTTTATTTTCAAAACGTCATCTATCGAATTAATAGTCAATACTTCACCATTACCGTAAGAGCCGAATGCTGGTTTAAAAACACAGGGGACAGAGACATGTTTAATCTTAGCCTCCAGGACTTGTCTTTCCTCTTGAGGCTTTAAAAAAACTGTTTTGGGAACAGGCAGGCCGTAGCTTATAAACATGGAATGTATTTTAGACTTATCAATAGAATTTTTTACATTATCCGGATGGTTAATAAAATTGATGTCTCTTTTCTTAAGAAAATCCGCCAAACCGCCAAAAGTAGCGCTGTCATCTCCGGAGCGGTCAAAAAAACAATTAAAAGAAAGTTGACCATCAGTAATGTCTTTTAAGGAAGAAAAGAAATTGTAGGTATGGATTAAATACGGCTTTAGGCCTTCCTTCAAAGCGCGTTCATTGAGCTCGCTCACAAACTCGTTATCTGCTTCATTATCCCAAGCAATGCCTAAATCAAAAGTTTCCATCTGTATTAGCCTATAACTTTAATAAACAAAGCAGTCCTTTGGGATTTATCCCTGGTATAGCCAACCTCTACCTTATCGTCAGCTTTCACACCCACAAGCTTCATTGGCTGATGAGAAACATCCGTAATCCTTACATTGGGATCCAGCAGGAAATCTATCGTTTTCTTCTGGGCTACGCCGCTTAGAATTTCATCTATGGCCAAAGAAAAATGTTTCTTATTATGGTCTATACCAAAAATTTTTCCCTGAATAGTGCGTATAAAAGCAGACATCGCCTTATCCTTTCTTTTCTTCCGGCACTTTATGAATATGCGTACCTTTAACCCACAGGTTAGTCACGCTGCTATTACACCGCAAAGTCAATACTAAATCATGTCCGTCGCCGTCGTATTCGTATTCCTCAACAAGTTTGCCACTGGAAATTATCCTGATTTTTTCAATTACTCCCTTTTGACCATTTGAATATTCTATTGTATCGCCTATCCTTAGGATTATTTCTTGTGGCATTTTGCGCTCTCTCTAATCTTTTTTAAGGCGCCGCTGATAATTATTTGCGCCTCCTGCTTGCTGATATTTTGGACAAAAGAAATTTCATCAGCTAATATCTTATTGATACGCTCAAACAAACTCTTCTCTGCTCCTCTTAATTTATCTATTGTATCTAAAAAGGCCGGGCTCTTTAAAACCTCGGCAATCTTAAAAATATCATTGCTTACCAGCTTATCAGTGTAAGTCTTTATCCGCTCCTTAGAAGACAGCTCATCTGGCAACCCCTCAGACTTACCAAGCACTTCTAACACTTTTGCGACTTCTTCCTTTCTTATGGGGTAGCGCAACATCTCAGAATGGGCAACTGGAATCATTATCTTGGTTTTATTCATATAGATAATATAACAATCCTGCTTGCCATAATAGGTATCTTGATTTTCGATTGCCGCAATTTCGCAAAGGCCGTAAGAATTATGGATTACCTTATCGCCTACTTTAAACATTTTTATTATCGCCTTTTAGTGGAATTTCTCTTATTTCCTTAGGGATTTCTTTGCTAAAATAGCAGTCATAACATAACCATTTTCCTGTGCCATATTCTCTTATAACCATACCAACTTTTTTAAGACACGACTCGCAGGTAAATTTAGAATTGCTCTCCGATTCTTTTCTCACAAATTTATGCTCTTTTATTTAATAACAATTGCCCTGGGCTTACAGATCTCCTGACATCTTCCGCAGGCGCTGCATTTAGATAAATCGCTAATCTGAACAATATCTATTTTATTGTTTCCCTTAAATGGTTTCTCCTGCCAAATCAAAACATTGTGCGGACAATTGCTTATACAGAGGCCACAATTTGTGCATAAACCATAGTTTAAGCTAATGGTTACTTTATCGCCTTCAAAGGTTACAAGTCCTGTTTTTCTCTTTTGGTTTTTAGGTTCTTCTATGACTTTGACCACTTGAGAATATTGATTTCAACGCCTGATTTTGGATCGTTCTTCAGCTCAAATTTATCCAAGAATCCTGGACTCTGACCCACGATAATACCTCTTTTGCCTAAATTGTAATTATCATTTAAGGCTGCTTGCGCTTTTTCTATAGAGATATTTTTATTGTAAACATAAATTTCTAGGCCTCTTTTTCGCTCCAGTTTATAGCAATTTAGGCAAATATAGGCATCAACTTGATTGAAGATTAGCTCTTTAGCCAATTCAAATACTAAGTCCGCTAAGTTCTCAAGCTCGGTTTTCTCGAACTTGATAGGCTTAATAAAATCGATTGCCTGAACCTTTACCCTCAACAAATCAAATTCACTGGTTATATTCCTACCTTGAAACTGAAGCATCTGTCCTCTGCTTTATATAATCTATAATCTCGGAAACCTTATTTTTATCGGCTATGTCTTTATCCGGGACGACAATGTTAAATGCATCCTCTAAATTCATCTGGATGACCGCCTTATCTAAATAATCCGTTCCTAAATCTTTATCCAGCAGGGCATCATTTTTGACCTTATCTTTTTCTACACACAGCGCGCCAGCAATAATAATCTTTATCCTATCGTCGAGTAAAAAAGATTTGTCGTTTCCCATAAAAAATTAATCTTAAAATAATATGGGTTCAATGAGATATACTTTACTTTTTTCAGCTGAACGGCTCAAGGCGGGTCTTGGTGGGAAGGATTGCAAAGCATATATAGAACTATGAGGCCTCTTAAAAGGGTATTTAAATTTATATAAAAGCTATTTTTAGCTCTTATTTCAATCAAAAATTTAAAACTGCTTCCCAAAAGCACCAAGACCCAAGGTTTCTGCTCTTCTTTCTATCTTACCTCTCCTTCGTCCTGAAAACCTATTTCTCTCTGCCTAAACTACTTAAAACCGCCTCTGTTCTTTTAAGCTTCTTACGCAGCATTTCCGCTATTGGGCGTAACACCTGAAAGATATCATGGTCTTCAATATTGTAATAAATAGCTGTGCTTTGCTGCCTTGATTTTAGAATACCGCCTTCCCTTAGAACCAAAAGATGCCGGGAAAGACTGGATTGAGGTATACCTAAGGTTTTAACAATGGCTCCCACATTCTTTTCGCCACTCTTTAAGAACTCGATAATCTGAAGCCGCACTGGATGGGCTAATGTCTTTAAAAAATCTGCTTTTATTTTATAAGCCAATTCTTCCATATTATTTCCTTATTTCTCAATATTCGGATATAACAAAATATATTATACAAAGAATTTTTATTTTGTCAAGACTATAAATTTTTTACAAATTATTCCCATAATCTGTGGTAAAATTAGTATTGCTTTCTATTTAATAAACGGGAATAGACTAAATCAGGTGTGCTGAAAAATAGTTCTAACCGAACGATATGCACACCGCCAGTTAGGAAATGGGGCGTCTTTGAGGAAGAGACGGAAGGTACCTTCCGTCGGAAAATTCAAGCGGCGCTCTTTTAAAATAAAGTTCTTCACCAATCTTTTTGTCATTTAATTTTGAGTAATCTCGGCTCAAAATTAAATGACTGGATTCTAAATTTCCCTCTTCCCTTTTGGGAGAAAGGAGCCTTGCCCCATGAAATACTTTATCTATGCCCGCAAGTCCACGGATGACGAAGACCGACAAGTTCTATCCATTGAGGCCCAGCTTGTGGAATTGCGCGCCTTTGCCAAGAGAGAAAATCTTTTTGTTTATAAGGAATTGGTTGAAAAATGTACTGCCAAAGAGCCGGGGCGTCCCCTCTTTAACGATATGCTTAAATCGATAGAGAAAGGTGACGCCGAAGCTATACTTGCCTGGCATCCAGACCGTTTGGCACGCAATTCCGTAGATGGCGGACGGATCATTTACCTTTTGGACCAAGGTATAATTAAAGACCTAAAATTTCCTACTTACCGCTTAGATAACAACGCTCAAGGTAAGTTTATGCTTTCAATCGCTTTCGGGCAAAGCAAGTATTACATAGATGCTCTCTCAGAAAACATCAGGCGTGGCATTCGCTTAAAGTTAAGCAAAGGGATCTGGCCTCAATGGGCGCCAATTGGATACCTCAACGATAGAAAGACAAGGACCATAATTTTAGACGAGGGCAAGACTCCTTTCATAAAGAGAGTTTTTGAGTTGTACTCTACAGGAAAATATACTCTTGATGAGATACGCGAAAAAATAAATTCTTTAGGGTTAACCGGTAGAAGAAATAAGCCCTTAAGCAGAAGTCAGTATCAAACTATCCTCAAAAACCCTCTTTATTATGGCGTTTTTCGCTACAAAGGAGAAACCTACGAAGGCACCCACGAACCAATTATCACAAAGAAACTTTTTGATAGATGTCAGGAAGTTATGCGGTTGCGCGGCAAGCACAAGGAGCCGCAAACTAAAAAATTTGTTCTCAGAGGACTAATGCGTTGTGGTGAATGCGGAAGAATGATTGCTGCTGAATTACAGAAAGGTCATGTTTATTATCGCTGTACTAAAAGATTAACTAACTGTAAGCAAAAGTATGTCCGCGAAGAAGAGCTTGCCGCGCAAATCAAATCCTTTATTCAAAAAGTTTCTTTGTGTGATGATTGGACAAAGAGGATTTTAGAGCAATTAGAAAAAGATAAAAATAGTTGTGTCCAATCATCACGCCCCCAACAGCAAAATCTACAGAACAAAATTGTTGAGGTTGATAATAAGATAAATAAACTTATAGATGTTTACCTTGAAGGCGCAATTTCGCTTGAAGAATACCAGCGAAAGAAGGAAAGTTTTATTAACGAAAAGAAGAAATTGCAGGAAACCTTGCAGGATTTTGCTGCTGGGGGCAATAATTGGTTCGAACAGGCGAAGGACTTCGTAACCTCTTTAAACAGAGCGCATTGCGCGATTGTGGAAGGAAATTTAGAATCCCAGAAGGAATTCTTAAAAAAGATTGGTTCGAACTTTATTTTAAAAGAGCGCCGCTTGAATTTTCCGACGGAAGGTACCTTCCGTCTCTTCCTCAAAGACGCCCCATTTCCTAACTGGCGGAGAGGGTGGGATTCGAACCCACGGACCATTTCTGGTCACGCGCCTTCCAAGCGCGCCGGTTAAACCACTCCCGAACCTCTCCAGAATTCTACATTATTGCCTTTAGATAAACAAATCTTAAAATAAATAGTCCGGACAAAAGATAGATAAGCCAGTGGACTTCCCTTGCCCTTCCGGTAAATAATTTTATCGTGGCATAGGCAATGAATCCTACCGCGATACCCGTGGCAATGCTAAAAGTAAGCGGTATCAGCGTGATCACTAAAAATGCGGGAATAGACTGCGTATAATCGCGCCAGTCAATTTTGGTGATAGAATGGCACATCATACTCCCCACAATTATAAGGGCAGGGGCAGTTACCGGATATAAAATAACTCCTCGGGTTAGCTCATATCCTCCGCCAATCATTTTTACCAAGGGTGAAAAAAAGAGGCTGGCAAGAAATAAAAGGCCGGTAACCACGCTACTTAAACCCGACCTTCCGCCAGAGGCAATCCCCGCTGCACTCTCAATATAACTGGTTACCGTAGGTGTACCGCAGGCTGCACCAACGCAAGTGCCCACCGCATCCACCAACATTGCCTTTCCTGCACGGGGAAGCTTTCCTTGAGACATAA
>JAMWCP010000048.1 GCA_023819665.1 Candidatus Omnitrophota bacterium
TAAAATCTTTTTCTTTTTTTCTTTGACTGGCAAAATCAAAGATTCTTACCCTGTGCCTGTCTTTTAAAATTGTAGCACAGTACAAAACCGGAAGAAGTGGTAAAAAATATATTCCATAGTTACAACCAAAACATCTATCTACATCATGTGTTTTATCTAAAACCGGAGGGATTAAAAAAGTAATCTTCATTTTCCTCTTATCTCTTTTAAAGGAAAAATAATCTGACGCCAAAATCCTAACGACCATCCAATTATAAAGATGAAAATTGCCAGAAGAAAATTTAAAGAAACCTTCATACTTTTTGTCTCTAAAAAAGAAAATAGAAAAAGACTGATAATAACAATAACTAAAAGATAAATTAAAACCGAAGGATTTTTAATAAGAAGATAAAAGAATACAAAGAGAAAAGCCGGTAAACTCCATCCTACTAAAATATGCAGCGGATGTAAAAGGCGCAGATTATTCATTCCCACCTGTACCCTGCCAATAGAAAAACGATAGACTTGACGCAAAAATCTTTTGGGATTACTTCTTCGATGATGCCAAAGATAAACATCTTCCGCCATAATTAGTTTAAATCCAAACTGTCTTATACGATAATTCATCCAAACATCTTCGGCAGTCAAAAAGATCTCCTCTACCGGTATTACTTTCTCTAAAGCCTCTCTTTTATATATAGCATTACAACCGGGTAGATCATTTACCTCTCTAAAGGATAAAACTTTTTTTCGGTGAACAGTAAGAGAAAAATTTTCTGCCAGCAAAAAGATTAAATCCACCGCCTTCTCGAAATCACTGGATTCCTTTGGAAGAAAAGTAGGGCCACCTACGCCGCCCACCCCCGGTATCTCAAAATACTTTAAAGAATTCTTAAGCCAACTCGAATCAAAAGTACAATCTGCATCCGTAAAAGCGACCAAATCACCTCTACTTGCCTTAAAACCTACGTTCCTACCTGAGACCACTACTTCCTTTTCATTAAAAACTACTTTTGCTCCAAAATCCTCTGCAACTGTTGGGGTTTCATCGGAAGAATTTCCATCTGCAACAATTATCTCTAATGAATCCTGGGGATAATCTAAATTAAATAAAGAAGTAAGACATCTCTTCAGTATCTCTGCTTCATTTTTAACCGGAATTATAATAGAAACAAAAGGATAAGCTGGGTTCATTATGATTCCGATCTTCTTAAGGTGTAAAAGAAAATATAGCGAGAAAAGATTCTATAAGTATTCCTCAATGTTAATTTACCAGAGAAATTCCTTAAAAAATTATCGGGATCAACAGGGATACCTTTTTCTAAAATAAGATAGTATATCTGTTCAGGCTCCCGTGTAAGTCCGATTTCCTTAAAGTGATAATTATTTTTGATGTAATCAAAAAGAATGGGATTATTCTTCTCTAATAGATGGATAAACTCTGCAGGATAAATACAGATATATCTTATTTTCCATTTTTCTTCTATCTCTTTGAATTCTCCGGCGTCATCGATCCATCCCATATATCTTTGGGCATAACGTGCGATTGCCCACCCCTGATGATGTGTTAATAAAAATATACGTTCATTATCATAGGTAAATTCTTTTAAAGACTCTCCCGCCACATCCTGACCTAAAAATATAGTACCGAACATCCGCATTAGAGAATCTTTAATAAAAGGAGTGGCTAAAAGCATAATCCCAAAACTTATATATATAAAAAAATCATATTTTAAAAATTTCTTTATAGTTTCAGATACAGAATTAACTACATAAGCAACGGCGATACAGACCAACCCCAAAAAAGGCATCTGATAGTAATTGTGTTGATTTATATAATCTGAGAAAACCATAGAGTAAGGAATAACCGTAAAAGTCCAACCAAGAATATAACGTTCGGCCAGTTTTTTTTTCTTATTAAAAGCAACTAAAATTCCTAAAATAGTCAAACCTAAAAAAACCAAACCAAAATTTTCTCCTACCAGATACCAACGAATCATCTTCCCATATTTTATCCAATAATCAATATGGAATATATCAAAAAATTTTATACGATCTAATTCCTGGAACTCCCATTGACCTATATATTTTAGATAAAAAATTGTTAAAGGTATAATCAGATAAGAAAACATCGGAACATATAAAGTCTTAAAAAATTGTTTTCTCTCTTTCAAAATACTTCTAAACGGAAAACAGAAAATAAAAGGTAAAACTCCAAATAGAAAACTAAATTTATAAAGCCAAGCCAAAGAAAAAGCCACTCCTCCCCAGAAGAGATATCTTGAATTTAAAGAGGTCGTATATTTAAGATATAAAAAATTTCCTAAAAGCATAAAGAAAAAAGCAGGACTTTCAGGCTGAAGATTACGCGAGAAAAAAACTGCCAGAGGTAACACCGCCATAAGTATTGCCGATAAAAAAGCGGCTTTCTTACCTTTAAATAAAATGGTTCCGATTAGATAGATCATAATAATGCTCAAAATTCCAAATATTACATTAAACAGACGTGCGGACCAGAGATTATCTCCTAATAACTTCCAAGCTAGAAATATTTGATAGGAAATCAAAGGAATTTGTGGATACAGACGCATTTTTGGTTCTGGCTCAAAGGCATTATAAAAATAGATACGCCGCGAGATAAAATCATAAGTTTTAAGCATTTCCTGAGCCATACTCAAATATTCGTTCTCCTTCATATTGTGATAACCAATTGTGGGAAAATCTAAATTATACACACGCAAAACAAAACCAAAGACAACTATAATAGAAAGGATAACAATAGTTTTTAATCTATTCATTATTTTAATTTAGTTTTGAACCTTAATTCCTCTTTAAGCAATATTTTCTCCAGCCATACATAAAGAATGGAAAAGAAGTATTTTCGCATCAGTTCTTTTATATGGTATTTACTTACCCCGCTTTGCCTGCCGTACCAGTTTATCGGTATAACCGTATAAGAAAAACCCCTTATTATTGCTTTTAAGGGAATCTCTACAGTAATGTTAAAATATTGCGAAACCAAAGGTTGAATTGCCTCAATTACCTCTCTACGATATGCCTTAAAGGCATTGGAGACATCGTTGTAAGGAATCAGGAAAAGTAACTGGATTAGTTTATTACCTAATCGGTTAAAGATTAATTTAACTAAAGGATAATCCTTTATTTTTGCCCCACGGATGAAGCGTGAACCAAATACGCAAGCGTATCCCTCTTTTAGTTTTTCATAATATCTTATGAGATCCTTGGGATCATCAGAACCATCTCCCATAAAGATAACCACCGCCTCTCCAGAGATATTCTCTAGCCCCTGCCTTATTGCCCATCCGAATCCCCGCGGAAATCTCGAAGAGACCACTTTTATATTTTTATTTTCTAAAGAGAGAGCCTTTAATATCGGAGGACTTCCATCGGTGGAATTATCATTTACCATAATTATCTCATAGTTAATGTGGTTCTGCTCTAATTCCCAAATCAACTCCTTTGTAACTTTGTTGATAAGCTTCTCTTCGTTATGAACAGGGATTACGATAGATAACTTCATTTTTTCTCAATAAATAAAAGACTGATAAAAAAGGAAGAGAATATGGTCTGTATCCCGATAATCATAAAGGTCATCGCCACAATAGATTCTCTTATTCTATATAATGCACCGAAATGGGTAGATAACCATTCAAAGAACACTAAAAAACTTATGATAAAACCGATCAAGAAAATAAGACCTCCTAAGATTATCCCTCTTTCCAAATTAAAGTGTTTTTTAAAAAAAATGGTGAGTCGATCGTATTTTAAATATCCCTGTCTTAAGGCATAGGTGTGTGCGTATACCCCTAAATTAAGAATCTGATAAAAAAGTACGGAAAAAGCACTTAGGTAAATCATGAGATGTACATCCCACCAGTGTCCTAAAAATAAAAATGGTCCTTTCATAAGCACAAGAAGCAGTCCTAAGCTTAAAGTCAAACCTAATAGCCCTGGAATAAAATAAAGCCACACGGGACAGAACATCAGCATAAAGCGGATATGTCTCCATGCATCCACTAAAGGCATAAGTTTAGATTTTCCTCTCCGGGGATAATAATTCACGGCTACCTCACCGATCTTAAAATTATTTACCAAAGCAGATACCACCATTTCGGTAGCAAACTCCATGCCAGTAGTTAAAAGATTCATCTTTTTATAAGCCTCTTGAGTAAATGCACGTATTCCGCAATGGATATCAGAAAGAGAGGTTTTAAAAAACAATCTACACATACCCGAAAGGATGGGATTCCCAATATATCGGTGCGACCAAGACATTGCTTTCTTTTGAATTTTTCCTTTAAAACGCGAACCCATTACAAAATCATAACCCTCCCTCAAGTATTTTAAAAATTTAGGTATCTCATAAAAATCGTAAGTGTTATCACTATCTCCTATGATTATGTATTTACCTTTGGCTTCTTTAAGTCCTCTTAGATATGCCGCTCCATAACCGCGGGTTTCTTCCTCTAAAAGTTCTACTTCCTTTTTTAAAGCGATTTCTTTGGAACGGTCAGTGGAACCGTTATCTACTACAATAATCTCTCCTTGAATATTTTCCTTTAAAAATACCTCTCTAATTTTATCAATACATATCCCCAAGGTTTCCTCTTCATTTAAACATGGTAAAACTACCGAAAGTTCTATCTCTTTATTTTTCTCCATATTACCAAGCAATATTAAAAACCCGAATATAGTTATTTCCTTCCTCGGCGGAAATCAGAGGTATAAAATATTTCGTCCCTTTACCATTTAAGAAATACAATCTTACAAACAATGAATCAGCCATTTCTCGGTCTGCCAAAAAACAGAGGTATTTGTTTTCTTTTAGAGGAATAATAAATACCGAGAATCTCACATTCACCGGTAATTCTGGAAAATATTCCACAAATCTATCTTCTTTTAATACAAAGAAGCTCCGTGGCACCTGGCCAATGTTAGAGGTAAGTTTATTTTCCTTTAAATTATAAATAAACCCATTATTAAAATATACCTTATCTTCTTCTAAAATCCCCTCTTCTAATCTACCATAAAAGTAATATTTATCCGAAAGCCAATCATCTAAACTTTTGGGTTTTATTAAAAATGCCTCTTGATAGAAAAGTTGAATTTTCTCCGGATGATGTCCTAAATTGGTTAAATAATCTAAAATTATCTGTCTCTCTAAGCGATTGATATTCTGAGCAATGTAAACCTTGGAAAAATTCCAGTTACCGAGATAGGAAATCGCTGGCATCTTAAAAAGCATGGTATATTCTACAATAAAACAAGCATTAGTAGGTCTTCTAAAAATCAAATCCATAACCTGTTTTACTACATAGAAAGGCAGGTGCTCCCGCAAAATAACCTCTGCTTTTTTGGGCTCTAATCCTAAGGTACTTTCTAAGAGCAAAACCGAACGCAATGGATCTTTGAGATATTCATTAATTATCTCATATGCTTTATTACCTCCGTTATTAAGCATTCTTAAGATTGACATTGCTTTCTCTTCATCTCTACTTAATAAAACCTTCGCCATCCAGTATGCCTGGGGAGAATCCTGACTTTGACCATCAAAGATAACTCTGCGTCTCGCCACTACCTTAAACCAATCACCAAAATCCCACCACGAATTAACAATTGTATTCGGAGGAGTCTTTTCTTTAATTAAATTTAACATTTTATACCACGTATCATCCATTAAAGGATATAAAGTCTGAGCAACTCTATAGCCTTGATAAATAAAAGAATAATTCAAACCTATAGATGCTAATAGTATCCAAACCATTAACCACCAACCGTGAGTTTTATTGATAAAATACTCATAGGCATTATTGAACATCCAACCAAGACTTATACCTAAAGGAACAAGTAAAAAAACTACAAATCTTATCCCTCGCATACTAGCAAACAACATGGCTATAAACCAAATAACCATTATTATCAGTAATTCACGTCTAAACCCCTCAAATTTACTCTCCATCAGACTTTGAATAAACAGAACAAAAAGACACATTACCGAAATAAAAAATATTATTCCCCCTCCTGAAAGCTTAGCAATCTCTATAATTCCCGCTGATCTTAACTCTCCCACTGTAGCATAAACATTTGGCCAGATAGAACCCATAAGGGGTATATTTAAAATTACTGCCAATCTTAACTGTTGAACTAACTTTGCCAGTGGCTCAGGAGAACAGAGAATAATTATCCAGAAAATACTTAAGACTATAAACAGAGATAAAGAAAAAAGATGACTCATAAATGCCAAAAGTTTATCTCTCTTATAGATGTATCGGATAAAATAAATCACAAGTGAAAAAACCCCATAGATGATAATAATAAAAAACACAAACCACCAATGTGTCCAATTAAAACAGAAAAGACCTACCCAAAAAGAAGAAAGCAATATCCATAAGAACTTTTTTATAAATTTTGTACTTACCACTCCTGATAGATAACACCATACAACTAAAATAGGAAACAGAAGATTTAAGACATCCTTGTCAAACCATCCCGCACAACTACGAGGAAGAAATATAGGTGCCAGTCCTATAAAAAGAGAGCTTGTAATGGCTCCAATATAGCCAGAAATGGAAAAATTAAAATAAAATAGTACGACTATAAAAATAGCTACAAAGAGTAAAGGTAAACCAAAGAGGAATCTAAAAAGGGGAAGCGGTTTAAAAAAAGAAAATATTTTGTAAAGAAACGCAGATAAATAGAATAGAAATCTATCCCAAAGCATGATAAATCCTAATGGTGCAGTCATATATAGATCTCGCTGTTCACCATAAACTATTTCATCACCGGGATATCCATGTTTTAAAACATTCTCTACATACCTTGCCCAATGCCAGCAGTCCAACTCAAATAAATAAGTTTTGTTATCCTCATCTTGATATCTATCTTTTAATTTAAGGTAAAGCTGCTCGATCTCCTTTTTTATATCTTTATTATTTATATGAAGATAATTTGAAAATGCTTGTCTAATTAATTTTTCTCTTACCAAAAGATTAAGTTGAGGAAACTTTTTATGCATTTCATAAGCCACCCCTTGATAAATCCTTTCGATTACTATATTTTTTGCTCTCGCTTTAAGTTGGGGAAAGTCAAAAGGAAAAGTGCGAAAATAAATATTAAAAAATAATACTATAAATAATGAAAAAAATATTAAGATCTTTTTTTTAAAAAAATAACGAATATAAAATTGGATTTTTGTTAAGATTTGAAATCGCATTAATCAGAAGAGAGTTGATCTTTAAGTTTTCTATGTGTTCTTAGTACAGATTCGAGCATAACTAAACTCTTCTCAAAATCTTCCCCTTTGTAAAACTCACCAGAAATACCGTAGTTAATAATCTCTCTTACCTTAGGATCTTCTACATACGTAGTAATAACAATGATAGGAATATCTGAATTGAATTGTCGGATCTGTTTTATTGCTTCACATCCATCCATAACAGGCATACGTAAATCCATAAAGACAATATCCGGATTTTCTTTTTTTATTTTTTCTAAAGATTCCTGTCCATTAGAAGCAGTTATAACTAAATATCCTTTTGATTCCAACCAAAATCTAAGTAACTGACGAAAGTCTACTTCATCATCTACTATTAGCACCTTGATCTGTCTCTTTTCTTTCATATCTCCTCCTTAACTTAAAGGGAGACGGAAGATAAATTTTGCGCCTTTACCCTTTTCGCTCTCTGCCCAAATTTTCCCTCCATGCAATTGAATTATCTCTTTGACAATAGAAAGACCAATTCCTGTTCCACTTATATCCGTAGGGGCCCGCTCTCCTACTTGGAAAAACTTATCAAATATCCGAACCAAATCCTCCTTCGCTATACCAATTCCTGTATCTTCTACGCTCACCTCTAATTCATCATCTTTTTCTATCCAATGTGCCTTTACTGTTATAGTCCCTCCTTGGGGTGTAAATTTAATAGCATTCCCGATCAGATTTGTTAACACCTGAATAATACGATTGGGGTCAACATTTATTTGGGGCAGATTATCTCCAACTATTTTGTTTATTACAAGAGACTTTGTTTTTGCCCAACTATCTAACCCTGATACAGTTTCATCAATAATATTTGATATATGAGAAGGTTGACGTTTGATTTCCATTTTACCTGCTTCTAATTTAGAAAGATCAAGTAAATCATTAATCAAAAGGGTTAACCTTTTCAAGTTACGCTGTGCAATAGATAAAAACTCTCTCTGTTGGGATTCAGAGAGATCTTGAGTAAGAAGCAATGAGATGGATTTTTCTATTGCCACCAAAGGCGTACGCAATTCATGGGTTACATTAGAAACAAAATTTGATTTCAAACGATCAAGCTCCTTCTGTTTGGTAGCATCACTTAGAATAGAAACCATCCCTATAGGCTTACCATTTTCATCTTCTATTACCGCACTACTTGCACGAAGTATCTTTTTGGTCTCTTCTTTTGGACTGAATACTTCAATTTCTCTGTTTTCTTTATGTGGTAAATCTTTCACCATAGAAACAATCTGTTCCTCCTTTAAACCTTCTAAGATAGACTTCCCCGCTTTTTCTTTATAGGAGACACCTAGAAGTTTTTCAGCTGCCGGATTCATCATCACCACATTTCCTTGAATATCTACTACCACTAACCCTTCAGCAATGCTTCTTATTACCGCCTCTGTTTCTCTTTTATCTAAAAGAACTTCTTTGTATTTTTTCCAGGCAATTTCTTCGCTTTTAGT
>JAMWCP010000049.1 GCA_023819665.1 Candidatus Omnitrophota bacterium
GTTGCCTGGAGAAGGTTCTAACTCAAATGGGTTATAAATTTGTGTTGGGAGCAGGTATTAAAGCAGCGGAAGAGGTCTTTTTAAAAGTTTAAAAAGAAAGGAAAGCCGATGATAAATATTCTTATTAGTGATCATTTAGCAGAAGAGGGGATTAAAATCCTTAAAGAAAATAAAGATTTTAGAGTGGATATTCGCACAGATTTAAAATCTCAGGATTTAAAGGAGATCATTAAAGATTATGATGCTTTAATCGTAAGGAGCGCGACCAAAGTGACGGCAGAGATAATTGAAGCAGGTAGAAGACTTAAGGTTATTGGTAGGGCAGGAGTAGGTTTGGATAATGTAGATTTAGAGGCAGCTACTCAAAGAGGAATTATTGTAATGAATACACCTTCAGGCAATACCATTTCCACCGCAGAACACACTTTTAGTTTAATTCTGGCGCTCTCCCGGAATATCCCTCAGGCAAATTTCTCTACCAAATCCGGGGAATGGAAACGCGCAAAATTTATAGGCGTAGAACTCTATAATAAGACATTAGGGATTATTGGTCTGGGGAGGATTGGTTCAGAGGTGGCTAAAAGGGCTTTAGCTTTTGGAATGAAGGTGATCGCCTACGATCCTTTCTTATCTAAAGAAGTGGCGGAGCGTATGGGTGTAGAGATAGTAGAATTTAAAGAATTATTGATGTATGCAGATTATATTACCATTCATACTCCTCTGACCGATGAGACATACCATATGATTTCTACTGAGGAATTTAATATGATGAAGAAGGGGGTCAGGATTATTAACTGTGCGCGCGGAGGGATTATTGATGAAGAGGCATTAGTTAAGGCAATTAAAGAAGAAAGAGTTTTGGGTGCGGCTTTAGATGTATTTGAGCAGGAGCCACCCTCAAAGGAGAACGAACTTCTAAATTTAGAAAATGTAATTGCTACGTGTCATCTTGGTGCTTCTACCGAGGAAGCGCAGATTAATGTAGCAGTGGAGATTGCCGAATGTGTGCGGGATTATCTTTTAGGTAGAGGTATTCGAAATGCAGCTAACTATCCAAATCTTGAAGCAGAGATATTTCGTATATTAGCCCCTTATATAAATCTAGCAGAAAGAATGGGGGCTTTCAGTAGTCAGTTGGTAGAGGGAAGGCTTAAGGAGATAAGTTTAAATTACAGTGGAGAACTTCTCCAATACGATACTTCTCCTTTGACTCTGGCTTTGGTAAAAGGGCTTTTAAGTCCGATATTAAAAGAAACGGTAAACTTCCTCAATTCTATTTCTTTAGCCAGAGAGCGCGGCATTAAAATAAATGAGACAAAATCTTCGAGGGAAGAGGAATTTGTAAACTCAATTCAATTAAAGATTAGCACTGATAGAGAAACCAGATTAGTAGTAGGCACTCTTTCTTCAAATAAACTTCCCCGCATTGTTAAGATCGATGAGTATTATGTGGAGATAACGCCGGAAGGCGAGATGGTGGTGATCCAAAATTGGGATAGACCTGGTATCATTGGGAATCTGGGTACGCTTTTGGGTAGTCATAACATCAATATTGCCTCCATGACTTTCGGAAGAGAAAAACCTCAAGGTATGGCTATCTCGGTGTTGAAGGTAGATAGCCCCATACCTTCAGAGATCTTGGAAAAGATTAAAAAATTGGATAATATCCTTTCGGTAAAAACCATAAAGATTTAAAGATGATTAAAGTAATTGTTGGTCTGCAGTGGGGAGACGAAGGAAAAGGCAAGATAATCGATCTTATGGCGCAAGATTCTGATTATATTGTGCGCTTTCAAGGTGGAAATAATGCTGGACATACGGTAGTAGTGAATGATAAAGAGTTTGTATTTCATCTGATTCCTTCAGGCATACTCCATTCAGAGAAAACTTGTGTGATTGCGAATGGGGTGGTAGTAGATCCCGTGGTCCTTTTAGAAGAAATCTCCACACTTAAAAAAGAAGGAATAGATGTAGGTGGACGTCTAAAGATTTCTGGGTTTTGCCATCTGATTATGCCTTATCATAAGATAATGGATAGAATTCGCGAGAAAAAACGTATGCATCGGCTGGGAACCACAGGTAAAGGTATCGGTCCATGTTATGCGGATAAAGTAGCGCGTTGCGGTATAAGGATAATTGATCTTTTTGACAACTCTATTTTTAAAGAAAAGCTCAGAGATAATCTTAAAGAGAAAAATGCTATTTTTAAAAAGGTCTATGGCTATCACGGGTTCTCTTTTAATAAGATATATAATCAGTATAAGGAATATGCGCATAACCTTTTACCTTATATATGTAATACCTCTATTCTCTTAAGAGAAGCTATCAAGAGCAGAAAATCTATTCTTTTTGAAGGAGCGCAGGGGACTTTTTTAGATATTGATTTTGGAACTTATCCTTATGTGACTTCTTCTTCTACAATTGCAGGTAGTATCTATACAGGGACGGGAATAAAGCCTCTGAAGATAGATAAGATTATAGGAGTGATTAAAGCTTACACTACACGTGTAGGTGAAGGGCCTTTCCCTACTGAGTTTTCTTCTTCTTTTTCTGAGATTATAAGACAGAGAGGGAACGAATTTGGTGCCACAACGGGTAGACCGCGGCGCTGTGGTTGGTTGGATGCCGTGATGTTAAAAGCGGCGATAGATATTAATGATGTCTCAGAGATGGCAGTAATGAAATTGGATGTGTTAGAGGGATTAAGGAAAATAAGAATATGTAAAGGTTATAAATATAAGAATAAACTATTAAAGAAGTTAGAAGATTTTATTTTTGATGCTTATATTTTTAGACGTGTAAAGCCGATTTATGAAGAAATGGATGGTTGGTCTGAGTCATTAGCTGATATAAGAGATTTTAAAAAATTACCCCTTAATGCTCGTAAATATCTGAGGAGATTAGAGGAGATACTTTCTGTTCCTATTTCTATTGTTTCTGTAGGTTCTCAACGTCAGCAAACGATATATATTAATTAATTATACTATTTAATTATACTATGAAATTAAAAAGGAGGTAGGTAATATGAGCATAAGGTTAACGATTTTATGGTTAATGGTAGGAGTAGTTATTATTTTATCAACCACTTTACTCTTTTGCCAAGAAGAGTTAATTCAGGAGGATGTAGATTATTTATGGGTTTGGGGTGAGGTTATGAATGTAGACATACAAAATAAAGTTATAAATATTAAGTACTTGGACTACGAAACAGATACAGAGAAGGAGTTATATTTAGTGGTAGATAACAAAACAACTTATGAAGGTGTGAATTCTTTGTTAGAAATTAGACCCTCGGATATTATAAGTGTAGATTATGTAGCTGTTGGAGACAAAAATATTGCTAGAAACATAAGTGTAGAAAAATATGAAAACGTGATTTCTGGAGCAACTTCTTCGCAAACCGGCTCTTCACTGCCATAAATTTACCATAAGTGATTAAAATATCTTGACAGATGAATTATTTTTTTTTATATTAGATTAGAAAGGATAAGAGAAATGAAAAAGTTTTTGTTAATAGTTTTATTATTATGGTTTGGTTGTTTAGGTTATGGCGGAGAGAATTCTCCTAAGATTATTTTAATTATCACTGAACAGAATATTTCGGGTCCCCAGCATAGTTGGTGGGCATCTGAAATAGATCTTTCTATTACAGAGACAACCATTGCCAAAAAACTGATTGAAGATGGGTTTACTGTTCTGGAACCATCCTCTCTTAATAGGATAATTAGACAGGAAAAGGCATTCCGATTATTAAATTTCTCAGAACAAAAAGCAAGAAAATTAGGATCTTTAGCCAAGGCAGATTATGTTATTTTAGGTAAAGCAGTTGCTTCAAGTGGAAGAAATGTACCACAGTCAAATATGCGTTCTTGCTTTGCTAATATCACTGTTAAGGTTATTCGAATAAAGGATGGTAAAGTGGTGGATTATTTAGACAGTTTTGGTGCTGCGGTGCATTTAGATCCTATTAGTGGTGGCAAAGAAGCATTAATAAATGCAGCAGAAGTTATAGCAGAGAAGATAAGCAAAACTTTAACTGTAACTGAGGGAGGTAAGAAATAATGAAAAAGTGGTTTTATTTTAGTTTAATTCCTTTGATTTTTTTAGGGTGTGCCTCTTTAGGTTCTATAATGCAGCCTACTGCTCAAGTAGATACCACTGCGGGGACCCAACCTCTTCCGCCTTATTCCGGTCCTAAAGCAAGGATAGCGGTAGCAGAGTTTGAGGTTAAAGCAGCTAAGGCAACAAGTGAGATTGGTTCAGGGTTGCGTGAAATGTTAGTTACTGCCTTAGTCAACAGCAATCGTTTTTCTGTAGTAGAACGCCAGGTATTAGGTGCAGTGATGCAAGAGCAAGAACTGGCTGCCTCAGGAGCAGCTGTTTCAGGTACGGGTCCAAAACGCGGTCAGATTAAAACTGCAGATTTAATCATTACTGCGGCGGTAACAGAATTTGAACCCCAGGCTTCAGGAGGGCAAGCAGGAGTTGGAGGAGGTGGGAGTGTAGGTAGTGGGATTTTGGGTGGACTTTTGGGAGCTGCCTTAAATAAGGCACATATGGCTTTAGATATCCGTATAATTGATGCCTCCACTTCTGAGGTTTTAGCAGCTACGCGGGTGCAAGGTCAGGCTTCTGATGTCGCAGGTGGTTTTATGGCGGGTTTTTTTGGAGGATGGGCTTTAGGAGGAGGACTTTCTGCCTATGCTAATACCCCTATGGAAAAAGCAATTCGAATTTGTATTATTGAGGCAGTAAGATACATTTCACAGACAATCCCGGCAAACTATTATAAATATTAATATGGGGAAAAGAAAACGTAGATGTAAATTATCTTGGCGTTCAAAGAGAGCAAATAAAGGAAGAAAACCAAATTTGGGATAGTTTTGAATAAAAAGGGGGCAACATGCAGGAAAAGGAAATTGGTAAGATAACTCACTATTATGGTAATATCAGTGTAGGAATAGTGGAGCTCACTGATACTTTGAAGAGAGGAGACAGTATCCATATTAAGGGACATACTTCGGATTTTCAACAGACCGTAGAGTCTCTACAGATTGAACATCAGGATGTTTCAGAGGCAAAAGCAGGAGATGTAGTTGGAATAAAGGTAATTCAAAAGGTTCATCCTAACGATAAGATATATAAATTAATTCCTTAAAGATTATTTATGCTCAAATAACCCCCTCCTTTTAAAATATACAATAAATTTTCTTCCGTTGATTTATTTTTATAGTGAGGATAAAATATCTCTATTATGAATAAACTTTCTCTGACGCAGTTAAAACAGAATCAAAGAGCAAAGGTTTTAGATATAGTAGGAGGTATTGGTATTAAACAGAGACTGCTCGCTTTAGGGATTTATCCGGGAAGAGAGATTACCAAAATCAGCCATTTTGCCTTAAGAGGCCCGGTAACTGTAAAAGTAGGCAGAACCACTCTTGCCTTAGGATATGGAATGGCAGAAAAGATAATTGTAGAACTTATATGATAAGAAGAATCTATTTAATAGGTAATCCTAATGTAGGCAAAAGTGTGGTATTCTCTCGGCTTACAGGGATAGAGGTAATTGCTTCTAATTATCCCGGAACGACCGTTGAATTTAGCAAAGGATATTTAAAATTAAAAGATGATAAAATTGAAGTATTAGATCTTCCCGGTGTGTATTCTTTAGAACCCAATTCTAAAGCAGAAGAGATAGCGTTAAGAATATTAAATGAATTACCTAAAGAGGACTCTATAGTTATAAATATCGTTGATGCCACAAACTTAGAGAGAAATTTATTTTTAACTTTAGAGTTGATTGAAGAAAGTTTCAGAGTAATTGTTTGTCTTAATATGTGTGATGATGCAAAACACCGGGGAATATTTATAGATGTAAAAAAACTTGAATCAATTCTCGGCGTGCCGGTAATTTCCACCTGTGCAGTAACCGGAGCAGGTATAAAGTTTTTGATTGAAAACATTCCGCAGGCAAGACAGATTTTTTTAGATAAACTTACCCACCAACAGCGCTGGCAGAAAATCGGTGAGATTATCGAATCGGTTCAACAACTTTCCCATCGACATCATACTGTAAGAGAAATCTTAGAGGATGCTTCCGTAAGACCTTTAAGTGGTTTGTTTATCTCGATAGGGGTAATTTATCTTTCCTTTAAGTTGGTGCGTTTTTTAGGAGAAGGTTTGATCAACAAAGTATTTGATCCTTTTTTCTTTAATCTCTATAGACCATTTCTAGAAAAATTTAGTTTTCTGTTAGGAGGAAAAGGTTTTTTACATCATATATTAATTGGTGAATTAATTAAAGGTGAAATTGACTTTAAACAATCCTTAGGAATTTTAACCACCGCTCCTTATATTGAATTGGCAATGGTTTTGCCTTATATGCTAGCCTTTTATCTTGTCTTGGGGATTTTAGAAGATATCGGATTTTTACCACGCCTGGCTTTGCTTTTGGATAATCTTTTACACCGTATAGGTCTCCATGGATACGCTATAATCCCTACACTTTTAGGTTTAGGCTGTAATGTTCCGGGGATATTATCCAGCCGTATCTTAGAATCAAAGAGAGAAAGATTTATTGCTTCCACTTTAATCTCTATTGGTATTCCTTGTGTGGCTCTGCAGGCAATGATTTTTGGGCTTTTAGGAAGACTCAGTGGTTTTTATGTAAGTGGAGTTTATTTAGTTCTGTTTTCTCTCTGGTTGATTTTAGGACTGATTTTAAATGCTACTTTAAAAGGCTTCAGTCCAGAACTTTTGATTGAGATTCCTCCTTACCGATTTCCTCCCTTTTTGGTTATTTTAAAAAAATTGTATATCCGTATAAAAGGTTTTTTGATCGAGGCTTTACCTATAGTATTTCTGGGGGTTATGGTTGTGAATGTCCTTCTATATTTTAGTTTATTTGATTTATTAACCGGAATTTTTTCTCCTTTAGTAAAAGGATTATTGGGTTTACCCAAAGAGGCAGCAATTCCTTTAGTGATAGGTTTTTTAAGAAAGGATGTAGCAGTAGGGATGCTGGTTCCTTTAAATTTAACACCCAAACAGTTATTTATCTCGGCAGTGCTTTTGGCAATTTCTTTCCCCTGTATCGCTACATTTATTGTTCTATGGAAAGAACTTGGTTTGAAAGATTTATTTAAAGCAATCCTTATAATGATAATTGTAGCTTTAATTGTAGGAGCTTTACTTAATTTTAGCATTCCTTAAAATGAAAGAGGCACTTCTTTATGAAAAATTAGAAAATAATTCTGTGCATTGTTTTCTCTGTAGTCATAATTGTCAAATTAAAGAAGGAAATTTTGGTATCTGTAGAGTAAGAAAAAATATTAAAGGGAAACTCTATTCTCTTGTCTATGGTAAGCCATGTGCCTTACATATAGACCCTATAGAGAAAAAACCACTTTATCATTTCTTTCCAGGTAGTTTTTCTTTTTCTTTGTCTACTTTTGGCTGTAATTTTAAATGTGGTTTCTGCCAGAACTGGCAGATCTCACAAGAGTATCAACTAGAGGATATAGGAAACCAAAAAGAAGTTTTACCTTCAGAGGTAGTGGAGTTGGCTTTGAAGAATAAATGTAAAAGTATATCTTACACTTACACAGAACCTACGGTATTTTTCGAATATGCCTTAGAGGTTGCAAAGCTTGCCAAAGAAAGAGGTCTCTATAATAATTTTGTTACCAACGGTTATATGACCAAAGAAGCGCTTGATATGATTAGACCCTACTTGGACGCTGCCAATGTAGATTTAAAATTTTTTAAAGAGAGTTCCTATAGAAAGAATTGTAAGGCGAACTTAGAACCGATAAAGGAATCTATTATTTATATGCGTCAATTAGGAATCTGGGTTGAGGTGACTACTCTGATAATTCCCACAGAAAATGACTCTGAAGAAGAACTTACCCAAATTGCTAAGTTTTTAGCCAGTGTAGATAAAAATATCATCTGGCATGTCTCAAAATTTCATCCGGATTATCAATATCTTAACTATAATATCACCTCTGAATCTACCTTAAAGACGGCGCAAGATATCGGTTATAAAGCAGGCTTAAATTATGTCTATGTTGGTAATGTCTGGGGTTGGGGAAATGATACAATATGTCATAACTGTAAAAAAATATTGATTAGAAGAGAGTATTTTAGTATTTTAGAATATAATTTAAAAGGTAATAGATGTCCCTACTGTAATACATTGATTCCAGGAGTATTCTAAAGATGTTAAAGTTAAAAAAAGCTCTTTTAATTGTAGATTTACAGAATGATTTCTGTCCTGGTGGCAGATTAGCAGTTCCCCGAGGTGATAAGATTGTTCCCATAATAAACAAATATATAAAATTATTCTCTAAAAATAAATTACCCATCTTTGCTTCACGTGACTGGCATCCTAAAAGGACAACCCATTTTAAAAAATTTGGTGGATTATGGCCAGTGCATTGTGTTCAGAATACAAAAGGCGCACAATTTCATCCTAAATTAAGACTACCCCAAGAGACAATTATTATCTCTAAAGGTATGTCACCTCAAAAAGACAGTTACTCTGCCTTTGATGG
>JAMWCP010000050.1 GCA_023819665.1 Candidatus Omnitrophota bacterium
TACCTTACCGTCAACTACAAGTCCATTTGCTTTCTGAAAAGCTCTTATTGCTTGACGTGTCTGTTTACCCATCTTACCATCAATTTCTCCGGGGTTATAACCGGCATTCTTTAAGGCAATCTGGATCTGCCTAACTGAAGGTCTTGATTTTGTCTCTAAGGAAAAGATCTTAGTAAGTCTCGTTTTTTCTCTTTCTTCTAACAGACTCTTTAAATAAGCGATCTCCTGCTCCTTGCGGTTCAACTCTGCTTCCAATCCCTGGATTTGGTTACGTAATTCCTGTATTTGGGTAGATCTTTTACTTAGCGTAGCGCAACCTATAAGGATAAAAACATAAATTATCATCAGAAATAAACCGGCTTTTTTTAACCATCGCTTTTTCATTAACCACCCCCTTTTAATTACTGGATAATTTTATCGCTTCTTTTAAATCGACCTTTCCTTCGTATAGTGCCTTACCGATAATTACTCCTCTAAGTCCCAACTTCTCTAAAGGTTTAAGTCTTTGAATATCGGCTAAAGAAGAGATACCTCCAGAAACAATTACCTTTAAACCTTTACTTAGAATCTGTTTAATTCTTCGGGTATCTGGACCCAAAAGGGTTCCATCGCGCAAAACATTAGTATAGATTATCTCTTTAAAACCAATTTCTTTTAGTCTTTCTATCAAAGAGAATATATCCATCTGTTTTAAAGATTTCATCCACCCGGCAGTCATAACTTTACCTCTGCTTTCATCTATACTGATAATAATTCTTTTGCCAAAGCATTTCAAACTCTCTTTAAGAAAATGATCATCTTCTACTTTTGTACCAATAATTACCCTGTATATTCCCATATCCAACAATTTCTTTATTTTGGTAATATCCCTCACCCCTCCCCCAAATTGTACAGGGATATTTATTTTATCTAATATTTTCTTTAAAAAAAAGAAATTTTTTATATTTCCACTCTGCGCTCCTTCTAAATCCACAATATGAAGTAGCCTGGCTCCCTCTTTTTGCCAATACAGAGCGGTTTCTACAGGGCTGATAGAATATATCTTTTTTTTAAATCTTCCCTGCACAAGCCTTACCACCTTACCTTCCTTTATATCTATCGCCGGAATAATTAACATTTTATAATCTTACAAAATTCTGCATAATCTTAAGTCCTACCTTTTGACTTTTCTCCGGATGGAACTGTACTCCATAGATATTTGATTTTTGAATTATAGAAGCAAATTCTATTCCGTAATTAGTAGTAGCACATATAATGTTTCTGTCTTGCGGTTTAGGATAAAAAGAATGACAAAAATAAACATATGCATTATCGGGTAGATCTTTTAAAAGAGGACAATTTCTATTCTTAAAATTTAGCTTATTCCATCCCATATGAGGAACTTTTAAATTTTTGTTTATTTTAAACCGCAAGATTTTCCCTTTTAAAAAACCTAACCCTTTTATCCATGTATCTTCCTGGCTATTTTCAAAAAGAATCTGCATACCCAGACAAATTCCGAGAAATACTCTATCTGCCTCCAAATATTCTAATAAAGCCTCATAAAGTTTCATTTTTTTTAGATTATTTAACGCATCACCAAATGCACCTACGCCAGGAAGAATAAGTTTATCTATACTTTTTAACTCCTTAGGTTTAGTAATTATCCGCACCGAAGCTCCACAGAATTCCACTGCCTTCTTTACACTGTGGATATTGCCCATTGCGTAATCAACAATTCCAATAACGCCATAAGAACTAAAATTTCTTCGTTTATCTATAGAAACCAAAGAATAATTTTTCTGATCTTTTATAGTTGACATCGTTTAATCGATTATCCCTTTGGTAGAAGGCAAACCTTTCCGGCGAGGATTAATACTGATAGCCTGCTGAAGAGCGACTCCCAATGCCTTAAAAACTGGCTCTAAAATACTGTGTAAGTCGCTCTCTGAAGAGGTATTTATCATTATAAAAAGATTCATACCCAAATATCGACTAAATGCCTCAAAGAAATGTTCCATCTCTTTAAAAGAATAGCCATCTTGATTTAGAGTGTAATCAGAGATGCCTTCCAATTTTAATTTAAAATAACCTCTCCCACTTATATCCACTATCACTTGAGCTAAATTCTCCTCCATAGGAACCGCAAAGAACCCAAATCTATTTATGCCTTTTTTATCACCCAGTGCCTTTTTAAAAGCAGTTCCCAGCACAATTCCTACATCTTCATTGGTGTGATGCAGATCTACCTTTTTAATATCTCCTTTTGCGTAAAGATAAAGATCAAAAAAACCATGAAAAGAAAATAGTTCTAGCATGTGATTAAGCAAACCTATCCCTGTATTTATCTCTGCCTTACCTTTGCCATCAAGATTTAATCTTAAAATAATATCCGTTTCCTTACTCCTCCTCTTTATTGTACAGATTCGTCTCTTCATCGTTATTCCTTTCTAACTTTTAGCTCAATCTAATACTGACAGACTCTAAATGCTGTTTTAGACCTTCTAATGAAGCAATTCTTGCCAAAGGATCCTTTATTTTCTCTAATCCTTTTTTAGAATAACTGATTATATGTATACATTTCATAAAATCAAAAATACTAATTGCAGAGAAAAACCTTGCCGTCCCTTGGGTAGGAAGCACATGACTAGGGCCTGCAATATAGTCTCCCACTGCCACAGGAGTCCAGGGACCTAAAAAAACTGCCGATGCATTCATCACCCTCTTGAGCCACCTTAAAGGATTCTTTAACAAAATCTCTAAATGTTCCGGAGCAATACGATTCACTACATCAAATGCTTCGGAAAGATTCTTGGTAATAACGATATAACCATTATAACCTTCTAGCTCTGTCTTTATCTCCCGCGCCTTTCTACGAGAATCGGTAATAATAATACATAAACCTCCATTATGCTCTGCCTGGGCTTTAAAATCGGCTACAATAAAATCCGTATTACTAAATCGGTTAGCTACAATTACCAACTCTGTAGGACCCGCTAACATATCAACATCTACAAACCCAAATACCTGACGCTTTGCTTCAGTAACATAAAGATTGCCCGGACCAAATATCTTATCTACCCGATTGATACTTTTGGTACCAAAAGCCAAAGCAGCAATTGCCTGCGCACCC
Source organism: Candidatus Omnitrophota bacterium (assembly GCA_023819665.1). GTDB lineage: Bacteria > Omnitrophota > Gorgyraeia > Gygaellales > JAMWCP01 > JAMWCP01. The sequence goes on from JAMWCP010000050.1 coordinate 3,113, forward strand.
CCTATTCTATAAATCTCATCTACTTTTAAAAGATCTGCTACTACTAAAATATAGGGATTAATATTTCCGTTTTTATCAGGAGGGCTAACCAAAACTATCCTTTTTACACCTGCTACCTTGGCGGGAATTACTGTCATATAAACTGTAGAGACTAAAGGAGCGGTTCCTGCAGGGATATATATACCCACGCTATGCAAGGGTTGATATCTCTCTCCCAAACATACATTATCACTATCTTTTAATTTAAAATGTTTTTTTATCTGTCTGGTATAAAAACGTTTTATATTCTCAAAGATCACCTTAAGCGAATTTACAAAATCCGGACTTATATTCTGATAAGCAGCGCTTATCTCTATCTCAGAAATCCGCAGATGTTTAGGGTTAAGTTTTACCTTATCATACTTTTTAGTATATCTAATCACTGCCTCATCGCCAAAGACACGTACATCTTCAACAATTCTTCTGACTTTTTCCTGAATACGCCGGCTGATAAATCCACGGTTATAAATACGGAATAATTTTTTACTGTTAGAATAAATTATCTTCATAACCGATCTATAATCTCCTTTAATTTTAAGTGTAATGATTTTTCTGTATTGGATATATTAGGAGCACTACCTTGCGCAAAATCCTTTCTTCCCCCGCCACTACCTCCCGCCACACCTGCAATCTCTTTAATTATCTTATCCGCATCTAATCCTTTATTTACCGCCTCTTCACCCAATGTTATAATCATAAAGAGTTTATTCTCAAAAACGGTTGCGAGAAGCACCACAATATCGGAATATCTTTCTCTAAATAGATCACCTGACTTTCTTAATACTTCTATATCCATATCGGCAATAAATTTAAAAATGACCCTTAATCCCCTTATCTGTTCTGCCTCTAAAAACATTTTATCTAAAGATGATTTTATATATTCTAACTGAAAATTGCTTAATGTCTTCTGTAATTCTTTTAAACGTTTTATCCTTTTCTCTAAATGTAAAAGAAGATTCTCCTGGTTTGTATTAAGCATTTCACAGATGTTCTGAATTAAATCACTTTCGTTTTTTATCTTTTCATAAGCGGACCAACCTGTTTTTGCCTCTATTCTCTTTATCCCCTGAGCAACCGAACTGAAACCAGTGATTCTAAATATACCGATCTCTGAGGTAAAATCAAGATGAGTTCCTCCGCATAGCTCCTTAGAATAATCTCCAATAATAACCACCCTCACCTTTTTTTCGTACTTCTCTTCAAAAAAAGCCAATGCCTTTAGTTTCTTTGCCTGCCTCAGCGTCATTTCCTTTTTTATCACCCTATCATTTTCCAGAATATATCCATTAACCACTTCTTCCAGACGCCTTATCTCATTAAAGGTTAAAGGCTTAAAATGGGAAAAATCAAAACGTAGATACTCCGCTCCTACATAAGAACCCTGTTGTTGCACATGTTCACCCAAAACCTTTCTTAAAGCAGATTGCAGAAGATGAGTAGCGGTATGATTTCTGGCAATTGAGATTCTTCTCTTGTAATCTATTTTAGCTAAAACATAATCCTTCTCTTTTAATCTGCCGGTTCTAAATCTACCTATATGAACAATTATATTATCCCTTTTTTGCGTATCCAAAACTTCAAAGATATTTTTACCTTTCTCAATAGTCCCGGTATCGGCAATCTGCCCTCCTGATTCAGGATAAAATGCCGTCTTATCTAAAATTATCTCAAAATTCTCGCCCACTTTATCTATTTTTAGTATCTTTGCTTTTGCCTCATACAGCTTGTATCCTAAAAATTTACTTGCCGGTATATTCATCTCTACGCCTTTATGCACAAACACTTTATTCTCTATCACACTTTTCTTCTGAGAGAGCCTTCTCTGATTAAGTAAAAGCTGATTAAATATATCATAAGAAATCCTAAAACCATGTTTATGCGCAAAATCTTCGGTTAACTCTAAAGGAATACCGTAGGTGTCATAAAGCTTAAATGCAATTCTACTTGCCTCTCTTTCATCGTCTTTCCCTTTTAGAAACTCGGCAAATGCCTCTTTAAATAGATCTTTACTTGATTCAAGTATAGAAAGATAATTCTTCTCCTCTTCCAAAACAATCTGAGAGATATTTTCCTGTCTTTTTATTAGATCGGGGTAGGGATTTTTCATAATCCGCGCGACGACAGGTATTAGCTTATACAGAAAAGGTTTTTTTATCTTTATTCTTTTTATATGCATTATGCTTCTGCGAATAAGTTTCCTTACTACATAACCTCTTTCTTCATTAGAAGGTAAAACCCCATCATATATAGCAAAAGTAATAGCACGAATATGATCGGCAATAGCATAGATATTTTCCCTAAACATATTTACATCATCTATACGGGAAGTAGAAGTTATCTCTTTAATTATAGGGACAAAAAGATCGGTTTCAAAATTTGAATCTACCTCCTGCATTACCGAAGCAAGTCTTTCCAAGCCCATTCCTGTGTCAATATTTTTTTTGGGCAAAGGTTCAAGGTTACCATTTGGCTTTCTATTAAACTGAGTAAACACCAAATTCCATATTTCTACAAATCTACCACAATCACAGCCGGGGTAGCAATTCTCTTTCGCACAGCCGTATTTCTCTCCTCGATCAAAGAAGATTTCTGAACAGGGACCACATGGACCATCTGGCCCTTTTGTTTTTGCTTCTTGGGGCCAAAAATTGGTTTTATCATCAAGTTTAATAATTTTTGAGGAAGGTATCTTTATTGTATCCTTCCAAAGATTATAACTTTCCTCATCTTCTACATACACGGATATCCAGAGACGCTCTTCCTTTATCTTTAAGCTTTTGGTTAAAAACTCCCAAGCGAACTCAATTGCCTCTTTTTTAAAATAATCTCCAAAAGAAAAATTACCTAACATTTCGAAAAAGGTATGATGATAAGAGGTTTTCCCTACCTTATCCAAATCATCGGTCCGTAAACAACGCTGGCACGTGGCTACCCTTTTAAGGCGGGGTCTTGGACTTAAGAACTCTTGCTTAAACTGATTCATTCCTGCAGGGGTAAATAGCACGGTAGGATCATTCTTGGGAACCAAAGAATCAGAATCAATTATCCGATGGTTTTTGCTCTTAAAAAAATCCAAAAATTTTTCTCTTAAGATATCTGCTCTCATAAACTGGTAATTACCTCTGAGACTTTCTCCGCATCAAATCCGCGTTGGATAAACCAGTTATATAGGCGGCGTTTATCCTTTAAGGAAAGGGGTGTTTTTATTTTCTTTACCTTATCTTCGAGAACCTTGGCGATAATTGCCTCTTCCTGATAATTACCCCTCTTCTCTGCTAAAACCTGCTCAATTATCTCTGTAGATACCCCCTTCTGTTTCAACTCTTTTTTAATCCGATATAATCCGAAAGGTTTTTTTAAGCGTTCTTCTATCCAGATTTGAGAGAACTTCCAGTCATCAAGTAGACCCAGTCTTTTAAAGTATTCCAGGGTTTGCTTTATAATATCATCGCTAAATTTTTTTCTTTTGAGTCGCTGGATAATCTCATTTTCTGAACGCATTCTGAATTTTAAAAGCCGGTAAACATAATCCCTGGCTTCATTAAAACTCATTTTTCTTCCAGAATAAAAAATCCCCGCTGCGTTCTTATTCCGACCATTCCCTTTAAAGAACGAGTTATCCGCTCATAATCCCTCAAAGTCTTTACAGGCTGTCTCTCTATCTCCAAGACGACATCACCGGGAATAATCCCTGCTTCATCTGCAGAAGAACCAGATTCCACATAAGTAACTACTACACCTGATGACTCTTTAAGATCGAATCTTTTGGCTAATTGAGGAGTAATCTCTTTAACCTCCATACCCCGCCACAGATCTGTCTTTTTCTCTGTTTCAAGCGTCTCTATATCCTCAGGTCTTTCGCCTATCTCTACCACTAAAGTCATTTCTTTTTTATCGCGCACTACTCCTATCTTTACTTTCTTACCCACTTCAGTTCTGCTCACCAAATCCATCAGTTCTCTCATATTGGTTATCCTCTTTTCACCCACACTTACGATCACATCTCCTTCTTTAAGTCCGGCTTTCTGGGCAGGACTGTTTGCCAAAACTGAAACTACCAGTGCACCTTTCTTTTCCATCAATCCAAAATACTTCATCATCTTCTCGTCTATATCTTGTACTCTCACTCCTAACCAACCATAGAGAATTTTTTTACCTTCGATCAGACGCTTAAGAATACTTTTAGCCGTATTTATAGGAATAGCAAAGCCAATCCCCTGATATCCGCCGGTAGTAGAAAATATAGCTACATTTATCCCAATTACTTCGCCTTTTAAATTAACTAAAGGTCCCCCCGAATTCCCTGGATTTATAGCCGCATCAGTCTGAATCAAATCATTGTAATCTCTATCTTTCTGCAGAGCCCTTCCTAAAGAACGATGCAAAGCACTGATTACTCCTACAGTAACGGTGGGTTCGGTATTCTGAAGAGCAAAACCAAAAGGATTACCAATTGCTACCACCCACTGACCAATCTTTAAATCATCAGAATCGCCTAATTTCGCCACCGGCAGATCAGAAGCATTAATTTTGATCACTGCTAAATCTGAACGCTTATCCTTTCCTTTTATCTCTGCCTTAAATTCCCTTCCATCAGGAAGGGTCACTGTAATCTTATCTGCTTCAGAAATTACATGCTCATTGGTAAGGATATATCCTTCGGGATCAATAATTACTCCCGAACCTAAACCCATCTGTTTATACTCTCTTTCAGGAAATGCTCCAAAAAAATCCTCAAAGAAACGACGGAAAAAATCATCATCAAAAGGAGAGCCTTCAAAAGGATAGCCAAAATAAAATCTCCTTGTACCCACTCTCTCAGTACGCTCCGTACTTATAGAAACTACCGCCTTGCCTACTTTATTAGCAACATTTATTACTGCTTCTTCTAAAAAACTTACCTCGGAATAACTTCTATTGTCAGGAATCTGTCCCCTTAAGTCGGGAATAAGGTTTAATCTTATAGAAAGCAAAATACCCACTATTACCCCAAAACTTATTAGAGATATATAAAACAATCTCCTTTTCATTTATCCTCCCCTTTGTTTTTATTTAAGTTATAGTTTTTCTGGCTTCCTTTTCTATTTTTTCTAATATCTTAGGATTCTCTTTAAGGTATTTTACTACCTGCTCCCTTCCTTGTCCTAATTTTTCATTCTCAAAAACAAACCATGTCCCCGATTTTTGAACTATGCCTAAATTAACCGCTGTATCTAAAATATTCTCTGTTTTAGCAATACCTTCTTCATGAAGTATATCAAATTCTGCCTCTTTAAAAG
>JAMWCP010000004.1 GCA_023819665.1 Candidatus Omnitrophota bacterium
GGTATAATGGGAACGCCGTGACCTAAACCGAATATAAACAAAAATCCTCCGCCCTGCCAGATACTTACTTGTTGACTCATAATTAAAAGGGCTACCGGCATAATGATCGAAGTAGCGCAGGGTGCCCAGCCCAAAGCAAAAAGAATTCCCAAAAGAAATGCGGGAAGAATTTTTGAATATCGGCTTAAATTCAAAACAGAAAATCCAAGCTGTTGAATAATATTAAAATCTTTAAGCTTGGTTGTATCTTTCGTAGCAAATAATTTATTTTTTATCTTCTTGTAAACACCTAACTGACCTAAGCCGAAAAGAATCAAAAGTATACCTGCAATAATATAAAAAAGATAAGCAAATCTAAGAAACTCACCTAATTTAGAAATAAACACCCCTACGATAAAGAAGATTAAACTCATTCCCATACTAAACGCAATGCCAATCACAATTCCTTCTTTTAAACTTTTCTCTTCCGCTAGAATAAAAGAAAGTGCGGCTAAAAGAAGTGCCAAGGAACAAGGAGAGATACTCGTAATTATACCCAGAACAAATAGGCCTCCTACCGTAAGATTATCCATACACGCTCTTAATATTAACTTTAAAAAATATCTTTGCGATATATCAGACGGCACCCATTTTCTTTAAGAAGCTCCAATACCTCCTCATAAGACCTCTTTAAATCTTTTTCTTCAAAAGAAACCAATTTAAAGGTCATTATGGAAGGACATTTCTCCTCCCAGCATCCCTTTAACGTAGAAGCAGATATTTCAATATCTGTAATATCTGCTTCTTTATCCTTCAAGGCGCCGAAAAGAATATTTAAAATACCTTTTTCTATTATATGACCAGTTACTTTAATCTCTATACCTTTCATAATTCCGTCCTCTATTTTTCTTCTTGTGCCTTGTTAACCGCCTCCATTAATTCTTTTTTACTGGGAAACTTAATCGCCTCGCCGTTACAAAGATTAGCGCAAGCAGAGCAACCCACCACACAGTTATATGGTCGGACTACCGTAGGTTTGTTACTTTCTTCATCCCACTCATAGACACCGTTGCGGCAGAAGTTAAAACATTCCTTGCATCCCACGCATTTATCAAAATCAATGGTTGGAAACCAAGGAATCTTTTCTCGGGGGATATTAGCGAATATACCCATGATTTCATACCTCCTTATTTTGGTATTTTGCGCGCACCTTGCGTAACATCTCTTTTAATTCTTCTCTTGTAGGGAAGCTAATCGCATCAAAGGGACATTGAAATTTACAAGATTCGTCCCCCACATTGCACTCATAGGGTTTTGAGACTTCAACTACGCCATTACCCTTGTGAGCAAATACCCCAAAGGGACAAAATCTCACACAGTGAAAATTGCATTCTTCGGGCTTACATTTTTCCTGATCTATCTTAGGAAACCAATCTATCTCCTTGCGGGGTAAACCTGTATAAGTAGATCTATCTCGTTGCATAAACACACCTCTTTACTTTTTACTTTAATCCCTCTATTGCCTCTTTGACCTTGTTCATTGCGTCTTGAGTGGACATATTTCTTAGGTCTAAAGAAATAACCTGCTCATCATAATTCCCACCGGCATCAGAAAAGGCATCCTTAAACATTTTCTTTTGCATCTTGGGATCGCAGGCGCCAATTACATATTTTATGCCTGGTTTTATATAATCGTGGATAAACCTGTCGCCATCATCAACACAAAGTTGCGGATGAACTATAGCGTATTCTACATCTAATTCGCCCCTCACATAATTAATCAATTCCCAAAGATTTAAACTGGCAAATCCCGGGCATTGACCTGTACAGATACACATTAAAAATCTTGGTTTCTCTTTGTTTGTCACTTCAACCTCCTCCTTTCTAAATTTTGTTTTTTATTGGCTATTTGGAAGATAGAATCTTTTTAACTTCATCTACCGTAGGGATCTTGCCTGAAATTTTAACCTCACCATCTACAATTACTGCGGGCGTAAACATAACACCTTTTTTGGCAAACTCCACCATATTGGTAACTTTAATAATCTCTACCTGAATTCCTAATTGCTTTACTGCTTCTTGAACATTCTTCTCTGTAGCAATACAACGTGGACAACCCGGACCGACAATTTCAATTTTCATTTCTGTCACCTCCTCGCATAAATCTTTATACCACTTCCAACGCGGGTTTGTTTGTGAAGATTAAAAGATAAAATTCCCAAAAAACCACCCCACAAATGTTCCTAAACCCATAATGAGCAAAATATAAACTATCGCTTTTCTAATTCCAAAGAGTCGTCCTATAGCAAGCATATTAGGAAGGCTCATTCCTGGACCGGTTAATAAAAATGCTAAAGCAGGACCTTTACCCATACCTAACCTCAACATCGTATCAATAAAGGGTGACTCGGTTAAAGTACCAAAATACATCAGTTGTCCTGACAAAGTTGCCAAAAATGCTGCTAAAGGAGAATTACCCCCTACCCACTTTGAAACAAATTCTTTGGGAAGTAATTTCCCTACTACGCCCACAATAAAAACACCCAAAAATAATATCGGAACAATCATCCTTACAAACCACCATGTCTCCCGAAGCCAATTTTTAGCCTCCTCGCGATCAAGGTTATTAACTGCGTAAATTAACCAGATAATAGTTAAAACTCCCCAGACCAAAACATTGGTTAAATAACTTTTCCCTTGAGCGATATAATTAGGTAGAATTATAGAAAGAAAAATCAAGATTAACAAAATGGAGTGTTTTTTAGTAATAAGGGGCTTCTTTTCTAAGAAAGGTTGAGATTTTATCTCTTTTCTTTCTTCCTTCCCGAATATAATACTCATTATCCAACCCACCAAAAAGGCCATAAAAAGCGAAGCAACTACTCTTGAGACAGCCATCTTTGCACCTAAAATGCTACTGGTAAATAAAAGCGATAAAACATTTGTAGAGGGGGCGACCCAAAGGATGATAAAACTTGCCCCAATTCCTGCCCCGGCAAAATAAAGACCGCTTCCTACGGGTAAAACTGTGCAGGAACAGGAGGCAATGAAAAAGCTAAAAATTGTTGCTAAAGAAAATGACTTTAATTTAGAAGCCTTTTCACCTAAATAACTTAATATTGCCTCTTTATTAAAAAAGGAAACCATACCGCCGGCTAAAAGAAAAGCAGGAACCAAACAGGTCAAAACATGATGGGCAATATACTCTTTTAAAGCTAGCATTCCGGAAAAAACTAAACTTAAAAAAAACATCTCTTACCTCCTAATAATCTTACAGCAACCACCTTCTATTCTTATAGCTTTAACATTGACTAAGGCATCAGCAATCTTTTTATGTGCTGATGTCTCAATTCTTGAAAAAGTAGGCCGTGAAATTTTCATTCTTTTGGCAGCATCAACCTGTTTTAACCCTTCAAGGCAGGCAAGTCGTATCGCCTCAAATTCATCAAATGTCAAATATACGCTTTCTAACTTACTCAAAGGTCTACACAGAGGGCTAAAACATCTCTCTAGAGGTTTACACTTTATCCATCTAATCTTTTTTGGCCTCATTTACTTTCTATTCATTTATGAACAAATGTTCATAATAAAATATCATATTTTAGAGAATTGTCAAGATTTTTTAAGGAGGCTTATTTTAAATAAAGAAGACGAAGACATATTTATGCGCGGGAAGGGACTTGAACCCTTACGCTCAAAATTGAGCCAGGCTCCTCAGGCCTGTGTGTATACCAATTCCACCACCCGCGCTCTATCTTATTAGGTTATATTTTATCATCAAAACTCTATTCATATCCATATCTTTTTATAAACCACACTTTTACCTTCTGAACCGAAATAAGATAAGTTAAAATTATGATGATAAGCATAATAAAAAAAGACGCTCTAGGCAAAGCAAAATCAAAATATCTACCTAAAGGGGTAAAAGGGATAATTAAGGCAATAGTTATAATATATAATGAAGTAAAAATTAAAAATTGGCTGGACTTACTTTCTTTAAAAGGAATCTTTCCTGTACGGATTATATGAATAACTAAGGTCTGTGTACATAGAGATTCCAAAAACCAAACAGTACGAAATGTTTCTGCTGTTGCCTTAAAAATAAATAGAAGTATTCCAAAAGTAAGAAAATCAAAAAAAGAACTAACCGGCCCAAAAACCAACATAAATTTTTTTATGTAATTAACATTCCAGGGACGAGATTTTAAAAGATACTCTCTATCTACCTCGTCTGAAGGAATAGCAATCTGAGAGAGATCGTATAAAAAATTATTCAAAAGTATCTGGAGGGGTAACATTGGTAAAAATGGTAAAAATATACTTGCCCCTGTCATACTGATCATATTCCCAAAATTAGAACTGGAACCCATCTTGATATACTTAAGGATATTCCCAAAAGTTCTCCTTCCTTCTATTACGCCATCACTTAAAACCAGAAGGCTCTTTTTTAAAAGAATTATATCTGCAGACTCTTTAGCAATATCCACTGCATTATTTACGGAAATACCGACATCCGCTGCTTTCAAAGCCAGGGCATCATTGATTCCATCTCCTAAGTAACCTACAATATGTCCATTTTTGTGAAGAGCATAGATGACCCGTTCTTTTTGAAATGGCGAAAGCCGGCTGAATACATTCGCACTTTTTACCATCTCTTTAAGCTGCTCATCGGAGGCAGCCTGAATCTGCTCACCTGTAACCATCCCTTGAATAGATAAACCTATTTCTTCGCAAATCTTCTTTGTAACCAATTCATTATCACCAGTTAAAACTTTAAAATCTATACCTAAATTTTTTAATCTTTCGATGGTCCTACGTGTAGAGGGTTTAGGAGGATCTAAAAATGCAATATAACCTTTTAGAATAAGTTCATTTTCATCCTCTTTAGAATAACTCTCTTTAGGATTGATAAAATCTTTATAAGCCACTGCCAAAACCCTAAAACCTTCAGCACTTAATTTATCATACTCTTCTTTCAGGTCCATAAGGATAAGGCTATCCATATCAAAAATCTCTCCATCCAATTCATACTGCGTACAACGTTTAAATACCTCTTCTGGCGCACCTTTGGTAATCATACGGTGCCGGGAATCACACTCTACTACTACTGACATCATTTTACGGGAAAAATCAAAAGGGACCTCGTCTATCTTTTTATAATTTTTTAACAGAATCTTCTCATGGCGTAAAATTGTCCGATCAAGGATATTCTTTAATCCTGTCTGATAGAAGCTGTTGATATAAGCAAAATACAGAACATCCTCGTCCTCTCTTCTTATTACATCACAGTGTCTTTCTAAAACGATTTTATCTAAGGTAAGGGTACCAGTTTTATCTGTGCAAAGAACATCCATTGCTCCGAAATTCTGAATTGCACTTAATCTCTTAACAATTACCTGTTTTTCAGACATACTTATTGCACCTTTAGAAAGATTTATAGTGACCAACATCGGAAGCATCTGGGGAGTAAGTCCTACTGCTACAGAAAGAGAAAATAAAAATGCCTGTAAAGTATCTCCTTTTTTAAAGAATGTATTTATAGCAAATATTATTAATACTAGAATTAACATTAATCTAATCATCATCCAAGTAAAACTACGAATACCTTTATCAAAAGCACTCTCCACATTAGCCAAACGCAATTTTTTAGATAACTCACCAAATTGTGTTGAAGTTCCTGTTTTTATTACTACTCCTAAGGCCGTCCCACTAACTACGCTAGAACCCATAAAAGCAATATTATTTAATTCTAGAAGATTAGCATTTTTTATTGATAAAGGATAACCCGTCTTCTCTATTGGTAGGGATTCTCCCGTCAAGGCTGCTTGATTGATAAATAGATCCTTTGCTTGAATTATTCTTAAATCTGCAGGTATCATATCACCTGCAAATAAATCTACTATATCTCCCGGAACGAGTTCACGAATTTTTAACTCCTTAGCTTTCCCATCACGATAGACAGTTGCGGAAGTTCTCACCATTTCACTAAGACGCTCTACCTCTTTACCAGCGCGATACTCTTGCACAAAAGAAATAAGGACGCTCAATCCTGCCATAAAGCTAACAATAAGTGCATTTATCGTTTCTCCTAAAAACAAAGAAAAGATGGCAATAATTAACAATACTAATACCAATGGATTCGTAAATTTATAAATAATCTGGAGAATAATCGTCCTTTTCTTTTTTTTAGCAAGTTCATTGTAACCGTACTCTCCAAGCCTTCTTTTTGCCTCCTCATCAGTAAGCCCCTCTAAAGAGGTTTTTAGATTCTGTAAAAGTTCTTCCACACCAAGAGAAGCAAAATAGAAATATGAGCTGGATTTTTCAGGTAATTTTTTATCTTGATAACTATTTTTCTTCATCTGCCTGTTTGTCTTTTTTTTGAATGTAAATATTATATTAAAATCTACATAAGATACAATACAATAAATTATATTTGCAGATGCTTAATCTCTAGAGTAATTATTTCTCTATCAATAATCTTGAAAATTCCGATGTGGAGACATTAATCTTTCATTTAAACTTCTATATACTACTCTATCGAGACAAGTATTTACATATAGAACTATACCATACATAGAGTCTCTAATAACTTAAAAATCTTCTTGCTTTCAGACAATTTAAGCTTTATCTCTGTTTTATTAGAAAAAAATTTAAGCAACTTCAACTCTTTCCTTTCTAACCTTCCCGAAGGTAATATCACTGCCTTTACCATAACTTTTCATGTATTTCGTTTTAAAAAATAAGCTAATCTTTCTAGCTCAATAGAAAGATCGATATTTAAGATAGCCGCCTTTTTATTATTAACATATGGTCTAATGGGAGCAAAATTCAAAATTGCCTTTACTCCACAGGAAACTAACCGCCTTACAATATCCTGTACTGCGTCTTTAGGCAAAGCAATAATAGCGATCCGAATATTCTGTCTTCTTATCGTTCTTTCTAAATCCTTTATATTTTGAATAACTATTGAGTTTATCTTTTTACCAATTTTTCTTTTATCATTATCAAAAGCACAACGAATATAAAAACCCTGTTTTATAAATCCCTTATAAGACAAAAGAGCTGTCCCTAAGTTTCCTACCCCTACCAAAACAACATCCCATTTTCTATCCAACCCCAATATTTTTTCTATACTTCTCTTTAACTTAGCTGTATCATATCCTTTAGAAGGAATACCAAATTGCCCAAAATATCCTAAGTCCTTTCTAATCTGTGAAGGAGAAAAATAAGTAAGTTTAGATAACTCTTCAGAAGACAAAAAGTTTTTTCTTGATTCTAATATAGTTCGATAGTAAATCGAAAGATGCGGTATAACTGCCGAAGGAATCTTTTTCATTTATTTAGAAAGTAATTTTTCTCTTACTAATTCACTTATCCTCTTCGTATCTCCTCTACCACCTACCTTTGTTATAACCTCTTTCATTACTTTACCCATATCTTTAATACCACAGACAGAGATACTATTTGTAACTTCCGCGATTATTTTAAGTAATTCCTCATCAGATAAAGGAGAGGGCAAATAAAAACTGAGTATTTCTCTCTCTAACCGATCTTTCTACTAAATCTTGACGGCCTGCTCTCTTATATTCCTCCATTGCCTCGTTAATATTTTTAATCTGTTTTCTTATTATCGCTATCACTTCATTATCTTCTAAATTCCTCCTTCTCTTTTCAATAGCAGTGTTTAGTAAAACAGAACGTAAGAAACGCAATGTTTCTACTTTAAAAACATCCTTTGTCTTTAGCGCCTCTTGATAGTCACTAAAAATCTGTTCTTCTAACATCGTTCTCCTTATTTTATAAAAAATAAAATTATTCCTACCAATATACAGTAATATCCAAAATAATAAAATTTTGCTCTGTATAAAAATCTCTTTAAAATTATTAGAGCAAAGAAACCGCTAATAAAACTTATTATTAGACAAAAAAAATAGTTGCCTAATCGATAAGGAGAAGCAAAAATAATCTCTCGCGCTTCCAAGATAAATGCTCCTAGTATTGCAGGAATCCCCGTTAGAAAAGACAACTTAAAAGCACTCTCTATATCAAATTTCTTTAATAAAAGATAACTTATAGTTATTCCTGAACGAGAAATTCCCGGTATAACAGATAATCCTTGGACAATTCCAAATCCTAACGCCTCTTTTAATCTAAAAGATGATCTTTCTTTGAAATCTCTACAAAGAAAGGAGGCTAATAAAATGAAGAACCCATTAACGATCAGAGTAAATTTTACCACTTCATAAAAATCAAATAAAAATTCAAAGTATTTTTTAAAAAATAATCCTTCTATTCCAGTAATTAAAGTAGCAAAAAAAGTATACTTAAGTAACTCTATAGACCTTAATAGTTCTTTAATCTCTTTAAAGAAATAGGAAAACAATACCAAAAGAGTACCCAAATGGGCAAAGATAATTAAACCCAAACCATATCCACCATTGAATCGCATAATTTTTTGAGCAATTAAAAGATGCCCCGAACTACTTATTGGTAAAAACTCAGTTAATCCTTGGATAACTCCTAAAATTAAATATTTCATTCTGGATGCTTTTCTAAGAAAATCTGCATATCCAAAGGTAAATGTGATTTTATCTTTATATAGCGTTGAGTAATGGGATGGATAAATTTCAAACCTTCAGCGTGCAGACACAATCTTTTTGCTTTAATATGGAAATCTTTTCTAAAAGCAAATCTATCCTCACCGACGATAGGATTACCTATTCTTTTAAAATGTATCCTTATCTGATTTTTTCTTCCAGTAAAAGGATTAACTTTTAAAATAGCGAATTCTTTTCTCTGTTCAATTAAAGAATAATAGGTTATAGCGGTTTTATTTTCTATAGGTACATCTATCTTACCCCGGATAGGGAAAACTTTGCCATGTACAAAAGCAATATAGCTTTTTTCAACTTTGTTCTCCTTAAATAACCGCATCATCTTTTTCTGAATAGATTTCCCTTTGGCATATATAATCAACCCTGACGTAGAGTAATCTAATCGATGACAAGGATGTAAACGAAAAGTAAACCCTTCTTTTTTTAAATTAGCGTTAAGTATAGAAGTTAAATCTTTTTTTTTGCCCCTTGCAGGAATAGTGAGCATCTTACTCGGTTTATTTACAATCTTTAAGTACTCGTCTTCAAATACAGTCTCTATACTCATCGTATGTCCTTGGTTTTTATCCAATTACAAAAATCACAAGATTCATTTAAAGTGGGTAGAGGTCCTTTGATTATTTTAATTGCATCATAGAACACCTTCTTTGCAGAAAGAGGATCTGTCTTTATTTCCTTTAAGATTATATCAAAATGGAAATTGTTATTTTCGTCTATCTTATTAGGAATATAATACACAATGTAAGCAACTCTTTTAGTCAAAAAACCATTCTGTTCTAAAAGAAATGTGTAAACATCCATCTGAAGTTGATAGCTATGATGGATTTCTTCAGGTACCACACCCCGCGTCTTATGATCTAAAGCGGCGTAGTATTTATCTTCTAATTTGATACATTCATCTAAATATCCTCCCAATTTAGCATCTTCCTTTATATCTACATACTCTAACCACTTAATAGGAAAGCTTACTAAAACCGCCCTTAATTTTCCTTCTAACAATGGAGGTAAAATATTCTTTGTCCGATAGAAGTTAAAATAATTCTTAATAACACGGTCAAGACCGGTAGTAATAGTAGCTACAGGTATACGGGGACGTTCTATACCTCTATTTACATAAAGCCAAAAACAACGAGGACATTCCAAAAACAGATTCAGACTAGAAGCAGATAATTTAATCATAATCTTAGATTACCTTAAACATATTTTCAATCGGTCTTATGGCGCGAATTCTTATCTCTTCTTTAACCTTCACCTCTTCCTTTAGTTCTTCTAATGCCCAAAGTATCTTCTCTTGAGTAATCTTCTTCATATTAGGACAGATCGCTCGCTCAGTAGCAGGATAGAATTCTTTATTAGGATTTTCTTTTTTTAAGCGATAAATTATCCCTACCTCCGTAGCTACAATAAATTCCTTTGCTTTTGAACTCTTAACATACTGACACATCTTACTAGTAGAAAGCACTGCATCTGCCATCTCTATTACCTCTGGTAAACACTCAGGATGCACTATTATTTCTGATTTTGGATGAAGTTTCTTTTCTCTTTTTATGTCTTGAGGTAATATTTTTATATGAGTAGGACAGTATCCATCCCAAACGATCAACTTCTTATGAATCTTTTGAGAAACATAATGGGCAAGATATTTATCAGGAATAAAAATTATTTGGCTTCTGTCTCTTAAAGCCTCCATTACTGCTAGAGCATTAGTAGAAGTACAACAGTAATCAAGTTCTGCTTTTACTTCTGCGGAAGTATTTACATAACCTACCACTGTTGCCTCTGGATAAGTTGTTTTTAATCTTCTTAGTTTTTTGGCGGTAATCATCTTTGCCATAGGACAACCCGCCGTGATATCAGGCATAATTACCTTTTTATCCGGACAGAGGATAGAAGCAGTTTCTGCCATAAAATGCACGCCACAAAAAACTATCACCTTTGCATCCACCTGAGCAGCTTTCTTGCTTAACTCCAGAGAATCACCCAAAAAGTCGGCTATATCTTGAACTTCGGGTAACTGATAATTATGAGCCAAAATTATTGCTCTGCGCTTTTCCTTTAACTTCCGAATTTTTTTCTCTAAGTTATTCTGTTTCAATTACCCCTCCTCCTACTACTATATCATCTTTATAAAATACTGCTGACTGTCCAGGCGTAACTGCTGACTGAGGTTCAAAAAATCTTATCTCTAAATATCCACTTTTGGGGAAAATTTCTGCAGGGACCTGTTTGTGATTATACCTTATCTTTACCCCTAAAACAATTTTATTTTTTATAGGTTCATTAATAAAATGAGGATCTTTAACAAAAAATCTCTGTGTATAAACATCTTCCTTTCTACCTACCACAATTTGATTTTTTTCTTTATCCAGTTTTATTATATAAAATGGGCCTCCACTTAAACCTAAACCTTCTCTTTGACCAAAAGTATAAAAACATATACCTCTATGTCTACCCAAAACATTGCCATCCTTGTCTACAATCTCACCTTCTTTAATTTTATCTTTAAAATATAGAGAAAGAAATTCTCGATAGTCATCTGTAGGTAAAAAACATATATCTTGACTAGCCGGCCTTTCTGCAATAGATAACTTTAACTCTCTAGCAATCTGACGCACCTGATCTTTAAGATAATCTCCTATAGGGAAGATTACTCTTTTAAGTTTATCTTGAGTAAGATGATAAAGAAAATAACTCTGATCTTTATAAATATCTTTTGCCCTTTTTAAATAGTATCTTCCTAACCCATCCTTTTCTATACGAGCATAATGACCTGTAGCAAAAAAATCTGCACCAAAACTAAGTACTTTTTCTAAAAGCGCACCAAATTTTATATAGTGATTGCAATCTACGCAAGGATTGGGCGTTCTACCTTTAAAATATTCATTACAGAAGTTTTTAATTATCTTTTCTTTTAGAACCTCACCAAAATTTAATACATAATGTTTTATACCAAGATAAAGAGCAACATTACGCGCCTTTTCAATTGCTTCATAATCACAACATACAGGTTTTCTCCTGTCTTTAATATAGAGATTAAAACACATGGTAACTCCTACTACCTCAAAGCCACACTTTTTTAAAATGTAGGCACTAACTGAAGAATCCACGCCTCCTGACATCGCTACAAATACCTTTTTGCCCATAGAGATTAATTATAATATAATTTTAAATCAATAGCAAAATAAACTACCAATAAAATCTTATGCCCAATTGAAAATTTCTTTTAGGAGAAGGGATACCGGATATATTTTGGTATTCTACATTTAAAAGATTGGAAACATCAAAAAAGAATTCCATATTCTCTTTTTTAGGTCTATAAATAAAATTTGTATCTAATATAAACCAGCCATCGCGCTGAGGAGGTTTATTATAACTGAAACCTATAAAATGGTTGTATCTTTTAAAAGAAAAATCTAAGACGAAGAAAAATCTATGCCGATTATAATTTAATCCATATTTATAATTATACTGTTTAGTCTTTATTTTTTTATCAATATAAGTATAAAACAGATCCAGACATATTAATTTGTTTATCTTCTTTTTGATCGTCATCTCTATCCCCTGTGATTGAGTGGAGGTTATATTTTTTGCTTTCCACTTAGACTCGGAAGAAATTTCTTTTAACCAATCAATAGCATTCTTCTCGTCTCTTAAAAAAGTACAGATAGATAATAAAAATTCTTTGTCTTTCTCATTATACTCATAACCTAAATCATACTTATACGCTTCCTCTGGTAAAAGAAAAGAATTCCCTTCTGTAGTAGGATCATTGTAATATAACTCTGTAAAAGAAGGCATCCTTATAGAACGCGAAAAGCCTCCGGTTAATCTTTTATTTTTATTTAGGATATAATTAATATTAAATGTGCCGGTATGGATGTTCTTAATGTTACTTAATCTGTCACTCCTATAGGAAATACTATAAGAAAAATTATCAAAATCTTTCCTTTCTTCCATAAATAAACTATGATAAAGACGTTTGTGTTTTCCTAAATTGGTAGAGATAATTTTTTCTTCTGTATATTCAAAACCCATACCGAAAATTCCACCAAAAAAATCATTTCCCCTAAGATAAAATAAAGGGGAAAATATATCGGTCTGATGATGGTTTAAATATCTACTACGTATAAGGGTTTTATCTAAAAGAAATTTATCGTAATGCCTACGCCATAAAAAGCTTCCCTTTAAAAAGAAATCTTCTATCTGAAAATCAAGATCTGTGTTCAAAAGGTAAGTCTTTGTCCACTCAAAAGAAGGAAATCCTCTAAAGGGAGTATAAAAATCATAAGCACCAAATTCTTTCTCCTGATATCCCAAAAACATATTAAAATCTGTTAAAGGAAATTCTATTTTACTTTCTAAATTTAAAGTATATTTTTTATATTCTGTATCATAATAGAAGCCGTCTGCTTCTTTTATCTCGGAAGAAAAGCGCATAAATAACTGGTTAAACTCTAAGCCATCCATACCAAACAGAACCGATTTTAATTTATGACTGCCGGTACTTACTTGAAGAATATTTTCTTTTTTGAATTCTTTTTTGGTAACGATATTTAGTGCTCCACCTAAAGCACCTGAACCAAAAAGCGATGAACCACCTGAAAGATAAATTCCTAAACTTTCAATATTGAACTGTGTCAGAGGTATATCACTGTTATGATGCGCTGTCTGGGAATCGTTTATTCTTCTTTCATTAAAAAGCACCACCACCTGCTCAAAATTACTTGCCCTTAAGGAAAAATCGAATTGGATATCTGCCAAAGGCGATCTGGATTGTAATTCTAAAGGACTATACCTTAAACTACTAAGAAATGCATCTTGGGTTTTTAATTTTAAAGATTCTTGGTCTAAGGTGTATTCTTTAAATAGATAAAAATTTCGTCGTGTTATAACAATAGGAGAAAGTTCTATCTCATCTGATTCGGCAGAAACTAAAGAGACGCAAAGAATAAAATTAAATAGAAAAATAAAAATTCTCTTATACATAGGTAGTATAAATTTAAATAGTAAATCAATATTTGTAAACTAATTTTTAGTTTTTAGTTTACAATTATAGTAAAATAAAAATCAACGGCAGTAAATAAGGTCACCTGTATTTATCTTTTCGACTAAACCACTATCTTTTCTTAAAAGAAGGTTTCCATCATCATCCACATCCACCGCCATGCCTACAGTAGTTTTATTATCTTGAATTATTTTTACTATTCTACCCAAAGTACCAGAAAATGAACGCCATCTATCAATAATAAAACTAGAACCATTCTTTTTAAATAAAAGATAATACTTTTCTAACTCTATTAATATCTGACGCATCAATTCTATACGGTTTATACTTTCTTTTTTATACTGACGCAAAGATACAGCGGTATCTATAAGTTGCTGTGGATTATTATTCACGTTTATCCCTATACCAATAATTATATAATGCATAAGCTCTGTCTCGCTTTCTGATTCGGTAAGAATTCCGGCTAATTTTTTACCATCCAATATTATATCATTTGGCCACTTTACTTCTACTGTTATTCCTATAGAGTTATTTATTGCCTCAGATACTGCCACGGCACTCAAAAAGGTAAAGATAGCTGAACTTTTAGGGTGAATCTTTGGCTTTAAAATAAGAGAAAAATATATTCCTTTATATTTATAGCAAAGCCATGATCTTTGAAATCTACCCCTTGCTTTAGTCTGTGATTCCGCAATTACCACCGTTCCTTCCGAAACCCCCTGTTTAGCTAAACTATGAGCGATATCCATAGTAGAAGAAATATTATCAAAATAATATATCTCTTTTCCTATAAATTTTGTAGGAAGCCGATAAGCTATTTCGTAAGGAAAAAGTCTATCAGGAATCCCCCCTAATTGATACCCTAAATGGGGAACTGCTATTACTTCATAACCTAATTGACGCAATTCTTGAATATGTTTCCAGATAGCTGAACGACTTATAGAAAAATGTCGACTCAACTGCTCGCCTGAAACATAATTATTAGTGTGACTCTTAAGATAAAAAAGTATCTTTTCGGTTAGAGGATGCATAACATAATTATTTCACTAGATTCATACTTCCTTGCCGATAACCTTCTAAATCTACCGTTACATAAAAAAAACCCAATTTTTTAAAAAAAGAGGTAACTTTAGAGCTATTCTTTACCAAAAGAGAAATATTTTCTTTCTCTACTTCAATTCTAACTAAATCTGTATAATCCCTTACTCTTGCCTGTTTAAAACCTAAACCAAATAAAAAATTTTCTCCTTTTTCTATACGTTTAAGTTTATAAATGTCAATCTTTTCTCCATAAGGAATACGAGAAGCAAGACATGCTCGCGTAGGAGAATTATAAGTAGAGAGCCTTAATTTTTTACTCAACTCCCTTATTTCTTCTTTTCTCAACTTCGCTTCCTGGAGAGGAGAGACCACCCCTAATTCCTTTTTTGCTTTCTCGCCCGGCCTAAAATCTTTCAGATCATCATAATTAGTACCATCAATTATATAATTTATTCGGTATCTTTTGGCTATCTCTTTAAGTTTTAAAAACAATTCTCTTTTACACCAATAACAACGAAGAATTGTGTTTTTTCTAAATAAAGGATTTTTATATTCGGCAGTTTTTATAATCAGATGTCTTACCATCTGTTTTTTTGTAAAATCTTTGGCGATCTCTAGTTCTCGCTGAGTATAAGTAGGTGAAACTGCAGTTACTGCTAAAACGTTTTCTCCTAACGCATCCTTGGCTACTTTTAAAAGAAAACTGCTATCTACCCCTCCAGAATAGGCAATAACAACCGCCCCCATATTCCTTAAAATATTCTTTAATCTATCTAATTTTAATAATATCCCCTTCTTCACCATAAAACTTCTTATTTAAAATTCAAAATTATCATTACTTTTTATTTACTATTCTTTAAATTTATATTATATAATATAGTAAATAAACCTGGTAAATATTTTTAAATATAACTACTTATATGAAGAGAAAAAATAGATATAAAAAAACCACGAGAAAATCTTTTTGGATTATACTGCTAATTTTAATCTTACCAGGATTTCTACTTTGGGGTTCAGAATCTATTGTACAGCATATTCAATTTAAAAACTATGTAGGAATTATTTTTGGCCAAAAAGTAACTTCTGAAGAATTTCAAAGAGCACTCACAGCTATACGCCATGAGTTAATGCTTCAAAAAGGCGAAGAATTTTTGAAAAAAGAGAGCGAAATAGATCTTACCACACACGTGTGGGATCGTATTATTTTACTAAAAGAGGCAAAAAGAAGAAAAATTAAAATAAGTGATAAAGAGGTGAGGGATTTTATTAAAATGATATCTCTGTTTAGAAGTAATAATGAATTTAACTTTGAATTGTACCGGCGAATTGTGCAATATTTTCTAAAAACCAGTGAGCGTATCTTTGAAGAAGAAATCAGAGAAAGCTTAATGATTTCTAAACTGTATGACGAAATAACTGCTGATGTAAAATTAACGGAAGATGAGATTTGGTTTAACTATCAGAGAGAAAACGAAATGATTGCAATAGACTACTTAAGCGTTCCTTTTAAAGAATTAGAAAAAAATATCGATATAGATGAAAAGAGACTATATCAGTACTATCTTGATAACCGTCCGATATTTAGAAAACCATCAAATTTTAACCTTCAATACATAATTGACGAAGATCCTCGGAGAATAAAAAATATCTCTAGTGAAATAAAGAAGGTTAAAAATTTTGAAACCTTTCTTAAAGAAAAAGGTTACATTGTAAAAGAAACGGACTTCTTTGGTATAGATGAACCTATCCCGGGTATTGAGTGGTCCTTATCTTTATCTTTTTTGATCGAAAAGCTCAAAGTAGGTCAGATTTTAGGCCCTATAAAGATAAAAGATAAATATTTGTTAATCCGTCTAAAACAAAAAAGAGAATCATATATTCCCTTATTCAATGAGATAAAGGATAAAGTAAAAGAGGAATATGTCGAACAGGAATCAAAAAGAATAGCAAGAGATATTCTACTTAAAGTACTCTCAGAAATAAAAAATATGCAAAATAATAATCTTAAAATAGATTTTTCAGAACTGGCTAAAATATATAATCTGCAAGAAGGCACTACGGAACTATTTAAACGTTCAAGTTATATTCCTCAACTAGGTGAATCAGATAGATTCTTTATGGCATTTAGCAATTTAAAAGAAGAGGAGATAGGTAAAGAAATAGTAGAGATGGAGCGAGCTTTCTTTATAGTAAAGATTAAAAATTATAAAGCCGCTGATGAGATAGTTTATAAAAAAGAAAAGGATGAATTTACGCGTGCTCTTATTTCTAAAATAAAAGATATAAAATTTATTGACTTTCTAGGGCAACTAAGAAAAAAGACAAAGATTAAGATAGAGCTATAATAATTGTTTATTCTACTGTGATTGCTTCTACCGGACACTGAGAAGCAATTTCTTTAAGATCGCAACTATTACAGGAATTACTTTTTACATGAGCAACACCATCGTCTTTAATTTCAAATACCTCAGAACACGACTGTTCACATAAACCGCATCCGACGCATTTATCCTCATCTACAATTACACGGGGCATAACTCCTCCTTTATTATCGCTCTAATAGATTTTCAAACATCTCCTCGTGTTCTACTTCTTCAGAAAGAATATGTGTAATAACCTGATAAGTAATGTGATCCTTACCCAACGTTTTTTGTGCAAGTTTATTATATACTTCAATTGCCGCTGCCTCTGCTTCTAAAACTACACGAACAATACGATTTATGTCTGCTCTATTCTTAGGAGGTAATGTATAAGGAAAGTTAGCATTCTTTTCTAACTCTGTAGGATTGGCTAGAGGTGCATCTCCCAATTTTGTAATCAAATCTGCAATTTCTTGAGCGTGCTCCAACTCATCCTTGGCTATTTTCTCCAAAAATTCCTTCATATCCTCATATGACTTTCCACAAACCACCTGTGCCATATACCAGTAAAGATAAAACGCCAACCATTCATCGCAATATGCCTTATTTAATTCTTTCACCAAGTCTTTAAGATTAAGATTCACAATACTCCTAAATTGCTTCCCCATACTACCCTCCTTGTTATTAAATTGATCTATTTGATCGATTTTCTACGAAAGACTATACCGTTTTATGTTATTATTAGCAATCTCTTGGATCTTCTTTATCTCCTCCTCATTATTTAAAAGATGCTTAAATCGTGCTTGTAACTTCAAATACTCCTCTACAGCAACAACACTAATTTTACGGGCAGAAGAAAGCACACCATTCTCATATTCAATCAAAGGATAAAGACCTGTTTCTACTGCTAAGCGGGCTATCCGATAAGTAAGATTTGGCTCATGCCTCCAACCCAAGGGACAAGGAACATGAATTTGAATATACTTTGGCCCTCTTATAGAAAGAGCTTTTTTTATCTTCTTCTGTAAATCTTGCGGGAAACCCACAGAGGCAGTAGCCACATATGGAATACCATGGGCTAATGCAATTTCTGCCACGGGTTTTTTTAATGTAGGATTTCCAAAAGATTTTTCTCCTACAGGAGTAGTGGTAGTTTCACTATCCAATGGTGTCAAACTACTTCTCTGAATTCCCGTATTCATATAAGCTTCGTTATCATAACAGATAGATAAAATATTGTGTCCCCTTTCCCACATACCAGAAAGTGCCTGCAGTCCAATATCCGCAGTTCCTCCATCTCCTGCCTGTGCAATTACTTGAATATTTTTTTTACCTAAATATTGTAACGCAGATTCAATCCCCGAGGCAACCGCTGCAGCATTTTCAAATAAAGAGTGTATCCAAGGAACTCCCCAACTTGACTCCGGATATTTAGTAGAAAAAACCTCTAAGCAACCTGTGTTATTAGCAATAATTGTATTAGGGCCGGCGCTCTCTATAACTAAACGCGCCGCAATTGCCTGCCCACAACCGGCGCAAGCAGTATGTCCGGAAGCAAAAAGTATATCTTCTCTCATCTAAACTTTATCTTTTAACAATTCAGGTTTTAAGTCTATAAATTCTTCTTCTGTTGTTTTAAGAGATAACTTTTTAAATATCTCTTTAATAGAATCCAAAGTAATGTCCCTTCCTCCCAAACCAGCAATGAAACTACGAATTAACTTAGGAGAGCGTTTCTTACCAAAAAAAATCGCTCTTATCTCAGTATATAAAGGCGCATCTGCTCCTAAAGATAACGCCCGATCTAATACTGCTACCTTAGGTACATTCTTCAATGCTTCATATATCTTATCAATAGGAAAAGGTCTATATGTAATCACCTTTAATAATCCTACCTTTTTACCCTTCCTTCTTAATTGATCTACTACTTCTTTTATAGTTCCACATACAGAGCCCATAGCTACAATCACTCTTTCGGCATCAGTAGTTCTATAAGTTTCTATTAATCCTTCACCATAGTCTCTCCCAAATACATTTCTGAAATCGTGGGTAATCTTAGGAAGTAAATCTAAAATTTCCTGATGAGTTTTTTGGATAGCAAAGCGCGTCTCCATGTAATAATCCGTATCTGCCAAAAATCCTAAGGTTAAAGGATTCTCTATATCTAACTTATATAATGGCTTGTAAGCAGGTAAAAACCTATCCACATCTTTTTGTTCAGGCATATCCACTACTTCTACTCCATGCGTAAGAATATACCCATCCATACATACCATTACTGGAAGCATAATATTTCTATCCTCCGCGAGGCGATAAGCAATTATATGAAAATCCACTGCCTCCTGAATATTTTCTACGTAGAACTGAGCCCACCCACTATCGCGCAATGAAATTGAATCTTGTTGGTCGTTCCAAATATTTATAGGAGCAGAAACCGCTCGATTTGCACAAGTAAGCACTACCGGAAGCCTTAAACCCGCGATATTAAAAAGAACCTCACCCATTAAAAGAAGCCCTTGAGAACTGGTAGCAGTATAAGAACGCACCCCACAGGCAGTAGAACCCAAAACCACCGAAGCAGCGGAATGCTCACTTTCTACATTGACAAACTCGCTATTCAACAAACCTTCTGCTACCAATTTAGAAAGTTCTTCGGGAATATGAGTCTGAGGAGTAATAGGATAAGCAGCAATTACTCCGGGTTTGCATAAGGCGACTGAATTTGCTACGGCCTGGGACCCCTCTAAAAATCTTTTCATATTTTATTTATCTTCGATCATTACTATATCTTGCCGAGGACAAATTTCCACACAATTACCACAACCTTTGCAGTAGTCATAATCACAATGGTAAGTATTCTTATCTTCGCCTTCAATGCAGCCTTCAGGACAAATCAAAATACACATCCTACAGGCAATACAATTGGTCTGTAAAAATTTGGGTCTCTTACCCATACGCCAAGAACCGGTTTTATTATTCTTACTACTTAAAGGTTTAGAAAAAATAGGACCAAACATCAGAATCTCTCTTTCACGAATTCAAAACCTTTTTTTGCAGAAAGAATATTTTTTTCTAAGATCTCACCTTTAAATCTAATCTCCAAAGATTTAATAAGAACCTCTATATCTAAATCTCTGCTTACGGCGATAAAAGCGCCTAAAAGCGCGGTATTAGCCAAAGGCTTCCCTATTGTTTCTAAAGCAATTTTAGCAGCAGGAACAAAATATAATTTTCTTTTAAAATTCAATTTAGACTTATCTATTCCTTCTCCTTCGTTAATAATCGCGATTCCATCATCTTTCAAACCCACCAAACAGTTAAATCCCCTTAAAAGAGTGGGGTCAACTATCAAAACATAATCTGGTTCATAGATCTGGCTCCGTAACCTTATGGGTTTTGTATCTACTCTTAAAAAGGCATTCATTGGCGCACCCATTCTGGCCGCTCCAAAATGTGGAAAGGCATAAGGATAAAATCCTTTTAGAAAATAGGCATAACCTAAAATAGTAGCAGTGGTAATTGCTCCTTGCCCGGCTCGTGCATGGATACGAATTTCTTTCATCGGATTAAAAAATTAAAACATATTTATTCTATAATATTAAAACATATTTGTCAAATAATTTCCCTCCCTTATTTATAATAATTTTCTGGATAAACCTATAAAATATCGCGGAGATAAAATTCTTAGATTAATCTATATCAGAGAGAAGCTGAGAAAACTCTGAAATAAGAGAGAATATCTTCTGCGCCATATTTTCATCTAATTTACCCAAACCACAACTGGGGCTTAAAATAGAATTATCTAAGATTAATTTTCTACTCAATCCTTTTTTTAAAAAATTATCTAAAATATAATTAAGTCTATCTAAAATAAAATGTTTATTTATTTTGTTATCAAATTCTATAGTAGGGAATATTCCCCAACATAAGAAGCCTCCTTTTATCAGAAAATCTTTTAAATTATCTGAGTAAAGAGAGAGTTTATCTCCAAAAGAGAAAGCATCAAAACTGATGATATCTAAGCTGGAAACTTCGGTAAAAATCGACCAATCTGTATTACCACAACAGTGAACACCTACAAGTATCTCATTGCAGCTTAAAATATTTTTTTTAAAAACAAGTTCTTTAAATTTATCAAATGTATAACTTAAAACCATTATGATCTCTTCTCTATTTAAAGGTATGTAAGCAGAACCAAAACCGCTTAAATATGGTTCATCAAAAAAGATAATGATTTTTTTTCCAAATTCTTTAAAAAATTTCATTTGCCATAAAGCTTTTCTAATTAAACCCTCAACAACTGCTTCCCTCAGAATATTATCCTGTAAAACTAAGTTTCCCTCTTTATCTTTAATAGCAGCCATGAAAGTAAAAGGACCCGTAATCTGTGTCTTAATAAAACGAATATTTCCTAAATCTACTCTCTTTAATCTTTCGTAAAAACAATAAAGTCCTGCAGCAAAATCTGGGCTTATTTTAAAATAATCTATATCTTCATTAATTATATGATAATAGAAATCCTGTAATTCTTTTTCAGAAGAATTGCGGTCATAAATAAGTCCTTCCTTTAGAAAAGAAAACCCCTCACTGAATTGAAAACACATTCCTTCACGAATATCTCTCTGAGGAAGTTGTGGCCAAAAAGGAATATAAGGCATATATTTAAATATTAAATCCACAGCATCCTGGGGCTTTCTGTGTGGCATACTCCCTATCCCCGTTATCAAAATTTCTCTCTGCATTATTTCTGCCTGTCCATCAAATCTCTTTTCAAATTTTTAGTTAGTTTTTCTAAGTTTCTACTTATTACTACAGGATAAACAACCTTTTTTTTAATACTTTTATATTCTGCAGGAATGAAAGAAAGATTTTTCATTGCATACTCTCTTATCTCCTTTAAAGCAGGATTACTATAGATAACCTTTCCATTGCGAATTATCTCTTTTAATAGAGGCGTTCCTTTTATCTTTTCACCATCTAAACATAAGATGTCTTTTATAAAAAATCCTCTTCTATCTCTTATCCTATAAATCTGTTTTCTGCCTGGATAGGTAACTTTACGTTGACTTAATTTCATCGTGGGAAGAAATTTCTTTCTATCATAACTTATCTGACTTAACTTATATATTACATCTAAATAAGGACTATCAGAGCTGGTACCCATATGGGTACCTACACCAAAGCTATCTATAGGGGCTCTAGCTTTAACAATCCTCTCAATTTTATACTCATCTAAGTTACCGCTAGCTAAAATCTTAACATAGTTAAGCCCTGCTCTATCTAACATCTGGCGTGCTTTTTTTGCTAAAGAAATAATATCACCGCTGTCTAAACGAATCCCTAAAAGTTTAAATCCCTTTTCTTTAAGCTTAAGCCCAACCTCTATAGCATTTTGAATTCCTCTCTCCGTATTATATGTATCTACTAAAAGGATAGATCTTTCTGGAAAGCACTCGCTATAAGCAAAAAAACTACTCAGTTCCGTATCAAAAGACATCACAAAAGAATGTGCCATAGTTCCTACCACAGGTATATGATAGAGAAAACCGGATAAAACATTAGATGTGCCAGCAAACCCCCCTATATATGCACAACGACTCACCTTTATTGCTGCATCTTTGCCTTGGGTCCTTCGCAAAGAAAAATCATAGACATCCCTTCCTTTAGCTGCTAAAGTTATCCGTGAGGCTTTAGAAACAATCATTGTCTGAAGATTTATAGTATTAAGCAGAAAACCTTCCAAAAGCTGAGCTTCAATAACATTCGCCTCCACTCTCAAGATGGGCTCATTAGCAAAACAGATCTCTCCTTCAGGAAGTGCCCAGAGATTACCGCGAAAGCGAAAACCTTTTAGATAATTTAAAAATTCTTCTGAGAATAATTTTTTTTCTCTTAGATATTCTATAGCAGGTTTATCAAATTTAAGATTACTTATGAAATCTATAATTTCTGACAATCCTGCCACCATCAGATAATTGCGATTAAAAGGTAATTGTCTTACAAAAAGATCAAAAGTTGCTAAAGTGTTTGGTTTATATTTAAAATATACTTCCGCCATCGTAAGTTCATAAAGATCTAAAAATATCTCCAAATTATCTTTCATTCTAATCTCCAAGTAGATTTTTATAGTCAAAAGGAAAATAACTCCCTTGAAATTTCACTTTCCCTTCCTTATCGATCAGAATATAGGTAGGTACCCCTATTACTCTGTAAATACGGGCAACTTTACCGTCACTATCCAGAAGAATCTTAAATGTTAGAGGATAATCTTTTAAAAATCTTTTAATTTTATCAGCGGATTCTTCTATGTTTATCCCTAAGATCTCGATATTCGAATCTTCAAGTTCGGGGTAAATCTGGTTAAGCAAAAATAAAGCTCTTCGACAATGGGGACACCGAATTGTCCAGAAAAAAAGAAGCAAGGGTTTGTTTTTAAAATCAGAAAGTTCTACCTTTTTTCCTTCTAAACTATCCAAAGCAAAATTCATTACCTCTTTATATAAAGATTGGGCATTTAAAAATGCCGATAAAATTAGCAAAAATATAAATGCACAAATTATTTTCTTCATCGTAATACACTAATTAAAGTAGAGATAATAAAATATAAACCACTTAAGATCAGAATAGAAGCTCCTATTTTCTTAATCCAGTTCATCCAGGGACCCGGTTTAGGTAAATTTAAAATAAAACTACTAAAAGTGGCACCTAAAATCATAAAAAATCCCAATCCATAAGCAAAACTCATAAGCATAAACCATCCATAAAATAGCTTTCTTTTTAAAGTAATGTATAAAAGAATGGCTCCTAAAACTGGCGAAACGCAAGGACTAATAATCAACCCTGAATTCAACCCCATAAAAAATAATTTTAAATAAGGATGATTAAAAGGTTTTAAAGAAGGGGCAAAAGAGATGTGTTTTATATAAAAAATATCCAGAAGAGACAGGCCAAAAATAATAAATACAACACCCGCACCTATGCGAACTAAAGGATAATTCAATAGCTGTCCAAAAATTGAACCCGTAAGAGCAGCAATTATTCCTAAAAGACTATAAATAAAAGCAAAACCTGAAACATAGGCAAAACCCAAAAGAAACCCTCTGAATCGCGCTTTTTGTGTATAAGGAATAATCATTCCTAAAAAAACGGGTAGCAAAGGATAAATACAAGCCGAAAAACTCATTCCTATCCCTCCTAAAAAAGCCAAAGGTATCCCTATATTATAATTATCTCCCAATAGATTCATCTAACCACCTTAGATAATTTTTCTCTCCTTCTACAATTTCTAATGTAATGATCTCAGGAACCTTATAACTATGCAGTTCTTTTATTTTTTTTTCAATTTTAGGAAATTTTTTCTTATTAGATTTTATAATTAAAAGGAACTCTTTTGCATAATCAACTTTTCCCTGCCACCAAAAAAATGACTCTACTTTATCTATAATGTTTACACAGGCAACCAATCTTTCTTTAATGAGAGAGATAGCTATTCTTTTAGCCTCTCTTCTACTGGCACAAGTAACAAATATTATCCTATACATATTATCTCTATTATCTCCCTAATGCCTTAAGTAAATCTGCCACCCTCTTACCTAATCGTAAGCATTGTTTTTTCACCCTCTCATCGGCGGTATCAATAGAAACGGGGCCATAATGACTCCCCTTAGGGTCTCCTTGAATAATCATACCATGAATCAACATTGCCTTTAGTATATTCAATACGGTAGTTTCATTACCACCACCAATATTAGCGGCTGAAGAAAACGCTGCTCCTACCTTACCGTCCAGAGAACCGTGAAATTTTACTGAATCATCTAAAAATTTCTTTATCGGAGAAGCCATATCCCCATAATAAGTAGGAGAACCTATTAAAATGGCATCGTATTTCAATAAATCTTCAACTTTTGTATCTTCGACTTTTTTTAAATCTACACTTACACCCTCTCTCTCTATTGCCTCGTAGATAAATTCTGCCATCTTTTTGGTATTACCTGTCTGAGAATAATAGATAACAATTGCTTTTGCCATTACACCTCCTCTCTTAATTATTAACAGAGCATGGCTAAAGAAATCATTCTCTTATTAGTCTTACTCTCTTTGCGATAAGAAAACAAAATGTCATTGTTACAACTTGTACAAAAAAGACAATCTAAAATATGACTATTATCCACTCCACAATCGACAAGCTCATCTTTATTTATTCTTACCAGATCAAAATACAATCTATCCTTTCTCTCATAAATATACCTTCTGGGAAAAAAATTCTTAAATTCTCTCCCTACCTCATAACAGCATTTTCTTATGGCAGGCCCAAAAGCAACGTATAGATCAGCTGGTTTAGTCCCAAAGAAATTATACATAGATTTTATCGTTTTAGAAACAATTCTCTCTTTTGTGCCTCGCCAACCTGTATGTATAATACCTATAGCTATATTTTTAGAATCATATAAAAAAACAGAAAGACAATCCGCGGTAAACACCGTTAAAGCAATTCTTCGTTCTTTAGTTATCAGAGAATCACACTTAAATATAAAATGGCTATTTTCTCTTTCAATCAAAATTACTTTTGAACCATGAACCTGTGTAGGTCTAATTAACTTTTTAGGTGAAGGAGCGATACTCTTTATAAAAGCCTTAAAGTTATTATCATTACACATATTTTTAGCAGAACGCAGACTAAACATAAAAATTACCCTCGATGGCACTATTTCTTTAAATCTAAAGATATATCTATCAGCAAGTAATCTTTTCATTCTTTATTTATCCGTTGTGCCTCTTTAAAAGCATCTACCATGCCGAATATTCCCAGAATACAAATAAAAATCAATCCGGTAATAAAAAATCCTAAACCCAAAATTGACAATGTAAAATTATATCTACAAAACTCATCTAAAAATCGTAAACCAATTAAAACTGCGCCTATAACTGTTAAAATAATACTTAAGCTCGAAAAAAATATAATAAGTATTCCCTTCTTTATCTGTCCATTATAGAGCTGTCCTAAACCCGTAAATAAAAAAGAAAGGGCCACGGCTATACCCGGATGACGATAATAATTTTGATTATTCATCATTAACCTTCTCTCTCTTGTCTACATCCTTATTTTTATCTTAAAATTAAAAATTAACACTGAATTAAAAATTTTCTATTAACTAATATATTAAACAAAAAAATCATAACTATAAATAAAAGTGAGAGCAAAGCAAAGTGTAAAATTATATGCGCAAAGACACCTTTTATCCTTAAAGGTGGACTAAATTCATCTATATAATGAATAAAAAGATCTTTTGAACCAAAAAAGTAATCTATGCCTCTCCTAAAATAATCAGGAAAACTATCTATATAATCTTTTAAAAAATTAAGACAACCATATCTTTTCTTATATCTATCTGTATAATTATTATTGGTTCTTAAGATAACCGTGGTTATTAAAGATCTATATAATTTTAATATTTTATCTTTATTGGATGGTTCGTCTAAGATATAGATAAATTTCAATCTTCCGTTGTCTCTCTTTAAAAGTAAATTTCTTAATTCTAAAAGAGAAAGTAAAGAATCATCATAAGTAGCATAAAAACCAAAGCTGACATCTAAGAGTATCCATTTTTTTAATGGTTCTATATAAACCTCTATAATACTATGGGCTGGTTTATCAAACAGTCTTCCTTCTAAAGCCCAAATTCTTGATTTAATTCCCATCGCCGCAAGATAGCCACCCAACAGAATACAACAATTAAAACAATCTACTCCTCTTTTCTCTTCCTCTGTAATCTGTTTAAATATATACTCAGCAGAACCCCATTTAACTGAATTATTTTTTTTATCAATTGAAACATCACACTGTTTTTTAGTATGTTTCGCAATATGAATAACATTTAACCACACATCATCATCGGAACTGAACGGGTTTTTTATTTTACCTAAAAAGATCTCGGGATTATCTACATTTTCAAATTGAAAATAATAAGGCTTTCTATCAGGAGAAAAATTAAAGTATTCTTTATTGGATAAATCTTCTATTCTCCATAAAGCAAGATGAGAAAAAGCACGATTAGTAAAAAAAATACTTACCATGCCTATATCAAACAAGATTATAAATCCCAAAAAAAGATAAAGAAGGTATTTTTTATTTACCATCCTTTTATTTAAAGAAAAGAACGATATTCATTAATAAAGTTTTGGATACTTACAAAAGATAATCTTTTTTTATCCTTTTTATTGCTCTAAAAATATTTATTTTTACATCAGGACAGATATATTCCAGTCCTTTGATTATTTTTTTAATATAACCGCGTTGGGAATCTTTTGCATGCGGACAGTGATAAGAAAATTTTGGAAAATCCTCATTACGATAAAAACTAACTATCTCCCGCTCCTCTACATAAGCAAGAGGTCGAATAATAGTAAGCTTTCCTTCGAATAAACTCTGTATAGGAGACATTGCAGAAATCTCTCCATTAAAAAAAAGATTCAAAAGTATAGTCTCTACAATATCGTCCATATGATGCCCTAAAGCTACTTTATTACAGTTAAAACGTCCAGCAATCTGAAAAAGAATCTTTCTACGATTCCAAGAACACCAGAAACAATCTATTTTAGATTCAGAATTATTTTTAAATAAATCTAATTTCTCTATATAATAGTTATAACCATTTTTTTCAAAATAATCTTTTAAAACATTTGAAATGCGACTGTCTATCATTAAATCAATGTGGGCTGCCAACAAATCATATTTTACAGGAGAAAAACTTAAGCGATCTCTCAATATCTTCAAAAGAACAAAACTATCCTTTCCACCTGAAACCGCTACTAAAATACGATCTGTCGGTGAAATCATCTGATAATCCATTATTGCTTTACCTACTTTTTTCGAAAGATAAAAACCCTTTCCTTTTGGCTTCTCAATTTTTTTAGCAGCGGTTTCCATTTTTATAATTGGATCTTAATTTTATCACCTCTATCTAATCTCAAAATTTTAGAGGCATTTTTTTCTCTCATAGAAATCTCCAGATATCCAAAACTATCTATTAAACAAATTGGGCAGGATGAATCTCCCTCTGTATAACTAAAGGATAGTTTGTCTATCATAAAATTTCCTGCTTGAACTTTAAAACTTTTTTTCCTGATAAAACTTTTAAACGTCTTTTCGTCGATATTGGTAACCAGATTGCCAAACCAATCGATATAAACAATTTCTCCTTCTAAAATATTCTTTTTAAATATCGGGGAAGGGAAATTCAATATATTATAATTAGAAATTTCTCTACCGAAATTTTCTAATTTTTCTCCTCGAGAAAGATATCCTACTATAGGAGCAAAAATGTCTCGACTATGGAAAGTAGAAGAAACGGGTTTTAAAAAGTAATCACTATTAGTTATCTCTACTATCTTTATAACTCGTTCCTCTTTTAAAACCAACGAAAGTAAGCCGTTATCAGGGGCAACAAAATAAAAATTATTTGTTTTCACAATTAAAGCCTTTCTTCTACTTCCTACCGTGGGATCTACCACTGCCAGATGAATAGTTCCTTTAGGGAAGAATCCGAAAGAACTCTTTAAAATAAATGCTGCTTCTATAATATCATGGGGACTGATCTGATGCGAAATATCTACTATTTGAACGGAAGGATTTATTTTTAAGATAATCGCCTTTACCAAACCTACAAAATTGTCTTTAAGTCCAAAATCGGATAAAAAACTAATTATCTTCATATTCTAAAAAAATAAAAAATTATTATATCTTTACCCCATACCATAGAAATGAAAGAAGCTAAAGAAAGAAAAGGAGCATAAGCAACCGTATGTTTTTTGGTAAGATAAAGATTAATTATCCCAAAAATCACTCCTATTAATGGTGCAATAAAAAAAGTAAGTAAAGCAGATTGCCAGCCCAAAAATGCACCAATCATGGCTAAAAACTTCACATCTCCAAATCCCATAGATTGAGTCTCTCCTTCAACAGCTGGTTTCTTAAGTAATCTAAAATAAATAAAATCAAATGTAATTCCTGTAAGATAGATAATCCCTCCCCCTATGAAAACACCCAAAGAGGAATCTAAAACAAATCGATAATCAAATGGTTTTATAAAAAGCCCTCTTAAGAGATTAAAAGATAAACCTAAGAATATTCCACCTAAATTTACTTCATCGGGGATGATGCGATGCTTTATGTCCACAAAGGTAGCGATAATTAACCCGCAACAGAATACAAGATAAAAAATAAAATCAAAACTTAATTTATACCGCTTAAATAAAAAAATGAATAAAAAACCCGTGAGCAATTCTACTAAAAAATACTGGAAAGGAATTCTCTCCCTACAGAAGCGACATCTCCCTTTTAAAAGAATATAACTTAAAAGAGGAATATTATCATACCAGAGGATGGATCTTTTACACTCCGGACAATAAGAAGGTGGTCTAACGACGGATTCCTCTTTAGGCAAACGATAAATACAAACATTTAAAAAACTTCCTACCACTAAACCAAAGAGAAAAACTATCAACTCTAACATAATCTATTTACTGCTTTTTTAAGTGCTTCCTCCATTACCCGAAGAGGTGCTTTTTTACCGGTAAAGTGGGTAAATGAAAGCCCACCCTGATATAAAAGCATCCTTAAACCATTGGAAGTTTTGGCACCGATATCGCTGGCTAATCTTAGAAGTTTTGTCTGGGTAGGATTATAGATAAGATCGTAGACAAGCATATTTTTGTGAAGCATATCTTTTTTTATCGGACAAGGATCGGTCTTTTTCATTCCGCAAGGTGTGGCATTGATAAGTAAATCTATATTTTTAAAATCTACCTCCTCTAAAGAAGCAATCACCCCAATTGCACAATCTTCACTCTGTTGACTTAATTTCTCCTTTAAATTTTCTGCCTTTTCTCTGACTATATCATAGAGGAGAATCGTAGCTACTCTCCGCCGGATTAACTGATAGGTTATGGCCTTAGCTGCTCCTCCTGCCCCTAAAATTAAAACATTTTTATCCCGGGGATTAAATTTTAAATCGTAAACAAGATGTCTGTTAAAACCTATCCCATCAGTATTGAAACCTTTAAGATAATTATTTTTTCCCACTACAATTGTGTTTGCTGCACCCGTAAATCTTACCTGCGGAGACTTCCAATCTAAATACTCTATCACCTTCTCTTTATAAGGAATAGTTACATTGAGACCAAAGATTTTATTTTTAGAAAGATTTTTTAAAAAACCCTCTAAATCCTCCTCTTTTAAAGGGAAAAGTCTATAGCAAGCCTCCATTCCAAGATACTTAAAGGCAGCGTTATGCATAAAAGGAGAGAGACTGTGTTTTACCGGCCATCCGATTAATCCAAAGAGCTTTTTATCTTTCATATATTATTAAAATAAAAGTGCCTTATTTATAGCATCCAGGTATGCTTGAACCGAAGCTTCAATTATATCTGTCGAGGAAGCGCGACTAGAAAAAATCCTCCCTTTTAATGAAAGAACAATATTAGCCTCGCCCAACGCATCTTTTCCTGAAGTAACCGAACTAAGCTTAAAATCCAAAAGTTTGGGTTTAAAATGTGTAATTTTATCAACAGCTTTAAAACAGGCATCTACCGGTCCATCGCCAGAAGAATTAGCATTAAAGAGTTTACCTCTATATTTAATACTTACCTCTGCTTGTGGATTAATCTTTGTACCCGTGGTTACTTTAAGAGAATAAAGTTCAAAAACAACCTTTTTCTTCGTCCTCGTTTGTTCCTCTATAAGAGCGATCAAATCATCATCAAAAATCTCTTTCTTTCTATCTGCGAGAACTTTAAATTTCTTAAATATATCTTCAAGTTTATCTTTATTAATCTTAAAACCTAAATCTAAAAGTCTCTTATACAAAGCGTGTCTTCCCGAATGCTTACCTAAAACAAGTTGACTAGAAGGAATCCCAACATCCGAAGGATTGATAATCTCATAAGTAATGCTTTTTTTTAAAACTGCATCCTGATGAATACCTGCTTCATGCCTAAAAGCATTTCTTCCTACAATTGCCTTGTTAGGTGGGACTACAAAACCGGTTAAAGTAGAAACCAAACGAGAAATGTTATAGATATTCTTAGTGTTTATATTGGTGTAAAAATTACCAAATACATCTCGGCGGGTTTTTATAGCCATAACAATCTCTTCTAAAGAGGCATTACCTGCACGCTCTCCTAACCCATTTATTGTACAATGTACTTGCCGTACGCCGGCTAAAATCGCTGAGAGAGAATTACCTACTGCCATACCTAAATCATCATGACAATGAATAGAAAGAAGAGTTTTATTTATATTGGGAACCTTATTTAATATGTCTGTAATTAAACTGGATATCTCTTGAGGATAACTATAACCTACGGTATCAGCAATATTTATAGTGGTAGCCCCCTCTCTTATGGCGACTTCAATTACTTTAAAAAGAAAATCTCTCTCGGAACGAGTAGCATCCTCAGGAGAAAACTCTATATCTGCACAGTATCTGCGCGCTAAACGAGTGAATTTTTTAGCAATTTCCAAAATTTCCTCTTCTGCTTTTTTGAATTTATACCTAAGATGAATCTTAGAGGTAGCTAAAAATATATGGATACGCATATACTTTGCTTTTCTTAAAGCCTGATACGCAACCTCTATATCTTTCTTTACACATCTTGCTAAGCCACAGATGATGACTTTCTTTATATGTTTGGAAACAAGCGCTACTGACTTGAAATCCTCCGGAGAAGAAACTGGAAATCCTGCTTCAATTACATCTACTCCTAAATTTTCAAGCTGACAAGCGATCTCTAATTTCTGTTCCGAAGTCAATGATGCACCGGGTGCCTGCTCACCATCTCTTAAGGTTGTATCGAAGATAACTATCTTTTCCATATTCTCATTATACTACTTTTTCATCCAGGGCATCATCTCTCTTAATCTTCTTCCTACCTCTTCAATAGGATGATTATCTGCTTCTTGTAATAATCGATTAAAATTAACCCTTCCTATTTCATTCTCTCTAATCCATTCGCGGGCAAATCTACCGGTTTTAATATCCTTAAGAATCTTCTTCATTGTTTTGCGTACTCTTTGGTCAATAACTTTAGGGCCTCTTGTTAAATCTCCATAACATGCAGTATTGGAGACTCTTCTACGCATACCCGATATACCAAACTCTTGAATTAAATCTGTAATCAATTTTAACTCATGCAGAACTTCAAAATAAGCAATTTCCGGCTGATATCCTGCCTCAACTAATGTATCGAATCCTGCTTTTATTAATTCCGTAACTCCACCGCATAAGACTGTCTGTTCTCCAAAAAGATCGGTCTCGGTCTCTTCCTCAAATGTAGTCTCAATTACTCCTGCGCGAGTTGCCCCTATGGCTTTAGCATAAGCCAAAGCAAGTTTTAATGCCTCTCCGGTTGCATCCTGAAAAACTGCCACTAAAGAAGGAACACCTTTGCCTTCTTCATACATTTTCCTTACCAAAGCACCGGGGCCTTTAGGTGCAACCATAAAAACATCCACATTTTTTGGTGGCTTTATCTGCCTAAATCTAATATTAAAACCATGAGAAAAACAGAGGGCTTTTCCTTTTCTTAATGCTGGTCGAATATCCTCTTTGTAAACCTTTGCTTGCACATGGTCCTGTGTCAAAATCTGAATAATATCAGATGCTTCTGCTGCCTCTTTTGCCGAAACAGGGACAAAACCGTCTTTTTTGGCATTTTCAAAATTAGGAGTACCCCCTAATTCAGAAACTATCACCCGTATACCTGAATCCCTAAGACATAAAGCCTGTCCCCTCCCTTGAATTCCATAACCAATAATCGCAATGGTTTTATCCTTTAAAATACTTAAATCCGCATCCTGGTCATAGTAGATCTCTGCCATAATATTCGCCTCCTTTTTCTCTAACCACGAACTATTTTGCCATGGCAATCCTACCGGTACGCATAAGCTCCTTTAATCCAAATTGTCTTACTTCCTGTAAAAACTCTTTTACCTTTTCTGACTCTGCACAAATCTCCAAAATTGCAGTGTCTCTTTCTAATTCCATAATTCCCGCTTTAAATCTATTAAGTAGATGATTAACTTTGGATTTATTCTCTTTGGTGTAGTTTATCTTTACTAATGCTAGCTCTCGATGAATAAATTCTTTTTTAGTCAAATCCACTACGGAAATAGTATCAATGAGTTTACGCAGTTGTTTAATGATCTGTTCTAAAACCCGTTCATCCGACGCATCCACCACAATGGTCATTCTCGAAACAGTAGGGTCTTCTGTTTCTCCTACTGCTAAAGAATCGATGTTAAATCCCCGCGCACTAAAAAGTCCAGAGATCCTGGCTAAAACCCCGGGTTTATTTTCCACTAAAACAGAAATTGTATGTTTCATATCCCTTTATCGTTCTAAATTCGTAGTTTATAGACTTAAAAAGTTTGGACTATTAACCATAAACGGGGAACTAAATTATGCCATTCCACCAATCATTCGATCAATAGCTTCCCCTGCCGGCACCATTGGAAAAACATTTTCCTCAGGCTCGATATGAAAATCAATAAATACAGTGTTGTCTATCTGCAGGGCTTTTTCAATACTAGGACGCACCTCCTCTTTTTTGGTAACTCTTATCCCTACTGCCCCATAACTTTCGGCTAGTTTTACAAAATCAGGATTATATAAACATGTATGTGCATAACGTTTTTTATAAAACAATTCCTGCCATTGCCTAACCATTCCTAAATATCCATTATTTAATATAGCTACCTTTACATTTATTTTATTACAAACACAGGTGGCTAACTCCTGAATATTCATCTGAATTGAACCATCTCCGGCAATATCAAAAACTATTCTATCAGGGCACCCTACCTTTGCTCCAATTGCCGCCGGGAAACCATAACCCATCGTACCTAAACCACCCGAAGACAAAAAGGTTCTTGGTTGACTAAACTTATACCACTGAGCTGCCCACATCTGATTCTGCCCTACTTCTGTAGTAATGATTGCTTCTCCTTTAGTTATTTCATAAATCTGCTCGACTACATACTGAGGTTTTATTCTTCCTTTATCTTCATATTTTAAGGGATGTTTTCTTTTCCATTCATAGATTGTCTTAAGCCAATCCTTTGTATCGGAAATTTTTTTTCTCTCTACTAACTCTTCCAGAATTTGTCCTAAAATATTTCGGGCATCTCCTACAATGGGTACATCTACCTTAACATTCTTACTGATAGAGGAAGGATCTATATCAATATGAATAATCTTGGCATAAGGAGCAAAAGCATCTAACCTTCCGGTTACTCGATCATCAAATCTTGCACCTATGGCAATAATTAAATCTGCATTCTGTACTGCTAAATTAGCATAAACTGTTCCATGCATACCTAACATCCCTAAAGAAAGAGGATGTAAAACAGAAAATCCTCCTAATCCCATTAAGGTAGTAGTTACCGGCGCCTGAATCTTTTCAGCTAAACTTTTTAACTCCTGATGCGCTCCCGAAGTAATCACTCCTCCACCTGCATAGATCAAAGGTCTTTTACTTTCCACAATTAACTTAACTGCTTTTTTAATCTGACCGGGATGGCCAAAGTAAGTAGGTTTATAACCCCGTATATTTACTTCCTCTGGCCAGATAAATTCCCTACTCTGTTGTTGAATATCTACCGGAATATCCACCAAAACCGGCCCTGGCCTTCCGGTAGAAGCCAGATGAAAAGCCTCTCTTATAATTCTAGCCAGTTCTTTTATATCTTTGACTAAATAATTGTATTTAGTGATCGGCCGGGTGACTCCGGTTATATCTGCCTCTTGAAAGGCATCATTTCCAATTAAAAATGTTTTTACCTGACCCGTAATTGCCACAAGAGGAATAGAATCCATATAAGCAGTAGCAATCCCCGTCGTAAGATTAGTAGCTCCCGGACCCGAAGTAGCAATACAGACACCTACTTTTCCAGTTGCCCGGGCATAACCATCAGCAGCATGCGCGGCGGCCTGTTCATGCCGGGTTAAAATAAAATGGATATCCGAATCGTATAATCGATCAAATATAGGTAATACCGCTCCACCCGGATAGCCAAACATTACTTCCACGCCTTCGCGTTTTAAACACTCAATTAAAATCTGGGCACCACTCATCTTCATATAAGTATTGCTCCTTTATCCGCAGAACTTACTAACTTAGAATATCTTGCCAAATATCCCGTCTTTATCTTGGGTGGTATAGGTTTATAATCTCTAAATCTCTCTTCAATTTCTTGTTTACTTAATTTTATCTCCAATTTTCTTTTTGGTATATCAATTTCTATTATATCACCATCCTTTAAAATAGCAATCGGTCCACCACAAGAAGCCTCTGGAGAAACATGACCAATACAAGGCCCCTTTGTGCCCCCAGAAAATCTTCCGTCAGTAATTAAAGCGACATCTTGATCTAACCCCATCCCTACAATTGCCGAAGTCGGGGCAAGCATTTCCCGCATCCCCGGACCACCTGAAGGTCCTTCATAACGAATAACAATCACCTCACCTTTTTTTATCTTCTTATCTAAAATCGCCTTCATTGCTTCTTCTTCTTGATTAAATACTCTTGCTTTACCAATAAATCTTAACATCTTAGGACTTACCGCGGTCTGCTTTACTACTGCTCCATCCGGAGCTAAGC
Source organism: Candidatus Omnitrophota bacterium (assembly GCA_023819665.1). GTDB lineage: Bacteria > Omnitrophota > Gorgyraeia > Gygaellales > JAMWCP01 > JAMWCP01. The sequence goes on from JAMWCP010000004.1 coordinate 35,661, forward strand.
TTCCAAATAAAACCGCAATTCCTCCTTCTTTATGGTAGGCTTTATTTAAAGGACGGATTACTTCCTCATCAAAAATCTGGGCAGAATCCGCAATCTCATAGATTTCTTTTCCACTTAAAGTAAGACAGTTATTAAGTTTGTCTTTTAATCTCTTCATTATCGCAGGAATCCCCCCAGCATACTCTAAATCTTCCATAAAATAAGGACCGGCGGGTTCTAAATTTGTAATATGGGGAGTATTTCTACTAATACGGTCAAATGTCTTAAGATCTAGATCAAGCCCCGCTTCATGGGCTAAAGCCATCAGGTGCAAAACCGTATTTGTAGAACCGCCTAAAGCCATATCTATAGTTATGGCATTCTCTATTGATTCTTTAGTAATAATATCGCGGGGACGGATTTTTTTCTTTACCAACTCTACAATTCTTTCTCCGGAAGCCTGAGCGATCCGACGCTTCTTTGCTGAAACTGCCAGACTGGTTGCACACCCCACTAGACTCATTCCCATTGCCTCGGTAAGACAAGCCATGGTATTAGCAGTATAAAGCCCCTGGCAAGAACCTTGACCGGGACAAGCCTCCTGTTCAAGAGAAGATAATTCCTGTGAAGAAATCTCACCTTCCTTTGCTTTTGCTAATGCTTCAAATGTATCATGCACAAAAGCAAGTTTACGTAACTTATATCTTCCGGATAGCATCGGTCCGGCAGTAACCACAATTGCTGGGATATTGAGCCGGCTAATTCCCATAAGCATACCTGGAGTGATCTTATCACAGTTGGTAAGACAGACTATACCGTCTAATTGATGCGCCTGAACCACTGTCTCAATTATATCCGCAACCAACTCCCTTAAAGCCAGAGGATAACACATCCCTAAATGTCCCATGGCTATTCCATCACAGATGCCAGGAACCCCAAACAGAAAAGGAACCCCCCCTGCGCAACATATACCTCTTTCAATAAACCTTTCTAAATCTCGCATCCCAATGTGACCAGGAATTAAATCCGTAAAAGAAGTGGCTACACCAATAAAAGGTTTATCAAAATCCTTTCGAGACAGTCCCGTAGCATAAAGCAAAGCTCGCTGGGGAACCCGTTCCAGACCTTTTTTGATTTTATCGGAACGCATCATTTTTACTCCTTTTTATTCAATTTTTATTTATCAATTTTTATTTAATCTGCACCTTCAGTATCTATTACCAGATCGCTGCCTTTTTTCCTTCTTTTACTTATACTTATCTTTTTTAAAGTTATATATTTATCTACCAGCTTTCTGTTCTGGATGACATTTAACTGGTTAAATAGAAATTCAAATTTCGCTTCAATCTCTTCCGCGATTGCCTGACGCGTTTCTTTCGGTAGACCCATAATCTCTTTTTTAAATGGACCTAAGGCCTTTTTGCGCGTTTTGTAAATAAACTGCTCTTCGGTTTCATCTTTCTTTCTCTCATCTTTACAATTCTCTCTAATCCAGTTATAAATTTTTTCTCTTAATTCAGAAGGAAAATGTCTACTCTCATAAATCATATTCTGAAACTCAGTAGCCAAATGAATTTCAGCGGTTTCAGTTTCCGGAAATTTATGGAATGCCTCGGAAGGCAAAGTGGAAGCTCCATGCTGAACACAGCCTGCCAGACCAAACTCTTTGCGGGCGATCTCCGACAAGGTCTTTAAGGTATCGAAATCAATACTTACTTTAGCAATTGAACCATCAGGTAGAACCACACCTCCGTGAGTGGTTCCAGTCTGAACGGAAATCTTACTTAAACCGGTTCTTCCCTTGCGTAATCTCTCATTAAAGCCCTGCATAAATGCGCGCAGCTCTTCGGGTGTAG
>JAMWCP010000051.1 GCA_023819665.1 Candidatus Omnitrophota bacterium
CACCTGTGTTCTTCTTATTCGTCAAACTCAAGAGCCTGTTTAGATTATCAAAGGTGTAATTTGCTTGGGTAGAATTGGGAAGATTTATTGAAGTTAAATTGCTTACTGCATCGTAGTTATAGGTGGTAGTTTTTCTTTGGGGATCAGTGATAGTTTTAAGCCGATTTAATTCATCATAGGTATAGGTTGTGACTTTACCATCCTGGTCAATCATCTTGGTGCGGTTACCTACGCTATCGTATTCATAGGTAATAGTGTCGTTGGTAAAAGGACCATCTACCTTGGTTAGACGACTGAGTGCATCATAGTAATAATTTGTGATACCGAATTTATCCTTCATTGTCTTTCTTCGGGAGAGTTTATCATAGGTGAATTCCACTGTTGAGGCATCAGGATAAGTAATTTTGGTAAGACGATTTAGACTATCATAGGTATAGCGGATTATATTTCCATTCCCATCTTTGATTTGAGTTCTATTACCGATATTATCATACTGATACTCAGTAGCAATCCCTAAAGAATTTATTGTCTTAATTAATCTATTTAATAAATCATACTCATAGAGGGTTTGATTTCCCTGGGCATCTTTAATACTGATTAGATTACCTTCATTATCATAATTATAAGCAGTTGTATTAGCTAAGGCATCTGTAACTTTAATTAATCTATCCACAGCATCGTATTCATAGTTGGTCTCATTGCCTAAATAATCTTTAACTTGAGTTCTATTTCCTTTTTTATCATAATTAAATGTAGTATAAGTTGAATCTGGATAGGTTATCTTGATGAGTTGATTATTAGCATTGTATTCAAAAGTAGTTGTATTTCCCTTAGCATCTTTTATACTTGTGCAGTTACCTACAGAATCATAATCAAAGGAAGTAATATTACCCAAAGCATCAGTTGTTGTCTGTAAATCACCGTAGGAATTATAATTAAATTGTGTGCTAAAGCCTCTGGGATTGGTTATCTTGATTAGCTGTCCTGAGGAATCATAGAAAAATTCTGTCCTTCCACCCAGAGCATCGGTTAAGGTCTTTAAATTTCCATTGCTATCATAGGTAAAGTTTGTAACTTGATTTAAGGCATCTTTTATACTGGTTACTAAATTGTATTTTGACTCATAGGTAAAGGTAGTGATATTGCCTTGCGGGTCAGTGATAGTCAGAAGGTTTCCTTTGGTATCATAGGTCATTTTGGTGATATTGCTATTCTTATCTTTTACTTGCGTGCGATTTAAATTGCTATCCCAGGTGAATTCTTCAGTATTGCCGTAAAAATCGACGATTTTGTTAATTAATCTTACCCCATCAATAATCTGATAATAATATTCGGTCTTATTTCCTTTAGAGTCAGTAACAATAGTCTTTTTATTTGCCTCATCATAGGTAAGAGAAATCTTATGGTTATTATAATCGTAGGAGAAACTTATACCGCGGCTATACCAGTCATAACCGAAATAGCGGTTATGGCCATTGGGGTCAGTAATTACCTCCAGTAAATTGTAAGGAGCATATTTGTATTTGGTAACTTGACCTTGTGCATCAGTAAATGAGATAAGATTATCCTCAGAGTCGTATCCATATCTTATGGTATTTCCGTTAGGAAGAGTAATACAGGTAATACGATTTTTGCTATCATAGGATAAATCTATCTTTCTGCCTCCGCTTGAGGTAATGGTAATAAGATTACCTTTAGAGTCATAGGTTAAAGTAACCTGATTATTATTGCGGTCTTTGATGCTGATAAGTTTACCTAAATTATTGAAGTTATAGACCTCACCAAATTTTGTTGTCCAGGTAAAGGTATTATCCATATTTTTTACTAAATTAGAATATTCTCCTTTAGGTGGCTGATAATTACCAGATGCGTCTTGGCTAAAGTAAATACGTCGGCCATCTCCTAACATCAGAATAGCTAAAGCTCCCTCATTCTCTAAAGTGATATTGAGATTATAGGAATGTGTCCAACCAAAGCCTAAGACACCATTGTAATCTTCTAAAGAATTATAGGTTCTCTCAAACTTAATGGGTAGACCCTTTGAAGGAATAAAGATGTCCTGGACTTGAGTATAGACGTTGCCCATAGTCATATTTATCGGGTCTACGCCTGCATCTGGATTGCGTGGATCTTTACCTTCGTTCTCTTTAGTCTCCCGTTTTCCGCGTTGGCCTGGTGCAGGTTTCTGTCTGGGAGCACCCCAGAACATCACAATGGGTGGATTATCCTGTGTTTTAAGGATAGGTGCCCAGATATTATGTGTGCGGTTATTCTGGTCAATAACTTTAGTTTGATAGAGTGTATCAGGTATTAATAAAGGATCACTCAATTTAGTAAGTCTTCCACCGGAAAGACTTATCTTTATCTTATCACTTAAAGTATATCTGATTATCCCCTGGCTATCAGAAACAAGATTAATATTCTCAGTTTTATTAGGACCGAATTTAATTTCTCCAGAAATCTTCTTGCCGGATAAAGGAATGCTTTTCTCATCTAAGATCTGAAGACTAAGATTTATCTCAACAGGTATCTCGTAATTAACTGAAGGAGAATTATCCTGATAATTAACATTGGTTAAATAATCTGTGTAAGAGAATGTCTCTTGTAAACGAGTATTTATCCTTACCCCTAAAGGAAGAACCTGCCAATTTTTAATATTTGGGTTTATCTCTGAAACTGGCAAAGATGAAGATAGATTAAAACTCTGATTAAAATCACAAAAATATTCACCTTCTTTGCCTTGGCTCAAGGTTTGCTTGATATTCAAAAGCAGAAAGTCTAAATCTACTTTTGCTCCGGAAAGCACTTCATCCTCGCTCTTCATTAGATAGAGACCTAATCTTCCTGAAGTAGTAAGATCAAGGAAAAATCTATCCTTTGAATTCAAGATGGTAGAACGCAGTATCTCTATAGGAGAAGTGAAATTTACATCTGGTGTGATTCTATTTATCTTGATCTCTTTCAGTCTAAAATCATAGACAATTGAATTATTAGGGATAGATAGACCCCGAACATAATTTACCGGAGTAAAGACAGTTGAGGTATTAAAATAAATGAGTAAGAAGATTAAGAGGTTCAGATAAATTAAGAATAGTTTTCTAAATATTAGTCCTTTTTGCATTTATTCTGTATCCTATCCATAAAAATAAAAAGGTTAAAAATATACTTATCAAAGTAGTTAGATGATTAGCCAGATAGATTACTCTCTTATATGAGAGAACAGCCACAAAAGGTAACCTAAAATATATCCAGGCACCAAAAAAGTAAAAAATCCTCTCTATACTTGGGACAAGAATAGCTGTTAATAGTGAGGATGACTTATCTAACCCGAGATTTCGGCCTAACTTATAGATAAATAATACTAATATACAGGATGAGATTAATTGTCCAATTCCCATTGAATATGAATAGAGTTCAGATATATAAAATCTGAACATATTTAAGTTAAAGAAACAATGGAGAAAATTTATCAATATGGTTAAGACGTATAAGACTAAAATAAAACTAAAGACCTTTAAAATTTTAGAGAAATCTACATTATTTATTTTGAAAAACTTAATTGAGAGATAAAAGATTAAACTGAACATTGCCCATCTAAAGTATGCAGTCAAAATATTTGCCAGAACAAAAGGTCCGGATTCAAATAGATACCAAGATAATCTTCGGGATAAGAATAAGGATTCTGTCAATCTGTGATTTATGGCAAATATCCAGATGACCTCCAATATCCCACGTAAAATACCTAACCAGAAGAGAAATAGAATGATTCTTTTTACAGAAATCTCGGTTTGCATAATTCTTTCTATTGTCCTTTTGGGTTTTATTAGAATTAAAATAAAAAATTTAAGCATCTTAAGGTAATGTTATAACTGTTCCATCCTGAGGGTTAGTAATTCTAACTACAGGTGCAACTGTATCTAAAACTATTTCCAATATTACTGCCTCACTAATATTTCCTGAGGCATCCTGGGCGGTTATACTCAGATTATTCTTGCCCTCCACCAATCTATAACTATAAGACCAGGTTATCGAAGTATCAATGGGAACAGCCTGCTTTCCATTTATCCAGATAGATGAATTTGCTTCTTTAGTTCCTTTTAATAATACAGGATTTATATTTGTCGGGCTCTTTACTGGGTCAACACCAGGTTTAGCCGGTGGAGTTGTATCCGGTGGAGCATCTATAACCGTAATCGTAATATCATCATAGACAACTGTAGTGCCATCAGTAACTTCAAAACGTATATTTGGATAAATACCTGCTTGATTAAAAGCAGGTCGCCACTTAAACAGGGCAATTGAAGGATTAAAGGTAGCACCTGTAGGAAGATTGCTTGCCCTGAAGGCTAAGGGTTCATTATCTGGGTCAGTGGCGCGCAGATAAAATTCCAATAACTCTCCTTCCTTAACTTTCTTGCCACCTATAGGATATAGGTAGGGCAGAGGATTGCCCACAACATCAATAGTGATTGTCTCAGAATCACTAAGCCCGCCATCATTTACATTAAAGGTAACCTGATATTCTCCTATCTGGTTTGCAGTTGGCTGCCACCTGAAAATCTGGGTAAGCGAGTTAAATTGCGCACCTTCAGGTAAGTTCTCTGCAGAGAAAGTCAGAGGATCACCTTCAGGATCGTAGGCAGTGACCCTAAACATAAGTAAGCCATTTGAGCCATCTGCTTCTTGAATAAATTCAGCCTCACTTAAGCGAGTAGGACTCTCTTTAAACATCTGCCATTGAATCTCACCTGCCAAACAACCTGTATCCAAATCAAAGGCATAGACTTTATTATCTAATGAGCCAAAGACAAGTTCTGTATCACCATCTGAATCTAAATCACCAAAAGAAGCAGAGGATTCAATTGCTCCTTTTAGGATAATCGGCCATCCTTTTAAAATCTTACCGTCATATCCCCAGGCATAGAATTTGTTATCCAGAGAGCCTACAACTATGTCTAAGAATCCATCGTTATTTATATCTACCAGGACAGGTGAAGAGACTATCTGCGCTCCTGTCTGTATTGGCCAGCCTAAGACCTGTGTTCCGTCGCTATGCCAGGCATAGACTTTATTATCGAATGAACTCACTACAATTTCTAATTTACCATCATTATCCATATCTCCCAAAATAGGTGAAGATTCTATTGCTCCTCCTGTTGAACGCGGCCAACCTGAGATTAGATTCCCATTTTTATCCCAGACATACACCTTATTACCATTTGAACCACAGACAATCTCGAAACTTGCATTGTTATCTAAATCTCCCACTGCTGGTGAAGAGACTATTTGTCCATCTGTCTCTTTTGGCCAGCCAGGAAGCAAAGTTCCATCGTAACGAAAGACATAGAGTTTTTTATCGGTTGAACCAATAATTATTTCTAATTTTCCATCTCCATCTAAATCCGCTAAGGCAGGAGATGAGATGACTGCACTACCTGTTTCTTTTGGCCAGCCAGGAAGCAAAGTTCCATCACTGCGCCAGACATAGACATTGTTATCATATGAACCCACCACTGCCTCTAAATTACCATCTCCATCAATATCTCCAATTGCTGGTGAAGAGAAGACCGCTCCTTCGGTAGCCTTAGGCCAGCCAGAAACAATAGTTCCGTTACTATGCCAGGCATAGACATTACCATCGTTAGAACCAATAACAATCTCTAAATTTCCAGTTTTATCGAGATTTACTAATGCAGGTGAAGAGGCAATATTACCCTGTGTTTCTTTTGGCCAGCCAGGAACCAATGTGCCATCATTACGCCAGGCATAAACCTTTTTGTCATAAGAGCCAACCACAACTTCTAACCTACCATCACCGTCAATATCACCTATAGCCGGTGAAGAAATAACCATTCCTTCTGTCTTTTGTGGCCAACCCTGCTGATAAGAAAAGGTCAAACTTAGAGTTACTCTATCTTCAAAGGGATTGGGAAATAAAGCATCTTGGACAATAAGACGTAAGGTATAAATGCCATAAGGTAGACGGTTGACATCCCATGTTCCTAAGAGTCCATCTTCTACAGAAGATGTAGATTCTTTTATCTTAAACCATTGAGTAGGCATTGTGCCTTTACCGTATTCTAAGGTATAACTCTTAAATTTTGGACCAGTGGCTGTTCCATATATCTCTACTAAACCTGAGATAACATCTCCTGAAGAAGGTGAAGATATCTTTACTAAAGGAATTCTATCTATCTGTAAAGCCTTATAGGCATTTATTCGGCCATAACCCGAATAGATATCAAAACCAGGATAATTCTTACCATCATTGATCGGATTGACAATATCATCACTTGAGGCACGGATTACTCCTCTGATCTGTTCATTGGTAAATTCAGGATGGCGAGATAGAATTAAAGCAGCTAAACCAGAGACATGAGGACAGGCCATACTTGTTCCAGAAAAGTGGTCATAATAATCTGGACTATTTGCTACAACCATTTTGACTTTAGTTTCACCCTTATTAATTAAAGACAAAAGATAATTCCCATCTTCCAAGGATATAGATACTGCAGGAATAGCTGATTCTTCTCCAAGGGTTCCGGCAAAATTACCCGATTCATTATTAAAGATAATTGCACCAATGGCACCAGCATCAGAAGCATTCTTAACCTTTTCAGAAAAACTGAAGTCTCCTCTTTTAATTAAAGCAATTTTTCCTTTAAAGTCTTTACCTTGAAAATCAGAAGGATAACCTAAACCTGCATAAAGCACAACCGCAGTCAAGCCTCCTGCCGGGGTCTTAGCAGAATATTCTAAAGGTAAAGATTGTAAGTACTTGTTATTATCAGTTATGATATTCAGCTGGGATACCAAAGGAACTTCTAAGAAAGTTGAATAAGTAGAAAGTATATCTACGCCCGGTGCAGCCACATCTATCTTTGTGCCATAATTAGAAAAATCTGCTTTTTTATCTTTATGATCGAAGGCAGAGACTGTAATTACATTTTTAATATTCGCCGGGGTAAATCCTGAGGCATCAGTGTTATCGTTTCCTGCTGCCGCAACTATGACACAGCCTAAACTATGGGCATAATTAACTGCATCTTCAAGTGTTGCCGAACTTCCTTCTCCACCCCAGCTGTTGCTTAGAACATCCGCACCATTATCTGCAGCATAGATAATTGCTTCGGCTAAATCCGAGATACTTCCACTTCCATAATCACTCAATCCTTTTAAAGCCATTAACTGGGTATACCAATTTACTCCAGCTACACCTTGTCGATTATTAGTTACAGCAGCAATTGTGCCTGAGACATGGGTTCCATGGGTATGCCCATCCATAAGATCATTATCATCATAAGTAAAATCCCAACCTTTTACATCATCAATATAGCCATTTCCATCATTATCAATACCATCACCAGCAATTTCATCTTTATTAAACCAGATATTTGCCGAAAGGTCAGGATGATTATAATCAATACCTGTGTCAATAACAGCTACAATTATATTTTGACTACCCCTGCTTATATCCCAAGCCTTCTCCATTTCTATTTTCTTTAGTCCCCACATATCAGGATAATCCTGACCCCAGGAACCAGTAGAATTAAAATAAGGGTCGTTGGGAGTAATAAAGATGTGCATAATATAGTTTGGTTCGGCATATTCAACCTCAGGATGAGAAGACAACTGATGAGCTAAAGCTCGCACATCAACATTTTTATCTTCAAGTTCTAATTTAAATATATTTTCTAAATTTGGAGGTATGACTTTCTTAGGAGCGCGCTTGAGCCGTTCAGAAAACTTTCTGTGTATATAAGCTACTCTCTCTTGTTGGCTCATCGTAGCTATACCTCTAATTTTAACTTTCTCTCTATCACGATAAAAAACTTTCTCTATCTTTTTAATCTTATCCTTAATCTTAGCTTCAGAAAACAAACGCAGTAATTTAGCACTCGGGGATTCTACTGGCTCTTTTTTCACAAATCTTTTTTCTTCTAAATGTTGCACTGGCGTAATTATTTTATCTTTGAGTTTAACAATTATCTCACCAGGCATAAACTCAAGCATATCAGATGAAGACTGTGCATAGCTGGATACATTAGTATAAATTAGAGACACCAAAAAATATAGTGTTAATGCAATTATGCGCACCTTAATTCTAGATTTAATAGCTATCTTCTCTTCCATCGGTAAGGTGTCCATCTTTTTATACTTATATTCTTTCTTACATTTGCTGTTGCTGTGCTGGTAGCACACTGTAAGGTGAGGCAGTAGTTACCTGTATTATGAGAGTTATATTCATCTCTTACCAGTATGGTGTATTTTCCATTTAGAGGTAATGTCTTATCAATCTGACCTCTTGCCTTAGATCGGATGATAG
>JAMWCP010000005.1 GCA_023819665.1 Candidatus Omnitrophota bacterium
AAATGGTTGTTTTAAAAAATTAGGGCTAAAGAACACTAATATTGATAGAAAAATTCTTGATAGTAAAGCGAAAATTAAAGGATTAGAAAATTTTACCAGCGCGAAGGATATAGCTTATATTTTGGAAAAGATTTATAAAAAAGAACTTATAAATAAAGATATTTCTGAAAAGTGTTTGGCTTTTTTAAAAAAACAGAAAATACGCGATCGAATTCCTAAAATGTTACCTTCTTATATATCGGTAGCTCACAAAACAGGATTGGAAAATGGTGGTTGTCATGATGCAGGAATTATTTTTACTAAAGAAGGTGACTTTTTAATCTGCGTTTTAACCCAACATAACTTTAAAACTAACCATTCTGCTAAAAAGTTCATTTCAAAGATTGCTCAGAAATTATATTTTGCTTTTAATAAAAATGAATAGGCTTCTAAAATATCTATTGATATTTATTTTAAGTGTTTTTCTAACCAATAATTATTCTCAAGGAATCGACTTTGTGGCTTTAAGAAAGGCAATGGTGAAAAATCAAATTGAGAAACGAGGAATAAGGGATAAGAATGTTCTAAAAGCAATGTTGAAAGTAGAAAGACATAAGTTTGTCCCAGAAGAATTAAAGAATTATGCCTATGAAGATAGACCTTTACCTATAGGTGAAGATCAAACTATTTCTCAGCCTTACATTGTAGCATTGATGACTGAACTTTTAAAATTAGATCCCAACGATAGGGTTCTCGAGATTGGTACTGGCAGCGGTTATCAAGCAGCCATATTAGCGGAACTGGTTAAAGAAGTTTATACTATAGAGATTATTGAATCTTTAGCAAAAAGAGCAGAAAAACTTCTTCATGACCTTGGTTATAAAAATATATATGTGAAAATAGGAGATGGTTATTTAGGTTGGCCTGAAAAAGCACCTTTTGATGCTATAATAGTTACTTGTGCACCTAAAGAAATACCACCCCTTTTAATTGAACAGCTCAAAGAGGGAGGAAAAATGGTTGTACCCGTAGGAGATTTTTTTCAGAATTTAAAATTAGTGATTAAAAAGGACACAAAGATTATAGTTAAAGATATAGTTCCGGTTATTTTTGTTCCCATGATAAAAAAAGATGAGAGAAATTAATCTTGTAAAATAAAAATTATTAGTTATAATATAAAAAATTAAATAAAGAGGAGGGAGTGTGGATAAGTTAACTTTAAAGGATGTGGTTCTGAAAAATTTAAATGTCTTGATGCGTGTTGATTTTAATGTTCCTTTAGATGATTCTCTTAACATTACAGATGATACACGGATTCGGGCAAGTATTCCTACTATAAATTATATATTAGAAAGAAAACCTAAAAAAATCATCCTCATGAGTCATTTGGGTAGACCGGAGGGGAAAAGAGCACTTAAATATAGCCTTAGACCTGTAGCAAAGAGATTAGAGGATATATTGGGACAAAAAGTAAAGTTTTTAGACGATTGTATTGGAGAAAAGATAAGGAGAGAAATAGAGAATGCTTCAGAAAAAATTATACTTTTAGAAAATCTCAGATTTTATCCAGAAGAGGAAGAAAACGATTCTGCTTTCTCGCGTCAACTTGCTTGCTTGGGAGATATTTTTGTTAATGATGCTTTTGGGGCGGCACACCGTGCACATGCTTCTACGGAAGGAATAACTCATTATTTAAAATCGGTAGCAGGACTATTGTTAGAAAAGGAAATTCAGTATTTAGGGGAAACCCTGCAGAATCCTGTAAAACCATTTATGGTTATACTAGGAGGGGCAAAGGTATCTGATAAAATCGGCGTAATTAACAACTTACTTCCCAAATGCGATATTATACTTATCGGCGGAGGAATGGCTTACACTTTTCTTTATGCCCTAAATAAAAAAATAGGAAATTCTAAATTAGAGCGGGATAAGCTCTCTATAGCAAAGGATATTCTCAAGAAAGGAGAGCAGCTGAAGAAAGATTTGGTTTTGCCAATAGACCATCTTGTAGTAGATAAAATTGAAAAAGGAATATCTTCTCAAATAGTAGAAGAGATTCCTGAAGGAAAAATTGCAGTAGATATTGGCCCAAAGACAGTAGAAGAATTTAAAAACAGACTAAAGAACGCTAAAACTATTATCTGGAATGGGCCTTTAGGAGTATTTGAGATAGATGATTTTGCAAAAGGAACTTATGAGGTTGCTTCCTTTATTGCAGATCTTCCCGCTACCACTATTATCGGAGGTGGCGATACTGTATCAGCAGTTAAAAAATTCAAATTAGAAGAAAAAATGACCCATATCTCTACAGGAGGAGGGGCATCTTTAGAGTTTATGGAAGGTAAAATTCTGCCAGGTATAAAGGCTTTAACGGATAAATGAAAAGGATTCCTTTAATTGCAGGAAATTGGAAGATGTATAAAACAACTACGGAGGCAATTGAGTTTGCTTCGGCTATTAAAAGGAATTTATATCAGATAAACCCAGAACTTTTGGAGATCGTAATCTGTCCTGCTTTTACTGCTTTGTCTGATGTATCTGAAGTAATCTGTGATTCTAATATAAAGTTAGGCGCACAGGACGTTCATTGGGAAAGGGAAGGGGCTTTTACCGGTGAAGTATCTATCTTAATGTTGAAAGATTTAAACTGTAAATATGTAATTGTGGGGCATTCTGAAAGAAGGACATATTTTAAAGAGACAAATGAGATAATTAATAAAAAATTAAAGGTGGTCTTAAAAGAAGGGCTTTCTCCTATCCTATGTGTAGGAGAAAATTTGGAAGAAAGAGAAAATAACATGACTTTTAAAGTTCTAGATGACCATATATATAACGGTTTAAAGGACATCAGTTCCTTAGAGTTAGTTAATCTGGTAATTGCTTATGAACCCGTTTGGGCAATCGGAACGGGGAAAACTGCTACCCCTCAAATAGCTCAAGAGGCACAGGGTTATATAAGAAATCTATTGAATAATCTTTATGGTGAATCAATCTCTCAACAGATTCGTATACTTTATGGTGGAAGCGTAAAGCCTGATAATATTCGAGAATTAATAAAACAGCCAGATATAGATGGTGCTTTGGTCGGCGGAGCAAGTTTAATTCTGGATTCCTTTGTAAATATTGTAAAATATAGTTATGATGAGGTAAAAAATATATGTATGGATTATTAATCTTTATCCATATAGTTGTTTGTATTCTTTTAATTATGGTTATTCTTATCCAACGAGGAAGAGGGGGAGGATTAATAGAAAGTTTTTCTGGATTCGAATCTATGTTTGGTCCTAAAACAAATGTATTCTTAACGCGCTCTACAACTATTTTGGCAATTATCTTTATGTGTACCTGTCTTATTCTAACATTCTTTTCTATCAATCAAAGCAGATCTCTGATGGAAAAACAAGGAGCCATAAAAGAACAAACCCTTTCTCAAGAGATTCCTCAACAACAGACAGGATCAAATACAAGTAGCGATACTCAAAATATTCCCAAAGCTGAATAAGAAATTAAAATTGCTTGTATTCTGTGGTATAATTAAACTTTTAATAGACTATGAAAAATAAACATTTATTATGGATTTATGTTTTAAATAGTAGTATTTATTTTATTCAAGGAATAGAGGCAATACCTTCTCAGGCTTTATTTTATTATTTAAAAGAAACCCTTAATTTTTCTCCTTCCAAAATAATGTTTCTAAGCAGTATTACTACTTTAAGTTGGTTGGTTAAACCCATTATTGGATATATAATAGATATTTTTTTTACTAAAAAAACATGGATATATCTGGCTCTTCTTTTGGATATTGTTTCTGTTTTAATTTTAGGCTTTTGGAGTTTGCCGATTTTTATAATCGTTCTTATTCTATTACTTAACTCTTCAAATTCCGCTTTTCGCGATGTAAGTATTGATGGAATTATGTGTGTAGAAGGTAAAAAATATAATATCACAGGTAGAATTCAAAGTATTCAATGGATTTCTATATCTGTAGCCAGTATTATTACAGGTATTACCGGTGGATATATTGCCTGGCGATGGAATTATAAAGTTGCTTTTTTATGTTTGGTACCTTTTTATCTTATTTGTATAATAATTACTTCTTTTTATAAGGAAGAGGTCTTTAAACAGAGCATAAAAAGAGAACTCATATCTGATTTAAAGAAAATATTCTTTCATAAGAAGTTAATGTTGGTTGCTTTATTTATTTTTCTTTATAAGTATTCTCCTTCGTTTGGAACCCCACTTTTTTTTATTCAGCGCGATGTCTTTAAGTGGAGTAAAATATGGATTGGATTTATGGGAACATTGGGTTCTATTTTTGAAATAATCGGAGCTTTATTTTACTATAGGTTTAGTCATAAGATAAATATTAAGAAATGGCTCTTTATTTCAGTTTTTTTAGGAGCGATAACAACTTTAAGTTATCTTTATTACACCCCTATCAGTGCAGTTATATACAATATCTTATACAGTCTAATAGGGATGTTTATTTTTATTATGATTTTGGATTTTATGGCTAAAAATACCCTTGAAGGTTTAGAATCGACGTCTTTTGCCTTTCTCTGCAGCGTGAGCAATTTAGCTCTTGTTGCCAGTCAAGTCTCGGGAGCCTTTCTCTATCCTATTACGGGATTAAAATGGTTGATTGTAATTTCTTCTTTAACAAGTTTTTTATGCTTGTTTGTGATAGACAAGGTGGATGTTAAATAATTAAATTAATATTTAATAATAATAAAAATATTGTTAAATAGAATAGTCTGATATATAATATAAAATCTAATGAATTCCTCTTGAAAATTTAGTAAATTAATTATGATACTTAAGTTTATTGAGTCGTTTATATTAGCTTTTATTCCTATTTTTGTAGCAGTAGATAGTTTAGGCAACATTCCTCTTTTTATCTCTTTAGTAGAAGGAATGAGCAAGAGACAGCGTCAGAGGGTAATAATAGACTCGCTAACTACCGCTACAGCAATCGCTATTGTTTTTGTCTTTATAGGTAAATGGATCTTAAGGTTTATTGGGATAACGGTAGCGGATTTTCAGATAGCGGGGGGATTGCTTATTTTGGTAATTTCAGTAAATCTTTTACTTCCGGGAAAAACAAAGTTTATTACTTCTGTAGAGAATGGACGAGATGTAGGTATCTTTCCTTTAGGTACCCCTCTGATTACCGGACCCGCAGTTCTCACTACCACCTTAATGATGGTAGATACCTTTGGAATTATTCCTACATTTTTCGCTCTAATTATAAATATGTTTATCGCTTGGGTAACAATGGATAAAGCAGATATAATTATTAGATTTATGGGTGTATCCGGGGCGAGAGCATTTTCTAAAATTACTTACATACTTTTGGCTTCTATTGGTATAATGATGATAAGAAAAGGATTACAGGAGATATTCTTAAGATGATGCGCAAAGTTTTAACATTTATTATGGCAGGTGGAAAAGGTGAAAGACTCTGGCCTTTAACCAGAGATAGAGTAAAACCTGCAGTTCCTTTTGGAGGGATCTATCGCATCATTGATTTTACTTTAAGTAATTGCATTAATTCAGGCCTACGTAGGATTTTTGTGCTTACCCAGTATAAATCCGCATCTTTACAGAGACATATACGTTTAGGTTGGAATATATTACCTTCGGAGTTAGGTCAATTTATCGAATTACTACCTGCTCAACAGAGAGTAGGCGAAAGCTGGTATCTGGGGACAGCGGATGCTATATATCAGAACCTCTATACCATCGATGAAGAAAAACCAAATGAGGTTTTGATTTTATCGGGAGATCATATTTATAAGATGAACTATTATCATATGATTGATTATCATCGTCGTTTAGAAGCAGATGTTACTATTGGAATAGTGGAATTAGAAAAAGAAAAAGCAGTGTATTTAGGGATGGTAGAAGTAGATAATGAATTTAGAATAATAAATTTTAAAGAAAAACCAACTTTAGAAGAATTAAACTCATTGAATAAAAATAAGGTTTATGTTTCAATGGGAATATATGTATTTAATACAGCTATATTAAAAGATGAGCTTATAGAAGATAGTCAAAATGAAAATTCTAGCCATGACTTTGGTAGAGATATATTACCTGATATGCTCAAGAAAAATTATAGAGTATTGGGATATAACTTTATTGATGAGAATAAAAAGCAAGCACAGTATTGGCGTGATATCGGTACCATAGATGCCTACTACGAGGCAAACATGGATCTGGTACAGGTTGAACCTCTTTTTAATCTCTACGATAATGACTGGCCGGTGCGAACTTATCAGGAACAGTTTCCTCCTGCCAAAACTGTTTTCTCTGAAGAAAAAAGCGGCAGAATTGGTTTGGTTCTGGATTCGCTCATTGCTAATGGTTGTATTGTTAGTGGCGGTAAAGTTTGTCGTTCGGTATTATCCTATAATGTACGCATAAATAGTTTTGCAGAAGTATATGATTCTATACTTATGGAAGGAGTAAACGTATCTAGATACACTAAAATAAAAAATGCCATCATTGATAAAGATGTAAATATTCCCACCGGAGAAGTAATTGGATACAATTTAGATCAAGATAAAAAGAGATTTTTTGTTACGGAGTCGGGAATCGTGGTAGTTGCAAAACGTACACATATATAATAAATATGATTAGAAAACCAAAACTTAAGGATGTGCAATCGATTTATAATCTAATTAGTAATTTTGCTAAACAGAATTTTATGTTAGCACGTTCTCTTAATGAAATCTATGAAAATTTACGTGATTTCTGGGTATATGAACTTGAAAAAAAGATAATTGGCTGTTGTGCTTTACATATAAGTTGGGAAAATTTTGCAGAGATTAAATCTTTAGCCGTAGAAAAGAGATTTCAAAATAAAAAAATTGGCACTGCATTAGTAGAAGCCTGTATTCAAGAAGCAAAACATTTAGGAATAAGAAATATATTTGTACTTACTTATATTCCCACGTATTTTAGTAAATTTGGTTTTAAAAAAATAAAACACGAGAAGCTTCCTCATAAAATATGGTTTGAATGTATCAGATGTCCAAAGTTTCCTTATTGTAAAGAAGTGGCAATGATTAAAAAAATATAAAAAGGGGGATATTTATGGATTATTTTCTTACTGATCAACAGAAGCTACTTCAACAACTCTGTCGGCAAATTGCCGAAGAAAAGATTGTGAAGGTAGCAAAAGACTTAGATGAAAAAGAAGAGTTCCCTTATGAAATAATGAAAATCTTAGCACAGTCGGACTTATTTGGCATATATATACCACAACAGTATGGTGGACTTCTGGAACTTTCGGAAGGCAAAACAATAGGAGGCGTACTTGATCTGTGTATTGCTACAGAGGAACTTTCGCGTGCTTGCGGTGGTATTGCAGTCTGTTACGCTGCTTCTGCTTTAGGAACATTTCCCATTATTCTATATGGAAACGAGGAACAGAAGAATAAATTTTTACCAGATTTAGCCAAAGGAAAAAAAATGGCTGCCTTTGCCATTACCGAACCGGAAGCAGGTTCGGATGCCTCCAGCATAAAAACCACCGCTGTAAAAGATGGTAATTTTTATATTTTAAACGGTGTAAAGCACTTTATTACTAATGGAGGAGAGGCAGAGGTATATGTAGTGATCGCAATGACGGATAAAACTAAAGGAGCAAGGGGAGCATCGGCCTTTATTTTAGAAAAAGGGATGCCGGGTTTTAGTTTTGGCAAAAAAGAAGAAAAATTGGGTATTAGAGCTTCTGTAACTCGCGAACTTATTTTTGATAACTGTAAGGTACCTAAAGAAAATCTTTTAGGTAAAGAAGGGTTGGGTTTTATTATTACGATGAAAACTTTTGATGTTTCACGTCCTGGAGTAGCTGCCCAAGCAGTAGGCATTGCTCAAGGAGCACTGGATTTAGCTTTAAGATATGCTAAAGAAAGACAACAATTTGGAAAATCTATTTCTAGTTTCCAAGGAATCCAATGGATGTTAGCAGATATGGCCACGCAAATTGAGGCGGCCAGAGCGTTAGTTTACTCTGTAGCTAAAATAATTGACAGTGGAAATACGGATGTCTCTAAAGAGTCGGCAATGGCAAAACTTTTTGCTTCTGATACTGCAATGAAAGTAACTACGGAGGCAGTTCAGATTTTTGGCGGATATGGTTATATGCGTGATTATCCGATAGAAAAATATATGCGTGATGCTAAAATTACTCAGATCTACGAAGGAACGAATCAAATACAGAGAAATATCATTGCATTACAGTTGATTAAAGAGATGGCAAAGTAAAATGGAAATCGTTGTCTGTATCAAACAGGTTCCCGAAACTACCGAAGTAAAAATTAATCCTCAAACTAATACTTTAATTCGTGAAGGAGTAAAATCTATTATCAATCCTTTTGATATGTATGCGCTTGAGGAAGCAATACGTTTAAAAGAAAAATATTCAGGCAAAACCATCGTAATTACCATGGGCCCCCCCCAGGCAGAATCTGCATTAAGAGAGGCACTAGCTATGGGAATTGATGAAGGGATTCTTATTACGGACAGAACCTTTGCTGGAAGTGATACCTGGGCAACAAGTTATACATTATCAAAGGCAATCTTAAAGATAGGTAATTTTGATCTGGTGCTCTGCGGAAAACAGGCATCGGATGGAGATACGGCACAGGTTGGTCCGGGAATTTCCGCACATTTAGATATACCCCAGGTTACCTATGTAAAAAAAATAAGAGAAATAAATAATAAGAACTGTATAGTAGAGAGAATGACGGAAGAAGGTTATGAAGTCATTTTAACTCCTTTACCTTGTGTTTTAACGGTAGTAAAAGAGATTAATGAACCAAGACTTCCTTCATTGCGAGGGTTGATGCGTGCAAAACAAACACAGATTATAAGGTGGTCAGCAAGAGAGTTAAAGTTAGATGAAGAAAAGATTGGACTTAAAGGCTCTCCTACTCAGGTGGTTAAGATATTCAGCCCCCCCCAGCGTAAAGGAGGAGTAGTCTTTAAAGGCGAAACATCAGAAGTAGTTGACAAGTTAATTTCTCTATTAAAAGACCAATTACCCTAAAAACCAATTATGTCCAT
Source organism: Candidatus Omnitrophota bacterium (assembly GCA_023819665.1). Classification (GTDB taxonomy): domain Bacteria; phylum Omnitrophota; class Gorgyraeia; order Gygaellales; family JAMWCP01; genus JAMWCP01. The sequence continues at coordinate 9,055 of JAMWCP010000005.1, forward strand.
AAAGATTGTTATTGAAAAATGTACGGGTTGTTCCTTATGTATAAAGGCATGTCCCTTTGACGCTATAAAGATTCTGGATAAGAAAGCAGTGATAGATCTAAATAAGTGTAATCTCTGCGGTGCCTGTATCGATTCCTGTAAATTTAAGGCAATTTTAATAGAAAAACCTTTGGATATACAGAAATCTCCCTTAAATTTATCTGATTATAAAGGAGTGTGGGTATTCGCAGAACAGAAGAAATCTATAATTCAACCGGTAGTCTGGGAGTTGCTTGCGAAAGCAAGAGAGCTTGCTGATAAATTAAAAACAGACGTAAGTGCAGTACTTTTAGGTTCAGGAGTAAAAAATAAAGCAGAAGAACTTATCCGTTACGGCGCAGATAGGGTTTATTTTGTAGATGATGAGAGTTTAAACAACTTTTTAGATGAACCTTATACTAATATTCTTGTTAAACTTATTCAAAAGTATAAACCAGAAATTTTTTTATGTGGCGCTACCTCTATCGGTAGGTCGCTTGTATCTCGGGTAGCCGTAAAACTTTATACGGGTTTAACTGCAGATTGTACGGGTTTAGATATAGATTTAGAGAAAAGACTTTTGCTTCAAACTCGACCGGCGTTTGGAGGAAATATTATGGCTACTATTATTACTCCTTGTTATCGACCTCAGATGGCTACAGTAAGACATAAAGTATTTTCTGCTTTAGAGGAAGATAAAACTAGGAAAGGAGAGATTATCGAAGAAAAAATGGAGGAGGGTTTATTTAAAAGTAGAACTTCTATTTTAGAAGTAATAGAAGAAGTTAGCTCCACCGTAAATCTCTCGGAGGCAGATATCATTGTTTCCGGTGGAAGGGGAATAGGCTCAAAAGAAAATTTTAAAATTTTGGAAGATTTAGCTAAGGTTCTAAATGCAGCAGTAGGTGCTTCTCGTGCAGCAGTTGATAGTGGTTGGATGCCTTATTCGCATCAAGTGGGGCAGACCGGAAGAACGGTTGCACCTAAAATTTATATTGCCTGTGGGATTTCCGGCCAAATTCAGCATTTGGTAGGGATGCAGGCTTCAAAGATTATTGTTGCCATAAACAAAGATCCGGACGCCCCCATTTTTAAAGTTGCTACCTATGGAATCGTAGGAGATCTCTTTGAAATTGTTCCCGCCTTAACTAAAAGACTTAAAGAGGTCTTGAAAAGATAATGATTCTCCTCCTCAAAGAATATTAATTGAATATTAATTAAAAACTGCCTCCATTATCATCCCTTTTTATGTATTAGGGGGAGAAAAGATTATTTTCAAAATTTACACATATTAGCACTTTTTAGTAAATAAATTATTTTTTTTATCAATTAATGTTAAAAAATGTAAAAATTTTCCTTGACAGATTATTATTTTTTCTTAAAATATAATTTGGTTTTTAAAAAATAAAAAAATGGATGAAAATAATTTACTAACCATAGATGAATTAGCCCGGTATCTTAAAGTAACGCGTCGAACCATTTATGAATGGCTTAAGAAAAAAAAGATCCCTGCAGTAAAAATAATAGGCCAGTGGCGTTTTAAAAAAGAAAGAATTGATGCATGGTTGGAGTCCCATTCTTTGTCTTAATCTTAAAAAGGAGGAGTGATGCGTTTAGAAAAATTAGAAATAACTGGTTTTAAATCTTTTCCGGAAAGAACTATTTTGAAATTTGAACCGGGAATCACTGCTATTGTCGGTCCAAATGGAAGTGGTAAAAGCAATATATTTGATGCTATTCGTTGGGTACTGGGAGAACAATCCGCCAAAGAAATGCGGGGTTCAAAAATGGAAGATGTGATCTTTAACGGTACAGATACCAAAGAACCTTTAAGTATGGCAGAGGTATCTTTAACGTTATCCAATGAAGATAAGAAATTGGCTATTGAGAGTAAAGAGGTAGTGATTTCTCGTCGAATTTTTCGTTCAGGAGAAAATGAATATTTGATTAATCATAATCCTGTACGTTTAAAAGATATAAATGATTTACTTAGGGGTACAGGGGTGGGGTTGGATTCATATTCTCTTTTCGGGCAGGGCAAGATTGAACTCATCTTAAGTAGCAAACCTGAAGATAGACGTATTATCTTTGATGAAGCAAGTGGAATTTTAAAATATAAACTACAAAAAAAAGAAGCTGTCAAAAAATTAGAAGAGACGGAAAATAATCTTTTGAGGATAAATGATATTATTGCAGAGGTGAGACGTCAAATAAACTCTTTGGAAAAACAAGCAAACAAGGCGAAACGTTATAGAGAGATATGGGAGAAGATAAAAGAAAAAGAGAAGTTGTTGAGTATATTAAAAATTAATAAATTAGTTAAAGAAAAGGAAGAAATTTTAAATAAAATTAATGAATATACTAAACAGGAAAAAGATCTTAAGGATAGTTATCAGCGACAGCTTATACAGAGCGAATCCTATCAGAGAGAAATAGAATTAATAGAAGAGGAAATCTTCAAAATAAAAGAAGAAATAATTCATATTGAACATCTTATAGATAGAAACCAGCAATCAAGAATGATGATAAAAGAAAGAATTGAAGATTTGAGAAAACATAAAGAGAATATCGATGTAGATAGAAAGAATATGCAGTATAAGTTAAAACAACTCCAAATAGAGATTGAAAATTTTAATCAAAATTATAAAAAACTGAAAGAATTACTCATAGAAAAGAAATCGATTCTGGATGAAAAAGAAAGCTATTTAGACAAAATAAATCAAATGAAACAAGAGGCTAAGGATAATATTGAAAAAGCAAAAAAAGATATTCTCGAGTTAAATAATCTTAAAAGCAAAATTAAAAATGAGCTTATTGATTTAGATACACAATATAAATTAAAAGAGGCGAGAGAAAGAAGGTTAAATATTGAAAAGACAAAGTCTCAACAAGAAAAGGATGATCTTCAAAATAAATTAGAAAAGGAGAAAGAAAAGCTTAATAATTTAGAAACTTCATTTAATATAAAAAGACAAGAAATAGAAAGTTTACAGGATAATCTTCAGAAAGAAATTAAAGATATCGATAATCTAAAATCTGAACTACAAGAATTGGAAAAGGAAAAAACAAAATTTATCTCTCGTAAGGACTTTTTAGAGAATCTAAATTTAAATTATGAAAAAATGGACTCTGCTTCAAACGCATTAATTCTATTAGAATCTTTATCTGAAGAAGAACCTAACGGTTTGGTAATCAGAATAAAAGAAAAACTTAACTGTAATGATGCGGATAAAAATATATTTGCCCAAGCAAATTTCAAATTTTTAGGAGAAGCAAAATCTATAGATTTTGATTTAGAAAGACTTCTTGTCAAAATAAAACAGACAGAGGAATATATACTTCAAAAGAATAAACTGATAAATGATAAAACAAATAACACAATTGTTCTTCAAAACAACATCGATATTATTCATAAAGAAATTTATCAACTAGAACTTAGCATTTCGGAGCAAAAAAATCAACTTAATCATATCGAATCCCAGTTTAAAAAAATAGATGAAGAATTTCAGATTGTTATTTTTGAATTATCAGAGGTTATAAAGGAAATCGATACTCTAAACGAGAAAAAGTCTAACCTTACTCAGCAATATAACGAGTTAGAGAACAGAATAAAGACATTAGAAGAAAATCTTCATAAAGAGACAGAAAGAGTTATTCATTTAGATTTAGAAAGAGAAGGTTATCTATTAGAGATCGCTGCGATAAAAGTTGAACAGAAATCTTTAGAAGATAATCTTCAGAAAGAAGACCATACATTAGCCCTTATGAAACAGAATTTAGTAGAAATAGAGAATAGACTTAATGAATATCAGAAACAAACCTCAGAATGTGATAAAAAAATAGGTGAATTAAATTCAAATTTAAATAATCTTGATATATCTGATGATGAACTTACCAAAGAGAAAGTCAGTAAAACTCAAAAGGTAGAAGCCGAACATCTTAAACTTCAAGGATATATAAAACAATTGAGCGATTTTAAAGCGGAGATAGAAAAATTACGAATAGATATTGAAGAGGTAAATAGTAACATCAATAATTTTAGAATGGAGCTTCAACATGTAATTTTCAAAATTTCAAATATAAAAGATAGATTGAAACAGATTTATCAGATAGAGCTGACAGAAGACACAACTGTCCTGCCGTTAGAATATAATGAAAAGAGTTTGCAATTAGAAATAGACACTCTTAAACAACAATTGGATTCTTTAGGATCAGTAAATCTGGTAGCAATAGAAGAGCATGATGAACTTAAGAAGAGATATGAATTTTTAAACCAACAACAGCAGGACTTAATTCAAGCGAAGACATCTTTGTATGAGGCAATACAAAAAATAAATCGTACTGCCAAAAATATGTTTTTAGATACTTTTAAATCGATCAATAATGAGTTTAAAGTTTATTTTAGACTTCTCTTTGGTGGAGGAGAAGCAAACCTCTTTTTAATCGAAGAGGACGATCCTTTAGAATCAGGTATCGAGATTATCGCTCGTCCACCAGGAAAAAAATTGCAGAATATATCATTGCTCTCGGGAGGAGAAAAAGCACTGTGTACAATTGCTCTTATATTTGCTATATTTAAAGTGAAACCATCTCCTTTTTGTGTATTAGATGAAGTAGATGCGGCATTGGACGAAGCAAATATTTCTCGTTACGCAAATATCTTAGATGAATTTTCAAAGATAGCACAGTTTATTGTTATTACCCATAACAAAAGAACTTTATTAAATGCCGATGCAATGTATGGAGTCACCATGGAAGCAAATGGTATCTCAAGGGTTGTTTCAATTAAATTTGAAAAAAATAAAGAGAAGGATAGAAATTCAGAGGAAGTTGTTGTCTTAACCTGAATAGGTTTGGTTCTTGCCTTGTTTTTTTGCTTCATATAGATATTTATCGGCACAAGAAATCAAGGCAGAATTAGTAGTTCCATCTTCTGGATAAGAAGCTACGCCGCAACTAACGGTGATTTTTTTAGCCGGCATAATCTCTTCATAGATAAAAGGGAAATCTTGTATTTTTTCTCTTAACTGTTCTGAAATCAATATAGCTTCTTTTTTATTAGTCTTTGGTAGAATAATAGCGAATTCCTCACCTCCGTATCTACAAACCCAATCGATCTTGCGAGAATGATTGTTTAATAGATTAGCTAATTCTTTAAGTATATAATCTCCTGTTTGGTGACCCATATTATCATTGTACATTTTGAAGTCATCTATATCTATCATAATCAGGCTTAAAACAGAATTTTGCTCCATAGCCTTTTTAATTTCTTGCTGAAGAAGATACTGAAAATAACCGTGGTTCCATAAGCCCGTAAGAGAATCGGTGTGAGCTCTTATCACCGTCTGTTCATAAAGTTGAGAGTTTTCAATAGCTAAACCTGCTTGGTTAGAAAGCATAATTAACCTCCTTATATTATCTTTGCTAATGGGTTTGCGAGTAAAGATATTATCTGCTACAATTATTCCATTAACCTCATCTTTTGCTTTCAAGGGTACGATTACTAACTCATCAGTCTTTAATATCTGAACAAGTGGATCATGTGTATATTCATTTATGGTTTCTTTAGTAAGATGTAATAACATACCATCTTGAGCCGCAATAGAAAGCAAATAATTCTTTTTATCCTTGATGTTAATCTTTATTGATTTTACACTCTGATTGAATTTTGAATCGGGTATCTTTTCTGATGTCTTAAATACAGCGATAAGATCATCTAAATCCATCTGTTCCTGCTGTATTTTTGTCCAGATTTTATTTGCTTCCTCTCCTGTATCAGGCCCGATACCCATTTTCCCTTCAATAAGTCCTTCTTTTTCATTCACCAAAAATATCATTGCACGGTTAAAACCCAATCCTACATGAGCAGTTACACCTGTAAGGATAATATAGAGAATTTCATCCAATTTTAAGGTGGTACGCATGGCATTAGAGATTTCATAGAGGATAGCCAATTCTGCATGTGTACGTGCAAGTTCTTCTTTTAGTCTTTCGTTTTCCTCTTTTAATTTGAATATATCATCCATAATTGAAAAGTAAAATAGCATAATTTATAATTTATGTCAAGACATCTCTCATACATCTATTTATAATATTTCTATAAGGTGCATAAAATATCAGGGTTTGTCTTCCATTTTGATAAAAATTCTTGAAAATGAAGTATTTTTAATATAAAATAAAACGTCAAATATGAAAAAGTATATTATCGGAATTGACTTAGGCGGAACAAATTTAAGAATTGGATTGTTTGATCGAGAGATAAATTTGAAGGATAAAAAAGTATTTTCTACTCGTCAATTTAACAACAAGATTACTCTCATCAATAATATTGTTAGATCCACAGAAGATATTATTAAGGATAATTATCTAAAAAAGGATTGTATATTAGGTATAGGATTAGGGGTTCCCGGTCCCGTAGATTATAAAAAACAGATTATACATTTTTTGCCCAATATAAAAGGATGGTTTAATGTTCCTTTAGGTAAAATATTAAAAGAAAGCCTCGGGATTAACAATATATTTATAGATAACGATGCTAATCTTGTATGCCTTGCGGAATCAAAAATGGGAAGCGCTAAAGGTTATAAAAATGTAGTTTGTATAACTTTAGGGACAGGAGTGGGGGGCGGTTTATTTATTGAAAATAAACTATACAGGGGTAGCAATTATGCAGCAGGAGAAATTGGACATATTCCTTTATACCAGAACGGTCCTATTTGTAGCTGCGGGGCAAAAGGATGTTTGGAGAGTTATGTAGGTAATTTAAAAATAATGAAAGAGGCAAAAAAGGTTTTTAAACGAGATATCAATTTGGAAGAGTTAAGCAAATTAGCTAAGTTAAAAAATAGGAAAGCAACAAAAATATGGAAGAATGTGGGAGAAAAAATAGGTACTGTCCTTACAGGTGTAGTAAATTTGCTCAATCCTGCGGTAATTGTTATTGCCGGCGGAATAAGTAATGCAGGAGAAATACTATTTAAAAACATCAGAAAGACGATTATAAATAGAGCAATGTTTATTCAGTCAAAACAAGTAAAAATATTGGGCTCTCATTTTAAGGATAATGCAGGGATAATTGGAGCAGCACTTTTAGTAAAAATGGAAGTTGGAAGATGTTAATATTTATCGACTCTGCCAACATAAATGAGATCGAAGAAGCATATAACTGTGGTCTTATTGATGGTGTAACTACCAATCCCACCCTTCTTGCCAAAGAAAATCAACCTGTAGATAGAATTTTAAAGAAAATATGTTCTATTGTTAAAGGACCAGTAAGCGCAGAGGTAATATCTTTGGATTCAAAGAACATGATTAAAGAAGCAAAACATTTGAGTAAGATAGCTTCTAATATAGTTATAAAAATACCTCTTACTAAAGAAGGACTCAAAGCGGTAAGGGTTCTCTTGAAGGAAAAAATAAAAACAAATGTTACTTTATGTTTTTCGCCTACTCAGGCAATATTAGCAGCTAAAGCAGGGGCTGATTATATTAGCCCTTTCATTGGTAGACTAGATGATATAAGCCAAAATGGTATGGAACTTATTGAAAAAATAAAACAGATCTATAATAATTATAATTTTAAAACAAAAATAATTGTTGCTTCAGTAAGAAATCCTTTACATATTCTAAAAGCAGCGCTCATTGGAGCTGATATAGTGACTGTTCCCTTTTCGGTTATCGAACAGTTGGTAAAACATCCGCTGACTGATGTAGGAATTCAGAGATTTTTAGAAGATTATAAAAAAATTCCTAAAAGATAGATGTATAAAATTATATTTTTAATTCTATTAATATTAATTTTATTTATCCCATTTTTTCTTTATGCTCAAGATATAAAAGAACCAATTATTGTTAATGGCGACAGAGTAGAATACTCAACAGACAAAAGAGAAGTAGTCGCTGAAGGTAATGTTTCAGTTGTATACAAGGATGTAAAACTTACCTGTAAAAAAATAAAGGTTGATCTTTATACACAAGAGGCAGTTGCTGAAGGCGATGTATGTATAAAAGATACACAGGGTTTAATTTATGCAGAAAAGATGAAATATAACTTTTCTCAAAAAACAGGAGAAATTATAAAAGCAAAAGTAGAATTTACTCCCTATTATGGAAAAGGAGAAATTACGCAGAGACTATCAGAGGATCAATATAAAATAATAAACGGTTATGTTACTACTTGTGATTTAGATAGGCCGCATTATCGGATCTCTTCGAAAAATATACATATTTATCCTGAAAATAAAATAGTAGGTGAAGGAGTAAAATTACATTTAGGGGATATTCCTTTTTTCTATTTGCCTTATTATGCACATAGCTTAAAAGTTCCTTTTATGCATGTGAGATTTATCCCCGGCAAAAGTAGGGATTGGGGAGAATACTTACTTTCTGCGTGGAGACTAAATTTAACGCCGAATCAGACAGCAAGAATTTACTTGGATTATCGTTCAAGATTAGGTATTGCAGAAGGCTTTGGTTTAAACTATGTTTTAAACAATCTAGGTAGAGGAGATTACAAATTTTATTATACCCAAGAACGTACACGAAGGTTGCCTCAACCGACACCCGCAGAATTTGAACGTTATCTTGTGCGTTTAAGACATAACTGGGATATTAATGCTAAAACAAATGCAATTTTGGAATTTAATAAAATAAAGGACACAAAAAGAATGGTTTTAGGTACAGAGCATCATTTTCTTAAAGATTATTTTTATCGTGAATACGAAAAGGAAAGTCAACCAAAAACATATCTTTCGGTGAATCAAAATTTTCCTAATTCATCTTTGAATCTTCTAATTCAAAAACGTATAAATCCTTGGTACACACACCAGTATATGGTTCCTGATGAAAAATTACCTCAAATTTCTTACAACTTACTTTCTTTTCCGTTAGGAATTAACAATCTTTATCTTAACAATCGTATTCAGTTGGCTAACCTTTTAAATAAAGAGGCATCGCCTTCAGCTCAAGACGATAACGTAGTAAGATTTGATATATATAATCAGATATTTATCCCTACCAAATTATCTATTTTTAACATTAATCCTTTTATTGCCATTAGAGAAACTTATTATTCTAAAGATAAAGAAGGAAACTCACTCGATCCACGTACAGTATTCTATACAGGTTTAGATATGAATACATATTTTTATCGGATATTTAATTATTCTAATAATTTTTTTGAAATATATAGAATAAAACACAGTATTAATCCTAATGTAAAATATCTTTATAATCATCGACCAACTATTCCCTCCAGTAAACTTCAAATATTTGATGAGGTTGACAATATCGAATCTAACCATAAGTTAAATTTAGAATTGATTAACAAATTCCAGACTCAAAGAAATAATAAGATTATAGACTTTGCTATTTTTAGAATAAATACGGACTATAATTTAAAAAGAAATACCTCTGTCCATAAAGGACTAGCGGATTTTCTTACGGAGATAGAATTAATCCCTTTTTCCTGGTTAAGAATAGAAACAGATAATATTTATGATCCAAAACAGGATAATTTTGAGATAGTAAATTTTGATTTAACTGCAAAGTTAGGGGAAAATCGATCTTTGGGTTTAGGACATCGTTATGAAAGAAAGGGAGGTAAAGAATTAACTACAGAATTCAACTGGTATTTTAATCCTAAATGGAAAGCACGGATTTATGAGCGTTATCAATTTGCTGATGTAAAAATCAAAGGACTAAAAGAACAAGAATACAGTATTTCACGTGATTTACATTGTTGGATAATGGATTTTATATACAACATAAGCAAAGATCATGGCCATACATTCTGGTTTGTTTTCAGATTGAAGGCTTTTCCGGCAATAGAGATTGAGCTTGAACAGTCATACCGATCCCCAAAACAAAACACTGAATAAAAGGATAAAAATGGAAATTTCCATTATTGGAGCAGGTTATGTAGGTTTAGTTACAGCAAGTTGTCTCGCAGAGCTAGGTAATAATGTCATATGTGTAGATAATGATTTAAAGAAAGTTAAGAAACTGAAGAATCAGATCATTCCCATATATGAACCGGGATTGGAAGAGTTAGTTAAAAAAAATATAAAAAGAAAAAGGCTTCATTTTTCATCCGATATAAAAGAAGCGGTAGATAAAACCGAAGTTATCTTTATTGCAGTAGGTACTCCCCGAAATGAAGACGGGGATGCTGACTTAACAGGTATAGAAAAGGTAGCAACCCAGATTGCTAAGAATCTTAGAACTTACCGTCTTATAGTAGAAAAATCAACTGTTCCTGTAGAAACAGGTGAATGGGTTAAGAGAACAATCAATATAAACGCTCCTTATCAGATAGATTTTGATGTCGCATCTAATCCCGAATTTTTAAGAGAAGGTTCAGCCATTCATGATTTTATGCATCCGGATAGAATCGTAATAGGAGTGGAGTCTGAAAGAGCAAAAAATATTTTACTTAAAATATATAAGCCTATAAAAGCGCCTATTTTAGTTACAGATATAAAGAGCGCTGAACTTATAAAACATGCTTCTAATTCGTTTTTGGCAACTAAGATATCATTTATTAATGCGATTGCTAATATCTGTGAAAGAATAGGGGCTGATGTAGTAAAAGTTGCCGAAGGAATAGGACTGGATAAAAGAATCGGTAAAGATTTCTTAAAAGCAGGTGCAGGTTATGGAGGTTCGTGTTTACCTAAAGATTTGGATGCTTTTATAAAAATAGCAGAGAAGTTAAATTATAATTTTGAGCTATTGAAGATAGTTAAAAAAATAAACGAAGAACAGAAAAAAAATATAATAAAGAAGCTATCCGAGTCTTTATGGATACTTAAAGGCAAAACGATAGGGATCTTAGGTCTTACCTTTAAACCAAATACAGATGATATAAGAAATGCCGTCTCTCTTGATATTATTTCAGAACTAATAAAAGAGGGGGTTTATATTAAAGCATACGACCCACAAGGTATGCCAAAGGTTCGTAATATCTTTAAAGACTTAAAGTTATCCCTCAATCCTTATGAAGTAGCCAAAGACAGTGATTGCCTTTTAATTATGACTGAATGGAATGAGTTTAAAAAATTAGACTTTCATCGTATTAAAAAACTAATGAAACAACCATTGATATTTGACGCACGCAATATGTTTGAGCCAGAAATAATTAAAAAACATGGTTTTCGTTATATAGGAATAGGAAGATAATAAAAAGAAAAGAGATAAAGACATTACAAGTTTATAGAGATGAACGGCAAAGATCAACTGAAATACTACATTGCGATAATAAAATTTTTAAATGATTTGGACAAGTATATATAATTACCGCTTTCTCGGCAATGGTAATAACATGGCATTACTATAAAAAACAGTACAATTACTTTACCTATCTAGAGGGAAAGATCAGCCGTGCGCTTTATGATTCTAGAAAAGAACCTTCTACATTTTCAGAAATCGATGAATTTATATTAAGTATTGATAAAGATAAACCGAAGCTCCTCTGCATAGTACCTCAATTTTATCATGGCTTCAAATGTATCTCTAAAGAAGAGGCGATAGTAATAAATATTCCTACCTGCCCCTACAATAAAGATAAGCCTGATGAATATCGTCTGACTCCTTATAGTAATGATATTTCTTATGATTGAGAGATCTAATCAAGAGAGTATTGAAAAATTAAAAGGTGTAATACTGGCAGGAGGTTTAGGAAGTCGTCTCGAACCTCTTACAAGAATTATTAACAAACATCTACTCCCTATATGGAACAAACCAATGATATGTTATCCTTTAATGACGCTAGTAGAAGCAGGGATAAAAGATATTATGATTGTCACAGGAGGGAATAATGCGGGAGATTTTTTAAAACTTTTAGGAAACGGTAAAGAATTTGGTTTAAAACATCTTTATTATACCTATCAGAAAGAAGAAAAAGGGATTGCTGATGCTTTAAGTTACGCTGAAGATTTTGCAAAAGACTCAAGAATAGTAGTGATATTAGGAGATAACATTATAGAAGAACCTATTAAAAAATATATTAAACGTTTTTTAAAACAACCGAAAGGGGCAAGGATACTCATAAAAAAAGTAGATAATCCTCAAAGATTTGGGGTGCTACAATTAAAGGGTAAAAAGATAATTTCTATAGAAGAAAAACCAAAGAAGCCAAAATCAAATTACATAGTTACAGGAATATATATGTACGATAAAGATGTCTTTGATATAATTAAAAACCTCAAACCTTCTCGAAGGAATGAGCTTGAAATTACTGATGTAAACAATGTTTATTTAAATAATGGTCTTCTTGAATATGATATTCTTGATGGTTTTTGGACTGACTGTGGAACATTTGAGTCATTGTTAAGAGCGAATAATTTGATAGCAGATAAATACTATAAAAAAAGATGACACTTTTAGTTACAGGCGGGGCAGGTTTTATTGGTTCACATTTTATACGGTTTATATTAAAAAGATACCCTTCTTATAAAATAGTTAATTTAGATAAACTTACACATGCTTCAAATCTTAAAAATTTAGAAGAGATAAAAAATAACCCTCATTATAGATTTATAAAAGCAGATATCTGTGATTATAAAAAAGTAGAAAGAATAATTAAAATATGCGATGTAGTAGTCAATTTTGCTGCCTTTACACATGTAGATAGAGCAATTCAAGAACCAGATGAATTCATCCGTACAAATATCTATGGAGTATATGTTTTGTTAGAATTAACTAAGAAGTATAAAATAAAAAGGTTTGTACAGATTTCTACAGATGAAGTATATGGGAGTATAAAAAAAGGTTTTGCTAATGAAGAAACCGCTCTCAATCCTTCTAACCCTTATTCTGCTACGAAAGCCAGTGCGGATCATCTTACGCGTGCTTATTTTTTAACTTACGGACTAGATACAGTTATCACTCGTAGTTGTAATAATTTTGGTCCTAATCAATTCCCCGATAAGATTATACCCTTTTTTATTATAAGTGCTTTAAAAAATAGACACTTACCTCTTTATGGAAAGGGGTTAAATATACGGGATTGGTTGTATGTTTTGGATAACTGTTCTGCCATCGATATAGTTCTACACAAAGGTGTAAAAGGTCAAATTTATAATATCTCTGGTGGTAATGAAATATCCAATCTCAAACTTACTCATCTTATTCTGAATAAGTTAAATAAGCCTCTCTCTTTAATAAAATATGTTTCGGATAGACCCGGACACGATTTTCGTTATGCTATGGATTCCAAAAAGATACGCACCTTAGGTTGGAAACCTTTTTACAGTTTTAATGAAGCATTGGATATCACTATAAAATGGTATAAGGATAATCTTAATTATTTTTATGAATAAAGTTGTTAATAATCTAAAAAGAAAATATACACATCTTGCAAAAAATAACAATTGTAGGATTAGGCTATCTCGGATTATACCGTGCTTTAAGTTTTGTAAAAAAGAATTTTTATGTTTTGGTTATAGATGTAGATATGGATCGGATAAAAAATATAAAGCAATTGTTTTAGAAAGATATGGGTTAAAATATATGAATTAACTACGTTAGCTTATAAGATGAAATAGATATTTTGGGAAGCAACTGAGGCAGCTAAAAACCGTTTGGTTTTCCTTTTTATCCAGGAAGGGGCGGGAGAAACTGTATACCTAAAGATCCTCTCTATCTTTATGTGTGTTAATATTAATTGATCACTCATGTATATATACTATAACCTTATTTTAAAAAATACTTTTCTTATATTTGATACACGCAATGTTTATAATAATATAAAAAGATAAATGGTAAAAAAAATCGCCTTAGTTACAGGAGGAGCAGGTTTTATCGGTTCACATTTGGTAGAATACCTACTAAAGAATAATTTCTATGTAAGGGTTTTGGATAATTTTTATACAGGCAAAAAAGAAAATATAGAAAGTTTTGTTAAGAAAATTGAATTGATTCATGGTGATATACGCAATAAAAATATCTGTCTTATGGCAACTAAAAACGTCGATTATGTCTTTCATCAGGCTGCTTTAAGGAGCGTTCCAGGGTCTTTTAGAGATCCTAAAGATTATAATGAAGTTAATATAGAAGGGACCCTTAATATGCTGGAGGCTTCTCTAAAAAATAAAGTAAAATGTTTTGTTTTTGCCTCATCCTCATCTATCTATGGAGAGGCAAAAAAATTCCCCGAAAAGGAAACAGATTATCCCTCTTTGGTTTCTCCTTATGGTTTAACTAAATTAACCGGAGAATATTACTGTCGAATATTTTCTTTAAATTATGGGTTAAAAACAGTGTGTCTACGTTATTTTAATGTCTTTGGAGAACGTCAATCATTAGACGATGAGTATGCTATAGTAATACCTAAATTTATAAATTGTTTAATTAGAGATCTTCCTCCTCCCATATATGGAGATGGTTATCAATCAAGAGATTTTATATATATAGAGAATGTAGTAAAGGCAAATATTCTAGCCATTAAAAATATAAATAACTATCGTCCAGGAGATGTATTTAATATTGGGAGTGGGAAAAGTTATACTATACTAGAATTAGTCAAATTTTTAAATATAATATTAAATAAAAATATTAAACCTATATTCTTAGAAAAAAGAGCGGGCGATGTTTTTAAGACTCAAGCAGATATAAGTTTAGCAAAAACAAAACTAATGTATATTCCAACGGTAAATTTTGTAACCGGCTTAAGAAGAACCGTAAAATATTTTAAGGAAAAATGGCAAAAAGAGTGGCGGTAATTACCGGGGGAGCAGGATTTATTGGTTCTCATCTCTGTGAAAGATTAGTCATGGAAGGTTTTAAAATTATATGTTTAGATAACCTTAGCACAGGAAAAATAGAAAATATTCAATCTTTATTAAAAAACAGGGGTTTTCAGTTTATAAAATATGATGTTACTAAATCCATTAAGATTAAAGGTAAAATAGATTATGTATTACATTTTGCATCGCCTGCGTCGCCAAAAGATTATCTTAGATTACCTATTCAAACATTAAAGGTAGGTTCATTAGGAACATACAACACTTTAGGTTTAGCAAAAGAAAAAAGAGCAAAGTTTTTACTTGCTTCTACCTCCGAAGTCTATGGAGATCCATTAGTGCACCCACAGAGTGAAGAGTATTGGGGTAATGTAAATCCGATTGGCCTCCGAGGAGTATACGATGAAGCAAAACGTTTTTCCGAAGCAATGACAATGGCATATCATCGCGTACATAAAATAGATACAAAAATAGCACGTATTTTTAACACTTATGGAGAAAAGATGCGTTTAGACGATGGTAGGGTGATTCCAAATTTTATCTCTCAGGCATTATCTCACCGACCTTTAACTGTTTATGGTAAAGGAAATCAAACACGTTCTTTCTGTTATATATCTGACCTAATAGAAGGGATTTTTAGGCTTATATTGTCTAATATAAATGAACCTATTAATTTAGGTAATCCTGTAGAGTATAAAATTTTAGAATTAGCAGAATTGATAATAAAATTAACGCAGAGTAAGAGCAGAATTATTTTTAAGGAATTACCTGTTGATGATCCTTCACGGAGAAAACCCGATATAAAGACGGCAAAGAGGTTATTAAAATGGCAACCAAAAATTATGCTACAGGAAGGGCTAATTAAAACTATTAATTGGTTCAAAAAGGAGATAAAAAATGATCGAAGGAGTAAAATTTGTTGAGTTAAAAGCAAATGTAGATGAACGTGGTTATCTTATAGAAATTCTTCGTGTATGTGATGAACATTTTGTTAAATTTGGCCAGGTTTACTTAGTAGGAAATTTTTCTAAAGGAACTATCCGGGCGTTTCATAAACATAATCAACTTTGGGATTGGTTTTTTATTAGTCATGGTTCAGCAAAGTTTGTACTTGTAGATGATCGGAAAAACAGTCCTACTTTTAAAAATATAGAAACGTTTATTATCTCTAGTCGTAACCCTGCTTTACTCAGTGTACCGCCTGGCGTGTATCATGGCTGGATGTCTTTAGAAGATGATACTCAGATGATAAGTATCGCTAGTGAAGTTTATAATCGTACCTCTCCTGATGAAGTAAGAATTCCTTATGATTCGTTTGGTGATGTCTGGTCGATAAAACCACGATGAGAATAATAATTGTAGGAGCAAATGGTCAATTAGGAAGTGATTTAAGTTTAATTTTATCAAAATATAATCCCATCTGTCTCACTCACAAACATATAGAGGTATCAGATGTACAAAGTGTAAAAAAAATTTTTAAAAAATACCAACCACAAATTCTTATTAATACCTCGGCTTTTCATAACGTAGCTTTATGCGAAAAACTACCTGAAGAAGCATTCCGTATAAACTTTATAGGAGTAAAAAATTTAGCAGAAAATGCTCTTTTATATAATACTACTCTGGTTCATATCAGCACAAACTATGTTTTTGATGGTAATAAAAAAAGACCCTATATAGAAGAAGATATACCTTCTCCTATAAATACATATGGGATAAGCAAATTAGCCGGAGAATATGTTATTCGTTATATGCTAAAAAAATACTTTATCGTCCGTACTTCTGCACTCTTTGGAACTCATCTATGTCGAGCAAAAGGTACAAACTTTGTAGAAACGATATTAAAATTACATAAAGAAAATAAAAAGATCAAGGTAGTCAATGATGAATTTACTTCACCTACATATAGTTTAGACTTAGCGAAGCAGATCAGTGTCATAATTAAAACTTCTTACTACGGTATATTTCATGCTTCAAACCATGGCTTTTGTTCTTGGTATAATTTTGCCCAGACTATTTTTGAAATTTTAGGAATAAAGAAAAAAGTAATTCCTGTCAAAGCAGAAAATTTCCATCCTGAGTTAAAAAGGCCTGCCTTTTCCGCTCTAGAAAATAGACGGCTCAAAGAATTAGGTTTGGATCAGATGCGCTTTTGGAAAGATGCGTTGAGAGAATATCTTAAAAATAAAGGTTATTTATAAAATTTAGCGAATTAGATCTGAAAAAGGGAATAACTTTTGACAATATCTAAAATAATGTTATAATTTAATTTAATCAAACCAAAGGGAAGGTGATAATATGGCAGAGGTTATAGTAAAAAAAGACGAATCTTTTGAGTCCGCCTTGCGACGCTTTAAAAAAAAGATTGAACAAGAAGGGATACTTAAAGAAGTAAAAGAACGTAAATACTATACAAAACCTCGAGAACGTAAAAAAAGCAGAAGATAGATCTATGGGGTTAGCTATATCTACTGCTTGGAATTCTTTAAAAAGCAATAGCGGAGATAAGATAATTCGTGAGATAAAAAAATTAGGTTTTGAGGAAGTAGAGCTCAATTTCAATCTCACTTCTTTAATGATCAAAGATATATTTTATCTATCCGAAAGTTCATATATAAAGATAGTTAGCGTTCATAACTTTTGCCCTATACCGAAAGGATTATCTCGTCTTCGGGTATTGCCTGACTATTATTCGATATCTTCTCCTGATGAAGATGAAAGAAAACTTGCTATTCATTTTACAAAACGAAGTATTGATACCGCCTATAAATTCAGAGCAAAAGCAGTAGTTCTGCACTGTGGGAGAAGCAAAGGTGTTGATCCTACAAAAAAGTTAATCGATTTATATCGTAAAGGATTAAAAGGTTCTCCTTATTATAGAAGACTTAAAGAAAAAATGTTAACCCACAGAGAGTCTATACATAAGACATTCTTTAAGAATACCTTACATAGCCTTGAGATACTCAATAAATATGCCCAAAAGAGAGATATAATTTTAGGTATAGAAAATCGTTTTTATTTTTTTGAAATACCATCATTTGAGGAGATAGGGATAATTCTCAAAAAATTTTACGGTTCAAAAATATTTTATTGGCATGACACCGGGCATGCACAATTACAAGAAAACCTTGGTTTAACAAAACATATAGATTTTCTTTCTTCCTATTCAGAATATATGTGTGGTATCCATATTCATGATATAAAAAATGCAGACGACCATAAAGCTCCTTTACAAGGTGAAATTGATTTTAATATACTTTATCCATATATTAAACAGGAGACTTTAAAAATAATGGAAGTGCATATGTCTTCTAAAGAGAAAGATATCATTGATGCAAAAGTATACTTAAAAACAATATTGAATGGAAAACTTTAAAATAAGAAAATCAGCGGTAGCGGGTCAATTTTATCCTGCAGAAGTTCACAAATTAAAAAGTATAATTGAACAATCTGTTATTAGAGATGCTGCAAGAAGAGAGGTTATTGCCTGTATATTGCCACATGCGGGTTATATCTATTCCGGCAGAGTAGCGATAGAAACAGTCTCATATATAAAAGTAAAAGAAAGGGTAATTATTTTAGGACCTAATCACACCGGGATAGGAAAACCCTTTGGCGTTATGTCAGAAGGAAGATGGCAGATGCCTTTTGGAGATATAGAGATAGATTCGAATTTAGCAAAATTACTTCTGGAAAAATGTAATAATTTAGAAGAAGATGTTATCTCTCATTTATATGAACACTCACTGGAAGTGGAATTACCAATTTTACATTATTTCAAAGATGATTTCAAATTTGTTCCTATTACTGTGATGAGTAATGATATTGAAGCTTATAAAAAAAATGGTAAAGATATAGCAAAAATAATTAAAGAATTAAATCTACAATCTCAAGTATTAATGGTTGCCAGTACAGATATGACTCATTATGAATCCCAAAATTCTGCCGAAAAGAAAGACTATCAAGCAATTGAGGCAATTCTAGCACTGGATGAAGATAAACTTTTAGAAAGAGTTGAACATTATAATATTTCTATGTGTGGTTATGGACCAGTAGCGATAGCTTTATCCTATGCTAAAAATCTTGGTGCAAAAAAAGCAGAATTAATAAAATATCAAACGAGTGGTGATGTAACCAAAGATTATACTTCAGTAGTAGGTTATGCAGGTATAATTATTTATTAGTTATGGAAGAAAAATATACGGATGATAATTACAAGAAAAAAATAGAAGGCGATTCTTCTCAGGAAGAACCTAGTTTCTCTTTTTTTATTACTTCTTTAGGCCTCCAGGCATCTATCGCACTTGGCAATATTCCTAATCCTATTACTAATTGTAAAGATGAGAATATAAAACAGGCTCGTCTTTTAATTGATACACTTGCAATTTTAAAAGAAAAGACTAAAGGTAATCTATCTTTAGAAGAAGAAAATCTTTTAAATAACTTACTTTATGAATTAAGAATTCAGTATATAAATAAAACGAAAAAGATATAAAATGGAAGGTGAAGTATGATAGACAAAGAACTTTTAGATATTCTTGCTTGTCCTGCCTGTAAATCAGATATAGAATTAAAAGAAAATAAGCTTGTCTGTAAAGGTTGTGGTAGAAAATATCCTATAAGAGATGGTATACCTATAATGCTTATAAATGAAGCGGAGAAATAAAATAAAAATACTCGTTATCCATGGACCAAATCTTAATCTGTTAGGCAAAAGAGAACCTCATATATATGGAGTGGCTACCCTCTCTAATATAAATACCGCCTTAAAAAAATTAGCAGAGAAAGAAAAGATCTATCTTAAGATAATCCAATCAAACTATGAGGGCAAAATTATAGAAGCTATTCATAATGCTGCTAAAGATAAATTTCACGGGATCATAATAAATCCTGCCGCTTATACTCACACTAGTATAGCCATTAGAGATGCTCTATCATCAGTAAATTTACCCACTATAGAAGTCCATCTTTCCAATATATATTGCCGAGAAGAATTCAGGAGATATTCCCTAATCAGCGCTGTAGCTATAGGCCAGATATGTGGTTTTGGTCCCAATAGTTATCTCTTAGGTTTAAAAGCTATTCTTGACCTATTACGTAAAAATAAAGAATAGATTATGCTTCTAACTAACTATCATTCATTGCGTTTAGAAAATCTCAATAAAAAATTGTCTAACTTAAATTTGGATGGATTTTTTGTTTGCAATCAATCCAATATAACTTATCTTACAGGTTTCAATAGCAGAGAATCCTATCTTCTTATAAGTAAAAAAAACAATATTTTTATTACTGATTTTCGCTACTGGGAAGAAACAAAACAGTATATAAAAGATTTTAAATTTTTTTCTTTAAAAAAATTAAAGGAACATATCTCTAATACAATAATTGCTCTATCTAAGCGGTTGAAGATAAAAAGATTAGGATTTGAAGCTAATTATATCTCTTATGCCACATATAAAAAAATAAAAAATAATTTGCCTTCATATACTGACTTTGTCCCTACTTATGATGTTATAGAATCTATAAGAGAAATAAAATCTGATATGGAGATTGATAAAATAAGAAAGTCAGTTGAGATCAATATCCAAACATTTCATTATGCCAAAAAGATTATTAAAGTGGGTTTAAAAGAAATAGAGATTGCTAAAAAATTAGAAAATTTCATGAAGAATAAAGGAGGCAAACCTGCTTTTGAGATTATTGTAGCGGCTGGCGCAAATTCTTCCTTCCCCCATCATATAAGCAGCAAGTACAGACTAAAAAAAAATGATGTAATACTTATCGATATGGGAGTAGATTTTGAAGGTTATAAATCTGACTTGACAAGGATTTTCTTTTTAGGTAAAATACCTTTTATTGTTAAAAAAATTTACTGTAGTGTGATTAATGCACAAAAGCTTGCCTTAGAAATTATAAAGACACAAGTATCTATAAATAAAATAGATAAGAGTGCACGTAATTATATTAAAGAAAGCGGATGGGGTAAATATTTTGGTCATGCTTTAGGACATGGAATAGGTTTAGATGTACACGAGAAGCCATATATTTCTTCAAAAAATAAAGATACTATAAAAAGAGGGATGGTCTTTACTATAGAACCGGCGGTTTATCTACCAAAAAAATTTGGCATCCGAATAGAAGATATGGTCCTCTTTAAAGGAAAAGAAGTGGAGGTTTTAAGTGCCGCTCTCGATAAATCAACTTAAAACAGGTTTAACTATACTATTAGATAATACGGTCTATCAGATAATAGAAGTAGAACATGTAAAACCGGGTAAAGGTGCTGCTTTTGTTCGTACAAAATTAAAAAATTTTAAAAATGGTACTCTTATTGAGCGTACCTTTAAAGGTGATGATAAAATAAATGAAGCTTTTATAGAAGAAATAAAATTGCAATATCTTTATAAAAGCGAAGATATATATCATTTTATTAATCATAACACCTTTGAAGAAATTAGCTTATCTGAACAAATATTAGGAGAAAAGGTACATTTTTTGAAGGATAACTTAGAGGTAACTGCTATGCTCTATAAAGGAGAAGTGTTGAATATAAATTTACCTAATTTTATCGAGCTGGAAGTAGTTTATACAGAAGAAGGAATAAAAGGGGATACGGTCAAAGCCGGTAACAAATCAGCTACTTTAGAAACAGGATTAGTTATAGAGGTACCCCTGTTTATCAAAAAAGGAGATATAATTAAAGTAGACACCCGGACAAAGGAATATATTGAGAGAATAAGTACTTAAATTTGGGAGAATATATGAATATAAAAGAGATAAAAGAGATGATTAATTTGATGAATGAAAATAACTTAACAGAATTAGAAATAGAGAGAGAAGGAATGCGTATTAAAATTAAAAAATCAGCAGCTAACGAAATTATCTCTTCTGTTATTACTGATAAACCATCCCAAAAATTACCTATCAAGTTACAGGAGGAATCTACGCTTCCCCCGTCTGTCATTAATACTATTGAAATAAAATCTCCTATGGTAGGTACATTTTATCGTGCTCCTTCACCAGAAGCGCCTCCTTATGTAGAAATAGGAAGCATAATTGAACCCGGTCAGGTAATCTGTATTATTGAAGCAATGAAACTGATGAATGAAATAAAATCTGAAATAAAAGGTAAAATTGTTGAAATTCTAGTAGAGAATGCTGAACCTGTAGAATTCGGCCAGCCTTTATTTTTAGTCGAACCTCTATAAAAATCAGTAACATGTTTTCTAAAATTCTTATTGCTAATCGAGGAGAAATTGCCTTAAGAATTATACGTGCTTGTAAAGAATTAGGTATCCGTACTGTAGCAGTTTATTCTGAAGCAGATAGAGAGTCTCTACATGTACAGATGGCTGATGAAGCCATCTGTATTGGAAAAGCTCCTAGTTCGGAAAGTTATTTAAATATACCTGCTATTATCAGTGCTGCAGAAATAACCGATGTAGAAGCTATTCATCCGGGGTATGGATTTTTAGCAGAAAATGCGCATTTTGCAGAAATCTGTGAATCGTGTAAGATTAATTTTATTGGTCCAACCCCTGAAAATATAAAATCTATGGGTGATAAAATGAATGCGCGTCAGTTGATGCAAAAGATTGGTCTACCTTTAATACCCGGTAGCACATCTATAGTAAAAAATAAAGAAGAGGCAATAAAGATATCCAAGCGCATAGGTTATCCGGTAATTATAAAAGCAGTTAGCGGGGGAGGGGGTAAAGGAATGCGGATATGCCACAATGATATAAGCTTAATTTCAAATTTTATAATTGCCCAACAAGAAGCAGAAAAAAATTTTGGAAATCGCGATATTTATATAGAAAAATATATAGAAAATCCACGGCATATCGAAATTCAGATTTTAGCGGACAAATATGGTCATATTATTCACTTAGGAGAAAGAGAATGTAGTATACAACGCAGACATCAGAAATTATTAGAAGAATCCCCTTCATGTGTGGTAGATACAAAAATGCGCAAACGATTAGGTGAACTTTGTATAAGGGCAGCCAAATTTATAAACTATGTAAGTGCAGGAACATTAGAATTTCTTTTGGATAAAGATAATAATTTTTATTTTATGGAAATGAATACACGTATTCAGGTAGAACACCCTGTAACCGAAGCGGTTACGGGAATAGATCTTATAAAAGAGCAGATCCGTATTGCCGCAGGAGAGAAACTTTCCTACAAACAGGAAGATATTCAAATAAAAGGTAGCGCTATTGAATGTCGTATTGCCGCTGAAGATTTTGAAAATGATTTTATGCCTTCAGCAGGCACAATAGAATACTTAAATTTACCTGCTGGCCCTCGGGTAAGAGTAGATACATATATTTATCAGGGTTATAAAATTCCTCCTTATTACGATTCTTTGCTTGCTAAGATAATCGTGCATGGTAAAGATCGTCCAGAAGCTTTAAGAATTATGGAAAGGGCCCTTTCAGAATTCATCATTGAGCCTATAAAAACTACCATAAATTTTCATCGTAATTTATTAAAAAATCCATTATTCTTAAAAGGACAGTTTTCTACCCATTTTGTAGATGATATACTTGCAAAAAAAGACTAACTAATAAGATGTATAAAGAACAAACTGATACTTCATTAGGTTATGTGCAGATAGATAAGAAGGTTATATCCTCTATTGCTTCTATATCAACATTAGAAACTGAAGGGGTAAGTAGGCTAGCAAGTAGATTTGTTTTTGGGATTCCGGAAGTAATCAGTACTATAAAAGTCAATATTTATAAAAATGGAGAGATCGGTTTAAATGTACCTATTGTAGTTAAATATGGATATAATATTCCTGACGTAGCTTATAAAGTCCAGGAAAATATTCAACTTGCCTTAGAAAAAATGACAAATATGAGCGTAAAATATATTAATATAATTGTCAAAAGTGTAGAAAGGAGTAAAACATGAGATTTTTTACAGTATTAGGAATAATTTTTTATACAACAGTTTTGTCGTTAATAGGTCTTATCCTTATTATTGTTTCTCTAAATTGGATTTCTATAGAAACAATAAATACATGGTTACAGTATTTCTATACAGGTATTCAAGTGAAATTTATTTTAGGTTCTATAGGTGTATTGCTTATCCTTATAAGCATATCTTTTGCGCAACTTATCTTAGGAAAAATTCAGAAAGAAAGAACCATTGCTTTTTCTAATCCTTCAGGAGAAATAACTATCTCTCTTTCTGCAGTAGAAGATCTAATCGGACGAATAATCCGCACGCTTACAGAAATAAAAGATGTCAAACCTAATGTAATTGCTACCAAAAAAGGCATAGAGATAGATTTAAGAATATCTTTAAAAACAGAACTAAATATACCAGAATTTACTGCACATCTGCAGGAAATGGTAAGAAGTAAAATGGAAGAAATATTAGGAATAGAAGAACCCATAATTATAAAGATCCATGTGATAAAATTTTCTCCACATGAAGAAAAAATAGAAGATAAAAAGCCAGAAACGCCGTCTGTTCCCTTTGTAGGATATAGAAAAATTTAATTTTTTAAAAAAGAGGAGGTATTATGGAGAAAATCGGTATACTTACAGGTGGCGGAGATTGTCCGGGATTAAACCCTGTAATAAGAGCTGTGGTGCGCAAGGGATACAACGAAGGATATGAAATCATGGGTATTAAAAACGGATGGAAAGGCTTGATAGAAGGGGATTATATGAAATTAGACCTTGCTAGCGTCTCAGGAATATTACCTAAAGGAGGAACCATTCTTGGAACGAGTAGAACTAATCCTTATAAAAAAGAATCGGATATTCAGAAAGTTAAAGATAATTATCAAAATATAGGATTAATGGGATTGATTGCTGTAGGAGGAGAAGATACATTAGGTGTGGCAGTAAAACTTATCAATGATGGTATTATTACTAATATTGTCGGCGTCCCTAAAACTATAGATAATGATCTTTCTTGCACAGATTACACTTTTGGCTTTGATACAGCAATAAATATTGCTACTGAATGTATTGATCGTTTACACACTACTGCTGAAAGTCATCACCGTATTATAGTAGTAGAAGTTATGGGTAGACATGCTGGGTGGATAGCAACAGAAGCAGGAATTGCTGGCGGAGCAGATGTAATATTAATACCTGAAATACCTATTGATATAGATGAAGTATGCGAACTTATTCGCAGAAGACACAATCGTGGAAAGACTTTCAGTATTGTAGTAGTAGCAGAAGGTGCACATTTTAAAGAAGGTTCTATGATTATTCAAGAAGATAAAGTTGACGAATTTGGTCATGTAAGATTGGGCGGAGTGGGAGAAATTTTAGGAAAAGAGATAGAAAAACATACAGGATATGAAACACGGATAAGTGTCTTAGGACATATTCAAAGAGGGGGTAGTCCTACCGCCTTCGATCGCATATTGGGTACAAGATTTGGCATAAGAGCAGTAGAGTTAATAAAAGAAAAAAAATTTGGCCGTATGGTAGCATTATCAGGAAATAAAATTATCGATGTTGACATGAAAGAGGCAACAAAAGCATTAAAAACTGTAGATATGGAATTATATAAAATAGCTAAGGAGTTTTTTGGATGATAAAAAGGATAAAAGGGATAATTCAAGAAAGTATTAAAGTAAAAGAAGAGCTTTTAAGGGAGCAAATTTTTAATATTAATCAAGCAGCATTAGTAATTATTTCTTCTCTAAAGAAAGGAGGGAAAGTAATTATTTTTGGCAATGGTGGTTCAGCTGCAGATAGTCAGCATATAGTAGCTGAATTGATAGGTAGATTTAAAATAGATAGAAAACCATTACCTGCCATTGCTTTGACCACTAATACTTCAAGCTTAACTGCTCTTGCAAATGATTATGGTTATGAGACGGTATTTCAAAAACAAATAGAAGCTTTAGGTGATAAAAGAGATGTAGCTATAGGAATTTCTACTAGCGGTAAAGCAAAGAGTGTTATAAACGGAATAATTACCGCTAAAAAAATAGGAATGAAGACAATTTCATTAACGGGCAAAAGAGGAATTTATTTTGCAAAACTGACAGATGTCTCTATCATTGTTCCTTCAGAAATTACTGCGCGCATCCAGGAAGCCCATGTTGTTATTGGCCATATACTGTCTGAACTGATTGAAGAAGCGTTTTTTAAAAATAAATGAATCCAAAGATAGTAAATTTAAAAAAATTAAAGAAAATATTATTAATTAAAAGAAAAAAAAATAAAACTGTTGCTTTTACTAATGGCTGTTTTGATATTTTACATTATGGACATATAAAATATCTTAAGAAAGCAAAAGAATTGGCAGATATCCTCATAGTAGGTATAAACACCGATGCATCGATTAAAAAGATAAAAGGTAATGATAGACCAATAAATCCTCTTAAACATAGAATGGAAGTAATCGCTGCTCTTGAAGTAATAGACTATGTAATAAGTTTCCCGGAGACCACCCCCTCTAATTTAATTAAGACAATAAAACCCGATGTATTAATAAAGGGCGGCGACTGGGAAAAACGTAATGTCGTAGGTGCTGATATAGTTAAAAAATACAACGGTAAAATAGTAATTATACCTTACATAAAAGGGGTATCTACAACTAATATAATAAGAAAAATTGTCAAGCGATTCAGTTAATAGAATAAATTCTGTATATCGAATTTTAGATGCAAATATAAATCGTACACAAGAAGGTCTGCGTGTCTGTGAAGATACAGCACGTTTTATATTAAATAATTATTATTTTGCCAGAAAATTAAAAAACATAAGACATAGGTTAAATACTATTAATACATATTATATAGATAAAAGTAAGAAAAACTTACTAAAAGCAAGGAATATAGAAAAAGATAAAGGAAAAGAGAGTATTTCTCAAGAAATGTATAGGCAAAATTTTAAAGATATTCTTTTTGCCAATTTTCGACGCGTTGAAGAATCATTAAGAGTTTTAGAAGAATTCTCTAAGTTAGTGGATAAAAGTGTAGCTCAAAAATATAAAAATATTCGTTATGAGATCTATGGAATTGAAAAGAAGATTGCTCTCTCAATCTAAATTATACTTTATATTAGATATGAATTCTATATTAAAACCTCCTCTTTATATTATTAAAAAAATATTAAATATGAGAGTATTAAATATTATCCAGCTACGTGACAAATACGGCCATAAATCCGAAATTTTATCTTTGGCAAAGTCTATAAAAAATATTCTTAATAAAAGTGATATTTTGTTTATTATCAATGATTATATAGATATTGTAAAATTAGTTGATGCAGATGGGATACATTTGGGTCAGAATGACTTACCTGTTTCATTAGTAAGAAAACTTATCGGGAAAGATAAAATTATTGGTTTATCTTGTCATTCTTTATCCGAAGCCATAAAAGCTCAAGAAGAAGATGTCGATTATATAAGCATCGGACCCATCTTTAAAACACCTCTCAAACCTGACTACATGGCATTAGGGGTAAAAATATTAAAAAAATTACAAAAACAGATTACTATCCCATATTTTCCTATTGGAGGGATAGATCTATCTAATATAGAAAAGATAATCTCATTAGGAATAAATAGAATAGCCATATCAAGATTGTTAGGAAGAGCAGATAATCTTGATTTTGTTATAACCCAATTAGAACAAAAATTTTAATCAAATGACCCAGGTAGAATTTGCACACAAGAACATAGTTACAGATTTAATGAGAAATATTGCTAAGATAGAAAGATTACCTACTAAAATGATATGTAAAAGAATAAGAGAAGGTAAAATTGTAATACTTAACAACAATCAACATATAGTTAAAAAACCATGCGCAGTTGGATTAGGATTAAGAACTAAAGTAAATGCTAACATTGGAAGCTCTTCTGATTGTATTAGAATAACAGATGAATTAAAGAAATTAGAGATTGCTATAAAATACGGTGCAGATACAGTAATGGATTTAAGTATAGGAGGGGATTTAAAAAAAATAAGAAGGCAGATAATAAAACATTCTTCCATTCCAGT
>JAMWCP010000052.1 GCA_023819665.1 Candidatus Omnitrophota bacterium
ATTAGTCGGTATATGATAATGTAAATTTATTCAGAGATAGACGAAAATATAGGACCTTTTGATTTCCAATGAGTTAAGGAAAATGATGTTTAAAAAGACAACAAATTTTATCAAAAATATAGAGATAAAAGTAAGAAATTCCCATATAAAATTAGTTGTTAGAATACCTATGAGGGATTGAAACCTCGTCGTACTCTGGAAGTTCTTTATTTTTTAAGCCGTTGTTAGAATACCTATGAGGGATTGAAACCTTGACAATCCGACGAGATATCAAGTGTTTTTTTTGGTTGTTAGAATACCTATGAGGGATTGAAACTATTTACTATTGCTACATCAGAATTTACCATAATTTGTTGTTAGAATACCTATGAGGGATTGAAACTTTTCAGAATAAAAAACTTCAAAAACGATTGTTCCATCTGTTGTTAGAATACCTATGAGGGATTGAAACGGGTCTATGGGAATGCATGGGTTTATGAGAATGCTCGGTTGTTAGAATACCTATGAGGGATTGAAACCGGCAATCTCATATTTTCATCCGGGCGGACATAAATTGTTGTTAGAATACCTATGAGGGATTGAAACCGGTAGTGAAACCCGATGGAAGCGGAAAAATTCTTTCACCCGTTGTTAGAATACCTATGAGGGATTGAAACTCCTCTTAAAATTTCTTCGTTTCAATCCTTCATAGGGTTGTTAGAATACCTATGAGGGATTGAAACACTGGTTCTTGAGGATATTCATTAATCTTAATTATTTGTTGTTAGAATACCTATGA
This sequence comes from Candidatus Omnitrophota bacterium, assembly GCA_023819665.1. GTDB lineage: Bacteria > Omnitrophota > Gorgyraeia > Gygaellales > JAMWCP01 > JAMWCP01. The sequence goes on from JAMWCP010000052.1 coordinate 779, forward strand.
GGGATTGAAACTACAATATAAATTTTTGGTGATAAAATATAAAAAGAAACAAGCATTGTTTTATTTACTGAAAAATAGTATTGAATATGTTCATAGAATAACCCTAGAGCTAAGTGGAAAGGAATTTGGTTTATACTATAGGAACATCTAACCGCCTGCCTTTAGAGTTTGTGGAACTTTTGAAGCACTATAAGATTCAGGTCTTAGTGGATATTCGAAGATTTCCTACCTCAAAATTTGAGCATTTTAAAAAAGAAAATGTATCCAGATTCCTTAAAGAAAACGGCATAGATTATCTTTATTTAGGCAAGGAACTTGGTGGATATAGAACTGAAGGATATGAAAATTATATGAAGACCGAGAGCTTCCGGCAGGGTTTAGAGAAATTAAAAGATTTGGCTAAAGATAAGACCATGGCTATTTTCTGTTCTGAGAGATTTGCTTTTCGATGTCATAGAAGATTTGTGGGTTTTGCTTTAATGGCTTCCGGATATAAGATCATCCATATTATTGATAAAGATAAGGTATGGATCCCTAAAGATAAATAGATTTTAATGGGAGAATGTAGACTCTGCCATAAAAAATCTCTACTTATCTCTGAGTATCCGGGAATCTGTTTAGAGTGTATAAGGAATGATTTTAAGAAAGCCAAGTTTTATATTTTAGAAGCCCATAAGAAAACCAGAGAGGATTTTAATTTAGGAGTTTCTCCACCTAAGGAGCCCGAAGGTATTTTATGTAATCTCTGTGTAAATGAATGTGAAATAAAAGAAAATGATATGGGTTTCTGTGGATTAAGGAAAAATTTAGATAGGAAACTGGTGGGAGCAGATTCACAAAAAGGAGATTTAACCTTTTATTTTGACGGCCTTCCCACAAACTGTGTGGCGAGCTGGATCTGTCCGGGTGGAACGGGTTTGGGTTTCCCTGAATTTTCCTATCAAAAAGGACCGGAATATGGATATAAGAATCTGGCGGTTTTTTATAATGGTTGTTCTTTTAACTGTCTTTTCTGCCAGAACTGGCATTTTAGAGATGCCCTGGGGAATATTAAGAAGAAAAATTTTGTTTCTCCAGAAGATTTAGCCAGGATAATAGATGAAAAAACATCCTGTATCTGTTATTTTGGTGGAGACCCCGCCTGCCAATTACCCCATTCGATTCTTACTTCAAGGATTGCTTTAAAGAATAAGAAGAATAGAATCTTAAGGATCTGCTGGGAAACAAATGGTTCAATGAATGAAAAGTTATTAGATGAGATGATAAAAATTGCTTGGGAATCCGGAGGTTGTATAAAGTTTGATCTCAAAGCATGGACAGAAGAGTTAAATATTGCTCTCTGCGGGGTTTCCAATAAAAGAACTTTAGATAATTTTGCTAAAGTTGCCTCTTATATAAAAGAAAGACCACTTCCTCCTCTTCTGGTTGCCTCTACGCTTCTGGTTCCAGGATATGTGGATGAGTATGAAGTAGAAAAGATTTCAGAATTTATCTCTTCTTTAAATAAAGATATTCCTTATTCTCTGTTAGCTTTTTATCCCTGTTTTTATATGCAGGACCTTCCTACTACCACACATGGGCATGCCTTTAGATGTAGAGAGATTGCTTTAAAGGCGGGTTTAAATAAAGTTCATATCGGTAATCTCCAGCTTTTATCGGATGGCTACTGATTATTTATCTATTTCCAGACTCTTTACTACCTCCTTTACCTCTAACTCGGTTTTCTCAATTTTTTCTTTGCAGAGCTTAATTAACTCAGTTGCTCTTTTAACCTCTTTAGCCAGATCATCAACATCTACTTCTCCACTTTGAATCCTCTCCAGTATCTTTTCTAATTCTTCCACTGCTTTGTTATACTTGATCTCTTCTTTAGGCATTTTTGCTCCTTTCGGTTCTTTCTACTTTACTCTTTATCTTTCCGTCAAAAACAATGGTGATTAACTCATTTCCTTTCTTAGCATCTTTTATACTTCTTAATATCCTTCCATCCTTTGCTCGGGTGATACTGAAGCCTCTTTTTACCGTATTCATCGGGTCTAATATCTTAATTCTCTCCTCATAGTGTTTTAAATCCCGTAAGTTATCTTTTATTATCATTGGATAAGCCCTTTTTAAATCCTCCCATTTTTCTAAGAGCAATTCCATTTTTTCGGTAAGAATTTTTTTAAATTTATCAAGATGGATTTCCTTCTCTATAAATTTTAACTTCAACCTCAAATTATGAACTAAATTTAGCGGATTTAACCGGGTCTCCTTAATTAAGGAGGCAAGGTCTTCTCGGTGGAGCCTTAAAAATTCATGGGTAGCTAAACCGATACTTTTGGCTTTAATCTGAAGTGTTTGTTTTCTTTCTAGTAGTATTCCTTTTGTCTTTTCCATTATCAACCTGTTATTATCATTCAGAATATCTAAAAACTCTTTCACCCTATTTACCAGAAACTGGGCGATGGCAGTGGGGGTTTTAAAGGATGTATGTGCGACTAAATCCGCAATCGTTATATTTATCTCATGGCCAATCCCGGTAAGCACAGGTAATTTCGAATTAGCTATACTTTCCGCTATCCTTTTGTTATCAAACCAGCTTAAATCTGAGGTTGCTCCTCCGCCGCGGGTGATTACCACTAAATCCAAATCCATTTGATTAAAGAGTTCTAACCCATAGCATATATCGCCTTCGACATTTTTCCCCTGCATAAAAGAATCAAAAAGATAGAGCTTAAATCCATACTTACTTTTTTTCAGTTCATCTAAGAAATCATTGTAGGCAGCGCTATTGTAAGAGGTGATCAGTCCTATGTTTAAGGGGACTAAAGGCAAGGTTAATTTTTTATTCTTCTCTAAAAGCCATTTTGTCTTTAATTCTTCAATTATCCTCTGTCGGCTTTGGGCAAGTTTTCCTAAGGTGTAAACCGGATCTATTCCCTCTACAATAAGAATAAATTTTCCGCTTCGGGGGAAAAGATCAACTTTACAGAGGAGTTTTACCTCTAAATCATCCTTTAATTCAAATTGCCCCTCTGTCTTTTTTAAGGTGGAGGCCAAAATTGGTTTTCTATCTTTAAAGATTACCACGGCAGCTGAGGCAATTATCTCATCGATCTCGGGATGTTTTTCGCAGAGTCTAAAATAGACATCAGGTTTATGTTTGTTTTTATCATAATCTTGAATTTCTCCATGGATCCAGATCAGATCCGGGAATTCCTGATTAAGCACGTTCCTTATCTCAGTATTCAATTCCCTAATAGAATAAACTTTTTCGGTCCTTAATCTTATCTCCATTTTTGTTTTTTTATTTTAACTTATTATACCAAATTTATCTTTTATATGGTATACTCTTAAGAAAAGGTTACATAGGGGAAGTTAAAAGTTAAATGGGCAATGAAAGAGATAAGCAGTGGTTTGTAGTTTTAATTGTGATTATACTTATAAGTTTCTCTTTCGGTCTTAAAAGTAGAGATAAAGAGATGATTTCAGATAAAAACGAAGAGATTAAGCTTCCTTCTGTGCAGAAAAGCGGTAAGCTTTCGGTAGAAGAAGCACTCTTTAGACGAAAGTCTGTAAGGGAATATAAGGATATGCCTTTAAGTTTAGAAGAGGTTTCTCAGCTTCTCTGGTCAGCACAGGGAATCACATCTTTTAGAGAAAAAAGAAGAACTGCTCCTTCTGCCGGTGCTTTATATCCTTTAGAGATTTATTTGGTGGCAGGAGAAGTAGAAAATTTAAAACCCGGTATTTATCATTACAATCCAGAGAGACATTCTCTTGTTATGACTAAAGAAGGGGATGAAAGATTTGCTTTGTATTCTAGTTGTCTTTTTCAAAGTTGTATAAAGGATGCCCCTATAAGTTTAGTGATCTGTGTTCAATACGAAAAAACAACGCGAAAGTATGGAGAACGAGGTATACGGTATGTTCATATAGAAGTGGGGCATGTTGGTCAAAATGTTTATTTGCAAGCAGAGTCATTAGGTTTGGGCACGGTAGCAATAGGTGCTTTTGTAGACGAAATGGTGAAGGAAGTATTAAATATAAAAGAAGAACCTATCTATATAATGCCGATAGGGAGAAAATGAATATAAAAGGAATCCGGCAGAATGCTTTAATTTTAACATGGAGTTTGTACGATTTAGCAAATCAGTTCTTTGCTCTGAATATTGTTTCTTTATATTTTGTACGTTGGGTAACTATAGAGAAGGGTTTGCCCGAGATTTTTTATAGTGTTGCTTTCGGTATTTCTACATTCTTTGTTGCTGTATCTACACCTATTTTGGGCGCAATCTCTGATTTGTTAAATAGACGTATGTTTTTTCTAAACCTTTTTACTTTGTTTTCCGTTATTTTTACGATGATGTTAGGAATAAGTAAATATGTTTTTATATCACTTATTTTCTTTGCCATGGCAAATTTTGGTTGTCAAACAGCAGTTGTTTTTTACAATGCTTTGCTATCCAACATTGCACCAAAAGATAAAGTTGGTTTGATTTCTGGCATTGGCAGAATGTTCGGCTATATAGGCGCACTGCTTGCTCTTTATATGACAAGACCCTATGCATTAAGAAAAGATTATCACCAAATATTTTTTCTCAGTGCTTTTTGTTTTCTTGTATTTGCCGCTCCTTCTATGTTATTTATTAAAGACAAAGATCCTTATAAAATTAGAGTTAAACTATCTTCTTTTTTAAAAAAAGAAAAATTCTTAGAGATTTTAACTAATCTGAAGACAACTCTTTTTGATTATAAAGCCATTGGTTTAATTAATTTTTTGAAAGCATCATTTTGTGGACTCTGTGCAGTTAATGTGATTATTATTTTTATGTCAGTTTATGCAACAGTAGTTTTTAAGATAACTGAGATACAGCTTATTAATTTTGTTATTCTATCTACTTTATTTGCTATTTTAGGTAGTTTCATCTCTGGTAATATTACTGACTATTTAGGCATAAAAAAGAGTCTTACGGTTTTATTCGTTCTTTGGATATCTGTTGTTAGTTTAGCGGCGTGGATAAAAAATATGAGTCTTTATTGGTTTATTGCTTGGTTTGGAGGACTAGCTTTAGGTTCGACTTGGACAGTTTTACGTGCAATGGTGGTATATTTTGTTCCTAAGGATAAAATAGGTAAAATATTTGGGTTGTTTAATCTTATGGGATATATTTCAGCAATTGTGGGTTCTCTTTTTTGGGGAGTAATTCTATTATTGTTTCTTCGATGGGGAGTAATTCGCTACCGTATTTCTCTTTTTAGCTTAAATCTATTTTTTCTGTTGGGATTGGTTTTTCTTCATCGTGATCAAAAATAAAAAAGAGGAGGGAATAGATGCAGAATAGAGTGTTAGTGGGTATTGTGATGGGAAGCGATTCGGATTTAGAGACAATGCAGGAGACAATGAAGATTTTAGAGAAATTTGGTATTGGCTATGAGGTAAAGATTATGTCTGCTCACCGTAGTCCTCAGATAGTAGAAGAGTATGCTTTAAGCGCAGAAGAAAGAGGTCTGGAGGTTATTATTGCTGCTGCAGGAGGGGCGGCGCATCTACCCGGTATGATAGCTGCCTGGAGTAAACTTCCCGTGATTGGCGTTCCAATTCAGACACAACTTGGTGGTTTAGATTCACTTTTGTCTATAGTTCAGATGCCTTCCGGTGTACCTGTGGCTACAGTTAGTGTGGGCAAAGGCGGGGCAAAGAATTCTGCTGTTTTAGCGGTAGAAATTTTAGGGATAAAATATCCCGAGCTCAAAAAGAAATTAAAGCTTTATAAAGAAGAGATGGCTAAAGATGTAGAGGAAAAAAATAAAAAATTAAAAGCAATAAAATCTCCTAAGATTTAACTCACTGTAAATATGGATATAATTAAAAAAATAGAAGATATTGCACGGCTGGATGTTTATAGAGAAGCATGGGCGGGAATACCGGAGATAATTCTTGCGGAAGGGAAAGATTCTCAGTGGATAACTAAACTTTTGGTAGAAATGGCAAAGAGAAAAGGGATGGCTATTGCGACGCGAGTTAATAAAGAGTCCGTGAAAGAAATTAAGAGAAAAAAAATAAAAAATTTTAGATGGATACATTATGATAAAGCGAGAATGATAGTGGTTGTTAAAAAAAACTATAAGATAAAAAAGATAAATCTCAAGGTAGGTTTGATATCCGCTGGTACCACCGATATCTATGTAGCAGAAGAGGCAAGACGTATAATGGAACTTTTAGGTTGCCAGGTAATTACTGCTTATGACATAGGGATTGCAGGGGTGCACAGATTATTTATACCTTTGAAGAAAATGCTTAAAGAGAAAGTCGTCTGCATCGTGGTTGTTGCAGGGATGGACGGTGCTTTGCCTACGTTAGTAAAAAGTTTAGTAGATGTTCCTGTAATTGGTGTTCCTACCTCTTCAGGTTATGGATATGGTGGACAAGGTGAATCAGCATTAATGACGATGTTGCAATCTTGTTCTCCTGGCTTGTTAGTGGTTAATATTGATAATGGTTTTGGTGCGGCTTGCGCAGCGGTATTGATTGCCAAACAGATTAAAAAAATGATAGATTCTTCAGTCCGAAGTAATGATTAAATTTCCATAATTATTATTTTCTTTGACAAAAATTCTCTTGTATGTTAATTTAGTTTATATGAAGAGAATATTTTTTTGTTTTTTGTTAATTTTTGGAATAATTTCTTTTACCCCTGCTTTTTGCTACTGGATATGGACTCCTAAAACTGGTAAATGGGTAAATCCTAAATATGCGGTAAAACCCACACCTCAAGAGCAGTTTGATTTTGCTATTTCTTTGTATCAAGGGAATAGATTAAAAGAAGCAAAAGAAGAATTTAAAAAGTTGATAAAATATTTTCCACATGCGAAAGAGGCAGCGGAAGCGCAGTACTATTTAGGACTGATTGAAGAGAAGAGCGGAAGGTTATATGAGGCATTCTTAGAGTATCAGAAGGTCATTGATAAATATCCATTTTCAGAGAGAATCCAAGAGATTGTTGAGCACCAGTATAATATTGGAGAAGCTTTTATGGAGGGTAAAGCAAAATTAAGTATCGCCAAAGATATTTTGATAGAACATCCCAGTATTGAGATATTTCGTAAAGTCGTAGATAATTCTACATTTGGCCCTTTAGCACCTCTTGCTCAGTATAAATTGGGTCTGATATTGAAAAGTTTAGGTAGATACGAGGAAGCAATAGAAGAATTTGAGAAAGTAATCTCCAATTACCCTAATAGCGAATGGTTTTCTGCAGCTAAATTTCAACTTGCTTCTTGTAAATCCTTACTTTATCACAACACCGATTACAATCAAGAAAGCATCACTGAAGCAAAAGAGATATTTAAAGAGTTTGTTCAGGAACATCCGGAGGCAGTTCTTTCTA
>JAMWCP010000053.1 GCA_023819665.1 Candidatus Omnitrophota bacterium
TAAGACGGATCTCTTTCTTAGGAGATGTATCTACTGTTGATAATTTTCCTCTTAATTGCCAAGAGACAAGAACTGGTACTAAAGAGATAGCTACTATTATAGAGGTTAAAAGTGAAAAAGTTATAGTTAGGGAAAGTTGTTTAAAGATCTGTCCAGCAACGCCTATTACAAAGGCAAAAGGGAGAAATACCGCTATGGTAGTGAGAGTTGAGCCTATAATTGCACCTATCATCTCTTGAGTTCCTTCAATACAAGCTTTACTTAAGGGTTTTTGCATTTGGCGATGTCGAAATATATTTTCTATTACTACAATGGAGTTGTCTACGAGCATACCTACACCTAAAGCCAAACCACCGAGAGACATCATATTTATATTAATTTTAAGAAGATACATTAGAAAGAATGTGGCCATTATAGAGACAGGGATAGCTATAGTAATTACTATTGAAGAGCGCAATTCACGGAGGAAAAATAGAAGAACGAGGAAAGCAAGAATTCCACCTTGAATTGTCGCGTCCCGCACATTAGAAATTGCCTCTTTGATGAATTGCGATTGATCGTAAGTAACCTCAATATTAATCCCTTTGGGTAATTTTTCAGAAAGCAGTTTCTGGATTTCTTTACGTACTCTTTTTACTACATTTAAAGTATTAGTCCCAGATTGCTTCTTTATAACTAAAGAGATGCTATCCTGTGTGTTATAACGGGAGATACTTGTTTTTTCTTTTATAGTATCTTTGACTTCCGCGATATCTTTAATATATACAAGTCTAAGACCCTTTTTCTCTTTTTTCTCTTTTTCTTTAATATTCTTTGCCTCTTCTTCAGGAATATCTAAAGCAGTAGGAGTTTCTTTAATTTCACTTATTTTCTGATATTCACCAATAGTACGAATTAGATATTCATAAAAACTTTCTTTGATTGTACCTGCAGGATAATTAAGATTAGCTGATTTTAGAGTGTCTACCACTGATACAATAGAAACCTGTGAAGCACGTAATCTAGCTTGGTCAATCTCTATTACAATTTCGCGTTCCTCCCCACCACTGATAGTTACAGAAGCCACGCCTTCTACTTTTTCAATAGCATCTTTGATGTACTTGCGACATATCCTTCTTAATTCATAAGAAGACAGAGGGCCAGTGACTACTAAGTTCATAATAGGGAGATCGAAAGGATTATATTTCATTACTACGGGCTCTTGTGATTCGCGAGGAAGTCGATCTTTTATCAGATCGATTTTTTCCCGGACATTTAGAGCAGCGAAGTCCATATTTGTTCCCCAATTAAATTCAGCCATTACTAAAGACAGACCCTCTTTGGATATAGAACTTATTCTTTTGACGTTATTAACCGTTCCTACTGCTTCTTCGATGATTTTAGTAATCAGACTTTCAATTTCTTCAGGAGCAGCATTTTCATAGGAGGTAACTACCGTTATCATAGGGTAAGTAATCGGAGGAAAGAGTTCTTGGGGTAGTTTACTCCAGGAGATAAAACCCAAAAGCACAAGAGCTACAAATATCATTAAAATAGTGACCGGTCTATTTACCGAAACGCGCGCAATACTCATTTTTTCTTGTTACCAAAGATTTTCTTTTATCCAGGCATCAATTTTATTAATAAAAGATTCTTCTCCTGCTTCTGAAGGAAATAGCCCTAATTTTAATATTTCAGGAATATCCTCTTTTTTGATCTCTTTTGTTTTAAATGCATTGATTGTTTCGCATCCCGTAATAAAAAGCATAACGAACATAGCGATAATAAAATAGTAAAGTTTTTTTATCATAAAACACCGCCTTATCTTATTATTACTTCCAAAACAAAAAAGGGGTTACCTTTTCATCAGGTTACCCCCTTTCAACTTAAAATTTATTTTAAGCCAGCCCCTTTTTCTATAAATAATTATACCATATAATTTTTAAAAATACAAATCTTTAATCTTCCAGAATAGTAATTGCTATAGCGGTAGCAGTTTGATCCTTTGGATCTATCATATATTCTATTAGTACCTTTTGGTTAATTTTTAGTGCTTTTAAGGATAGATATATCGGTTCTTTTTCTACTGTTTTAACCACTTTAGTATTTTTATTTATTATTATATTTTTTCTTATCAGATTTTTATCTTTATCAAAAAAAGCGACTTCTAAATTTTTAAAAGGAGATTTTATATCTATATTCTCAATTTTCCCTTTTATCCAAAAAACCTGTGAAGATGTCCCGATAGATAAAATTTGAGGTGAGGTACTTTCTTTTTGAACAGACATTTGAGGCCGGGGAGTCTCTTTTTCCGATGCTTCAATAGTATCTATTTTATTTACATATAAAGAGTATTGCCAGAAGCACTCTGTTTCAGAGGAGGGGTTGCCTTGTTTATCAATAACTGTTTTTTTATGGCATACTTGTATTTCTTTTCCTTTTGTTTTTCCTTTAAGTATTACCCAGTTTTTATCTCCTATCTCAGTAATCATACTTTGTATTAGGTCTTTGAATTCCCCATATATATTATATACTTTCCCATCGCGGGCATATAATATAAGGTTATCTTGAGGTTTTGCTTTTTGAACTATAATCCGGCCTTCTACAGAAATTTCTTCAGATTGCGTATTCTCCTGAGCATTTATCACCATAGGGTTAAAGCAAATAAGTAGTCCTATAATAATATTAAATAAGAAGAGAGCCATACTAATAATTTAATGTTTTCTCTATTATTTCTTTCAAATTATACTGTGCAACTCCTTTTAAAGTAGAAACAAAGAGAAATTCTGATTGAGGTGTTATATCTATGCTAAAAATACTTTCTGAACATTTGAAAATACCTAAAAGTTTTTTGTTCATAAAATCAAATATTCTTATTTTACCATCTCTGCACGAGGTAATTATATAATCTCTAAAGAACTTTACCGTCGTAACCCAGTTAGGGTGGATCCATTCAAAATAAATATTTTTGTCTATAACATTTTGATTTTTCTTCCAAACAATTAATTTTCCATCTCCACCGCCTGAAGCAAAAAATTCATTATCCGGAGAAAAATCTAAGGTTAAAACAAAAAACAAATGTTCTGTTAAAAGTTGAGATGGCCAAGCATGATCGATAGGGGTAATGCCTATTTTTCTATCTCTCGAAGCAGAAGCAATTAGACGACCTTCGGGACTGAAAGCCAGATAATATATCCCTTCGGTATGAGCCTTTATAGTAGAAATATTTTGATATTTAGAAAGATTATATACGTTTATTTGGCCGGAATCTAAGTAAGCCACTGCCAAATACTTACCATCGGGAGAAAATTTTACTTCCGATAGTCTTTTCCCTAACTCGTAAATGGTATGGAGTTTTTCTTTTTTATCTAAGTCAAAAATAGTAATTTTCCCTTCACGATCTGCACAACAGATTATATTTTTAAAAGGATGAAAAGCAACATTGTAGAGAGGATATCGGGATATATTTTCCTGATAGATAATTTTTTTGTTTTTTAGATCGTAGATGGAAATCTTTCCTTCTTTTTGAGCAAAAGCACAGAAATTAGAATTACACGCTACTCTATAGGCAGGACTCTCTAAGAAGATATATTGAAGGATTTCCGCTTCAAAATATTTTTCTCTTTCTTCTTCCAATATCTGTTTAGAAGGAGAAAGTTGTATTCCAAACTCCAATCCTTCTTTCTTTAGTATTTCTTTTAGCTCTTCAGAAAAAATTAGACATTCTGAGAGAAAAAAAATAAGAATCAATAATAAAATTTTTTTCATTATTTTAATTATAAATAAGATTAGTGTGTATGTCAATAAAAAAAGGGAAGGTCTTACAGTGTCCTTCCCTTTTTATTGATCTTATCATTTATTTTATAAACCTAATTGCCTACAGAGATTTTCACTAAGATGACGGAATTGGTAGGTCTTACCATTTATAGTAGCATCTAACCTTGCGCCGTTTTCTTCTCTGACCAGAGTAAAGGTAATCCCTGTAGAGGTAGTAAAGGAACCGCCTATTTTTAGGCTTTTATCCCATGCTAAAGCATCGTAGAGTTCTGATAAAGTAGTATAGCGTGCATCTTGAGAAAGCGAACCTAAAACTTCATTAGCAAAAGGAGAGTTGATCATTGCAGAGACAAATTCAGCGAAGTCCTCATCTATTCCTCCCTCAAGGACATCCGGAATATCTCCTTCGAAATCAAAAGGATGAGCAGAGAAATTGCTTCTTCCTAAACCCATTACTACTAATTTTGTCCCTTCATTAATTACATGACCGGCGGTCATACCATAAAGAGTAATGGTTTCTTGGCTATTTGCATATGTTTGTAGAATCTGCTCCAATGCTTGTCTTTGTTCAGGAGAAAGAGCATCTAGGTTAAGTTCAATCGTGGTAGTTTCCCAGTGCTGTTGACTATCTGACCAAACCTGCACATTCATATACCAAGTCCCATTTTGTTGATATACCGTACCTGTTACCGCTGGATCACCCCATGTACCTCCACTCCAGTCAGCATCATTAATTAATTTCCACGCCATCCACTCTTCTGCTATATACCAACCCATTTTTTCATCATATTTTACTTTTGCCCATTCTTTTTTACCATCGTGATTTGTATCATCAGGATCATTGTTTCCTTGAGCTGGAGCTTGAGTGATAAGAAAGAGTTGCCAACCACCATTGGAGTGATCAATCTGATAGGATTTAGGGATCTTTTTGCCACCTTCTGTTACATAGTCAACATAGGCTAAATCTATTCCCGTTACCACACCAGCGCTATTTCGGGTATAAGTTACATTCTTTTCTATGCGGGAGATGTCTCTTATATTAATTCCTGCATTTTCAATCGCTTGTTTTATTTCAGCAATGGTGGCAGTTCCTTGGAGAATCTTATTTAATGCTTCACCGCTTAAAGCGCGGGTAGGTTGTGATTTGGCTTCATGGGAAATGGTAACACTTACTGTATTTTGTTTCTTGGCTACCCATTGTCCTCCTAAATATTCCCATTCAGTTGTTGTATCTATAGTTATGCTATCTCCTACATCTTTTCCGTCTTTATCAAAGATATCTCCTTGAGATACGGTTTTTATCAGTAATGCTTGACCGTCTCTTATTTCATATTCCCTCGTAATTGTACCCCTACCTGAACAGTAATGAACTCTTCGTCCGTTATTATCAGTATAAGTGGTCCATTGTTCGTAAGTTCCACTGCCTATCACAGAGGTTAAGTTACCATTGGCATCATAGTGATAAGTATCTGTGGTTTGGCTTCTGCTGGTTAAAATTTTATCTTGATCATCGACTTTTCCATCGCCGTTTATATCATCTGCTTCACCATCTCCATTTTGATCAACATATATATACGATTCACTAGTAGTTAGTGCTGTATCTGTACGCAGATTTCCATTATGAAATGTAGAGGTAGTTACTGTGTGGGTTTTATTTATAGAGATAGAACCCTTTTCGATCTTTTTAAATCTTGCATCATTAGGGTCAACATACTCTCTATCAGGTAGGGTGTCTTCATCAGATCCGTCGGGTTTAAGATAATAATACTTTGTCTCTGTTTTATCAGGCGTTCCATCACCATTCTCATCTATTCCTACTTCTGTTTTGACAAGGAGATGATCTACGCCTTCTGTATATTTCCCATCTCCATTGACATCTAAAAAATAAAGATCACTTCTGGTAATTACCTCTCCATCAATTTCTTGGGTTTGGCCAATCGCAATTCCATATTCGTTATAGGTGATATGAATCACTCTCAGTTGAGTACCCAGGGTACTCACAGGCGAATCATCAGCATACGCCTCCTTTATAAATAATAATATAAATAATAAAAAGAGACTGAATATAAGTGTCTGTAAGATTCCTAATCTCATTATTCTTTCTGTTTTTAAAAATTTAGTAAACATTTCTTCCTCCTTTTTAATTTACATATTCTCTTAATTCGGTTGCTTTCGTCATTACCGGTTTTCCTAAAATAACTTTCCATTCTTCCGTAATCGTAGAGTTATATTCACCATAGAATCCCTGATTAGCACCATATTCCCAACCGTGTCCCTTCCCCGATACCAATGTGAGACCGCTTAAGTTTCCTTTTGTATCGTACTCATATTTATAAATCTTATCTATGGTAGATTTATGGGCATTGTTGGGATCTAAGAGTGGATAGGTAGTTTCATAATGTTCGGTTCTCTCTATAGCCTGAACCCTTCTAAAGGTTTCACCTTTTTCATTAGTATAGGTAACAATTTGATTATTATATATAATAGTACTGGTCTCTACATGCTGTAATTCATTGGGAGAGATATGTTGACCATAATAGGAAGTAGAAGATGTGGTTTGTTTTACCATAAGTATTCCTGAGATTACTTCATACTGGGTGTCAGCATAACCTTGATAGTTATATTCTGGTTTTAAAGTGGAGGTCACTTGATCAGCAGAAACATATATCTTTTGGCGATTTACGGGGTCCCAATAGTAATATTTTACCTCTCCATCTTTTTCTTCTCTTATAAGAATATGACCTTCGTTATCCGTATATTCCCATCGTTGAGGTGAATTTCCGTTGAATTCTGAATGAGCAGAAGCGCCAATAAGTGTTTGATTATTATCATAAAAGTAGTTAGTAGTGATGGTTTCAGTTTTTTTGGAGCCATCAGGATTTTCAACCGTAGTAGTTATAATAGATCTTAATAGTCTATCTGGATCCCTTTCTTCTACATCTTCACCAAATTGAGGGGGAACATATAGGTATTCAAATTTCGCCTCTGTGGTTACTTTGGTTATACTTCCATCAACATTAGTAATATATACAGTCTCACGATAGCCAACAATTTGATCTTTATCATTATATTGAATGTCTGTTCTATCCTTTGTATATTTTAAGCCATCGGTTCCTACCCCTTCTTCATGATAAGATTTTATTCTTCGATAATTCCCATTTTCATATTGAATATTGGTCCTCGTAAAGGAGGATTTACCATTTATACTATCATCGATCTCTACGCTTTCTGCTTTGAGTAATTTCCCGTCATATTCTAATGCTTTCCAATGGGTCTCAACCTTATTTCCCGCAGGGTCTATTTCTATAATATGTTTTTCTATTTCGTTTTTATTAGCAACCGTGTCATAACCTCCATAGAAAACTGAATCAGGAGTGTATTTAATGCCATAACAATAAATATAATTTTTATTTCCTAAAGTATCCATAAGAGTTGCTTCATAACTCGTAAGAAGCCGGTTTTCATCATATTTCATATTAAAAGTATGTCTTATTCTTACATTTCCATATTCATCGACTACCCGTTCATTTTCAATGGAACTTACCAAGCCTTCTTTAAAATTTACAATTTTACCATCAGAATACTTAACATATTTAAACTCTGTGAGATTAGCAGCAGTTTTTTCTGCTCGATTTTGATTTTGTTGCATTGACCAGTATAACTCTTGAGTACTTTCAAGAATAGAAGAAAAAATGCCTCTTAATCCAATAATAGCGGCCATATTTGTTTCATAAGATTTCGAGACCAATTTTTCGATCTCAGTCATTTTTTCTAGCAATGCCTTTTGTCCGCTCTCCATTTTAGTAAATTCTTCTACATAATAACCATGCTGAATTTTACCTTTTATATATTCTTCGTATTTCAGTGGTGCAATATCAAAATAACTCACCAGAGAATCTTCGCCCCAAAGTAAGGAGGAAGAGAGAGTACACACTATACTTAAGATACAGATACCTATTATGGATTTTTTCTTAAGTTTTTTATTTTTTTGATATTTCATATACATTTTTAATTATAAATTAAAAAAGCCGCGTTACCTTAACTTCGGCAACCCGGCTATCGTATAAAGAAGTATTAATTTTTAAAAGTATTACTTCCTCATCCGACCCGTGGCTTTCCGTCCCCACATTACTGTGAGTTTGGCTTTTGTCGTTTAAGGATTTAAAATTTAAAAAAGTATTTAATAAAAGAACATAAAATAAATTCTTTCTATTAAAAATATACCTCATCTTTCTTTATTTTTCAATCCAAAAATCTAAATTTTGTTTTAGTTAACATTTTTAATATTCAAAGTCTACCTGCGGTATAATTATCTCATCACCCGGATGAATTAAATCGGGAT
>JAMWCP010000054.1 GCA_023819665.1 Candidatus Omnitrophota bacterium
ACTCATCTTTTTTGTTTCCAAAATACCTATACTGTTTAATCGTTCCATCAGATTTATAAAACGCATCCGTACTTTATTATATTCATTGAGTTTTTCCCAACTAAAATCTATAGGATGAGAATAATGGGTGGAGATAAAGAAAAGCTTTAAAACATCGCCGTGATAATCTCTAAGGATATCTCTTAGGTTTATGAAATTGCCTAAAGACTTTGCCATCTTTTGACCATTGATTGTCAAAAGACCATGATGAATCCAATATTTAGCAAAAATTTTTCCTGTAATAGCCTCAGATTGAGCAAGTTCATTTTCATGGTGAGGGAAAAGCAAATCCCTCCCTCCTCCATGTATATCTATAGTCTCACCTAAGTATTCCATAGCCATAGTAGAACATTCTATATGCCATCCTGGTCTTCCTTTTCCCCAGGGGCTATCCCAATATGGCTCATCCGGCTTAGAGAACTTCCAAAGAGCAAAATCTAAAGACTCCTCTTTTTCTTCATCTATTTGAATTCTTACACCTTTGAGCATTTCTTCTAATTTTTGACCAGACAATTTTCCATAATTAGCAAATTTTTTTACGCGGTAATATATGCCGGTAGCAGTAATATAAGCATAACCTTTTTTGAGAAGTACTTCGATATTTTTAACCATAGAAGAGATATGTTGGGTAGCGCGTGGCTCAAAATCTGCCTTGCGAAGATTTAATAATTTAAGAACCATCTCATAATCATTAATATATTTATCTACAAGTTCATGCCAGTCTATTCCTAATTGACGGGAACGATCTATAATCTTATCATCAATATCGGTGATATTACGGACCATCTTAACTTTAAAACCTCTAAACTCCAAATAATTGCGTATAACTTCAAATATATAAAGACTACGAAGATGCCCAATATGACATTCATCGTAAACAGTTACTCCACACGTATACATACTCACCTGAGATGGGCTTAAAGGAATAAACTCATCTTTCTTGCGCGTAAGAGAATTATAAATATGGATGGCCATACTATTTTATCTTTCTTTCTAAAGATTCAATTCTCTCTTTTAATTCTTCAATTAAACTCATTACTGGATCGAGAATATGAATATGGTCTAAATTCAACTCAATCTTCTTGCCATCTTGCTTAGTAAGTCGAGCAGGGACTCCTACTACTGTAGAGTTAGCGGGAACGTCTTTTATTACCACTGCATTCGCCCCAATATAAGAATTCTCTCCGATAGTGATATTACCTAAAATTTTTGCCCCCGCCCCAATCACTACATTATTACCAACAGTAGGATGACGCTTGCCTTTCTCTAAACCCGTCCCTCCTAGGGTTACTCCTTGATAAATTAAAACATTATCTCCAACAATCGTGGTTTCTCCTATTACCACTCCCATACCATGATCAATAAAAACACCTCTCCCAATCTTTGCTCCCGGGTGTATCTCTATACCCGTCAGAAACCGCGCTAATTGGCTAATAAAACGTGCAAAAAAATAGAATTTTAGTCTATAGAAGAAATGAGCGATGCGATGATAGATGATTACATGCAATCCTTGATAGAGTAATACTATTTCTAGAAAACTCTTAGCGGCGGGATCCTTTCTCTGAGCCGCTTTTATTTCTGGATAAAAGAAAATAGAAATAAGTACTATTTTTAAAATAAAAAGTAAAACTAAAGCTAATAAAATATATATTACAACTATCATTACCGCTCCTTTCTCTTAAGTAAAACTACAGCCCAGCAAGCAATTGCTTTTCTTCTACCTATTTCACCTAATCCTTCGCTAGTTTTTGCCTTTACATTTATTAATTCCGGAGATAATTCCAGAATATCCGCTAATCTCTGTTGTATCTGTTTTTTAAAAGAGTACATCTTTGGTTCTTGAACAATGATTAATGTATCTAAGTTAAGTATCTGAAAACCTAAATTGTCTAAAATCAACTTCACTTTAATTAACAATTCACTACTAGCAATATCTTTATACTGTAATTCATTATCCGGGAAGTGTTCTCCTATATCTGGCTTACCCATCGCTCCCAGAAGGGCATCGCAGATTGCATGAATAAGCACATCCCCATCAGAGTGTCCTAATAGACCTCGTTTATAGGGTATCTCTATTCCTCCCAAAATAAGTTTCCTCTTTTTAACCAAACGATGAATATCGTAACCAATACCTACCTTATAATCCATATCTTTTTCTGTATTTAAGTATGGCCTCTGCGAGAAATAAATCTTCGGGATAAGTGATCTTTATATTAAAAGAGCTATCTCTGATTACCTTGACTCTTACCCCTAATTTTTCTACCATACCTGCATCATCCGTAAAACTACATCTTTTAAATTTCTGATGTGCCTTTATAATAAGTTCTTTTCTAAAAACCTGAGGAGTGTGAATCTCCCATACGGAATCACGTGTCAATGTCTTTTTCACATACTGATGATTATCTATACTCTTTAAAGTGGCACTTACAGGTACACCTAAAGTAGCCGCTCCATATCTTTTAGCAGAAGAAATAACTTCCGAGATCATCTTAAAATTAATAAATGGTCTTACTGCATCATGAATCAGAATCCATTTTGTCTCATTCCGAACATAAGTTAAGCCTTTCTCCACTGACTCTTGACGTATCATCCCACCTGCTACCACCGCTTTTATTTTATCAACACAATATATCTTTATCTTTTTTTTAAATAAATCTATATAATCTGCGGGTACTACTAATATAATTTCACTTATCTGAGGATATTCACTGATAATTTCTAATGGATAAATAAAAAGTGGCTTTCTGTTTAGCTCCACAAGAGCCTTGGGAATATTCTTTCTTAATCTTAAACCATAACCTGCCGCAGGAATAATCGCACTGACAAAAGACATAATTATTTTTCCAATTTTGCAAATATCATTCTACCCGCCTGCGTTTGCAAAACACTAGTAACCACCACTCTTACCTCTTGGCCAATATAACGAATAGCTTCTTCCACTACCACCATCGTTCCATCATCTAAATACCCCACTGCTTGGTTATACTCTTTACCTGTTTTAATCAATTTTATCTGAATAATCTCACCCGGGAAAAGCATAGGTTTTAAAGCATTAGCTAACTCGTTGAGATTTAAAACTTTAACCTGTTGTAAACTTGCAATCCGATTAAGATTAAAATCCACTGTAAGTATCTTAGCATCCAGAATCTTAGCAAGTTTTACCAACTTTGTATCTACATCCTGAATATCATTAAAATCCTCTTCATGTACAACAACCTGTACTTTCAATTCATCCTGTAAATTATGCAGTATATCTAATCCTCTCTTCCCCCGTTGGCGCTTAATTGGATCGGTAGAATCAGCAATCACCTGAAGTTCCTTTAAAACAAAACGAGGAACTACCAATCTCCCTTCTAAAAACCCACTTTTACAAATATCCGCTATCCTTCCATCAATAATTATACTTGTATCTAACAGTATAATTTCCGACGATTCCTTTTCCTGTCGCAACCGCACATAAGGAATAATAATATTAAATTCATCTTTCCCGCGTAGCCCCATGATAAACCCCAGATAACAAAAAATAAGCGTGAAAATTATTTTTATAAACATAACAGTGGAAGACGATAAAGGTACTAGATTAAACGCATCTCCCACCAATTTTGCCATAAGCAAACCCAAAATTAAACCAAACACAGAACTAGATAATCCTCGCAGAGATATCCGATGCATTCCTATTTCAAACAGAATAACGACTCCCCCTACTAAAGCACCTATTATTGCTGCGATGATCTGACTTTCTTGGGTAGCCATAGATTGATACCCTATCACTATACAACCCAAAATAAATAAAATCCTTACAAATAATAAACCCATAAAGACATCCTCCCTTCTTTATATCCAAAGACCTTTCAGATAAACACTAATGGTAAAATCTCTTTAAGATTACCTACTCCTATTAATTTTATTTTATTTTTATAATTTAAATTTTTAAGATTATTTTTAGGTAAAAATATATTCTTAAATCCTAACCTCTCTGCCTCCTTTATCCTAAGCATTGCCTGATTTATACTCCTCACTTCTCCTCCTAGACCGATCTCGCCAAAAATTACACTATCCTTTAATACCACTTTTTCTTTAAACGCAGAAATAATCGCCAAAACCACTGCTAGATCTAAAGCAGGATCTTCAACTTTTATACCTCCTACCACATTCACAAACACATCTTCGTTTTCTAACGAAATCCCCAATCTTTTTTCTAATACTGCTACCAACAGACCTAAACGATTATAATCAAATCCTTGCGTTCGACGGCGTGCATAACCAAAACCCCCTCTACTTACCAATGCTTGTATTTCGATCAGAAGAGGCCGACTTCCTTCTAAAACAGCAGAGATAACCGAACCGGGAATCTCCTGTGGCCTTTCAGAAAGAAATATCTCTGAAGGACTTTTGACCTCCTGTAATCCTTCCGAAGTCATCTCAAATACACCTATCTCATTGGTAGAACCAAAACGATTCTTTACTGCTCGTAAAATCCGAAGCGTAGAAAATCTATCTCCTTCAAAATAGAGTACAGTATCTACGATATGTTCAAGAACTTTTGGCCCAGCAATTATTCCCTCTTTGGTTACATGCCCAATAATAATCAAAACAGTATTCGTACTTTTAGCCAAATGAGCCAATATACCGGCACACTCTCTTATTTGACTGATCGTCCCTGCTGAAGAACCCACAGAAGGATCAAAAATCACTTGAATAGAATCAATGATTACTACGTGGGGTGTTATTTTTTTTATATATTCTAATATTAAAGAAAGATCTGTCTGACTTACAATGTAGAAATTATCTCTAATTCTATCTTTTAATAGACGATTTGCCCGGATGCGTGTTTGGCTAACTGATTCCTCGCCGCTTACATAAAATACAGTGTATCCTGCATGAGTTAATGAATTAGATAACTGAAGTGAAATTGTAGATTTACCAATCCCTGGTTCTCCCCCAAGAAGAATAACTGAACCACAAACCAATCCTCCTCCTAAAACACGATCAAGTTCTTCAATATTAGTTGTTAATCTAGTTTTTTCTTCTAATTTAACATCTCTCAGAAGTACAGGTTCCTCTTTATAAAGAGAAACCCTCTCTCTTGTTTTAATAGAAGTGTCCAAATAATTCTCTTCTATAAAAGAGTTCCACATATTACAATCCGGACATCTACCTAACCATTTAGATGACTGATACCCACAGTTTTGACAACTAAATATCGTTTTTGCTTTCATACATAATCATCAATTTTTTTTCTTTGGAATAAAGAAAAGCTTCCATGGATGGGCCTTAAGATCCAAAACAAGAGTTTCTAAATTTTCAATTATAGTGTATATTTTTCTATAAAGCTGATCGTCATAAAGCAATTTTCCTAAGGTTCCCTCTTGTGTTTTTAGTCTTATTAATTCTGTATCGATCCGTGTAATTATCTTTTTAGTAAGCTCAGCGATCTCATGCATAGCAATAGGATCATTACCTATAATAAAAGATTCGGGTTCCAATACATCTTTTGCCTCTCCAGGCATAATCTCAATATACTTCTCTCCTAAAATACCTAAAGTATTAACCCAAACACCCGAATCTTTGGGCACCTTTACTGATTTTTTTATCCAACAGGTAACTTTTACAAATGAATTGATGCTTTCTACGTCGGTAACTATATCTATATCTCTCACCTCACCTACATCTACCCCCCTGAATCTGACGGGTGCACCTAATTTTACACCATTTAGAAATCCAAATTTTATAAATATCTTGTAGCCCCCTGAATGCCAACTTTGAAAATCTCCCACAGAAAAAATTGACACTACTAAAATAATTATAGCGATAAATACAAAAATTCCTAATTTCAATTCTAACTTTGTACTATCAGACATCCTACACCTTCGCTTTTTATAAGTCCTCCTTTTTTATAGGTCCCCAAGACAAGCCATTGATAAACTGATAAACTATTGCATCAGATGTATTTTGAATCTCCTCTGGAGTGCCTTCGGCAATAATTCTACCTTTATAGAGCATAGCGATACGATCTGCAATTCTATATGCACTCTTCATATCATGAGTAACCACAATAGAGGTAACTTTCAATCTATCATGCAGATTGCGTATCAAGGTGTTTATACTATCAGCTGTAATAGGATCGACTCCGGTGGTAGGCTCGTCATAGAGAATAATCTTTGGTCTCATACATATAGCTCTTGCAATTGCAACCCGTTTCTTCATCCCTCCGCTCAACTGAACAGGCATAAACTCTTCCACTCCATCAAGTTCTACCATACTTAAAGCCTCTTTCACTGCTTCCAAAATCTCCTTATCGCTAAAATGGTAATGTTCCCTCAAAACAAAACCCACATTTTCTGCCACGGTTAAAGAATCAAAAAGTGCTCCTCCTTGAAAAACCATAGCCATCTTCATTCGTACAGATTTAAGTTGGGATTCCTTTATTTTCGTAATATCTTTATCTTCTATAAATATTGAACCCTTATCCGGTTTAATAATTCCTACGATATGTTTTAAAAGTACGCTTTTACCGCAGCCGGAACGCCCAATTATTACTTTCGTTTCTCCCTCTTTAATCTCTAGAGACAATCCATCCAGAACTTTTAAAGAATTAAAAGATTTACACAATCCTTCTATTCTGATCATCTTCTTTTTAAGGAAAAATAAAATAAAAAATCGATGTAAAAAGACAATCTGCAGATAAAATTAAAACAAAACTAACAACTACTGAACTACGCGTTGCTCTTCCCACACCCTCCGCTCCCCCTTCTGTTTTAAAAGCATAAAAACAAGAAACCAGAGCAATAATCATACCAAAGAATAGAGATTTAACCAAACCCGTAAAAATGTCTTTAAATTTTAACGCTTCCAAGGTAATACTTATATACATATTAGAGGAGATGTATAATTTATAAACACAGATAAGATAACCTCCTACTATCCCTATAACGTTTGCATATATGGTAAGGATTGGTAACATCAACATGGAGGCTAAAAAACGTGGTACAACCAGATACTGTAAAGGATTCACCGCTAAAGTTCTTAAAGCATCCACCTGTTCAGTTATAATCATACTACCAATCTCCGCCGTCATAGCCGCTCCCGCTCTACCGGCAACGATTAAAGCAGTAATTACAGGTCCTAACTCTCTCACTACAGAAAGTGCCACAATAGAAGCAATATACATCTCTGAACCTAATCTTTGCATTAAGACCGCTGTCTGTAAAGCCAAAATTACACCAATAAATAAAGCTAATAAAGAAACTATAGGTAAACTTTTATAACCGATTCTTTCTGCCTGCTCTAAAATCGCTCTTTTTTTAAAGGGTGGATAAAAAGTAAAAAAAATAGTATGTAAAGTTAAATCTGCCAATCCTCCTATAAAATACAATAAAGCCAAAAATCTATTTCCTAATTTATTTAAAAAATAAAGGCAACTTTTCATTCAAATCATTCAAAAATTAACTCGTCATTTCTGCGCAAGATTTTAATCCGACTGTTCTCTTTAAATCTTCCCGCGATTATTTCCTGTGCCAAGGGGTCTTCGATATAACGCTGAATGGTGCGTTTTAAAGGACGGGCTCCAAATAGAGGGTCAAATCCTTTCTCGATTAAAAACTCTTTAGCCTCGGCAGTTAATTCTAATTCTATCTTCTGTTCTTTTAATCTCTGAACTACAAAAGCAATCTCTATATCTACAATCTTCTCCAAATCTTCTTTGGTAAGAGATCGAAAAACAATTATATCATCCAGACGATTTAAAAACTCTGGTTTAAATGTACGCTTTACCTCCTCTAAAAGCTTCTCCTTCATCTCCTGATAAGTAATCTCATCCTTCAGGGTTTTAAAACCTAAAGAACCAGATTTACGAATGAGTTCTGCTCCTACATTGGAAGTCATGATCACTACTGT
>JAMWCP010000055.1 GCA_023819665.1 Candidatus Omnitrophota bacterium
CGGTAATTCCTTTACAACCCAATTTATATGCTAAAAGATATGCATTCTTAACATCTTCAACTGTTGCCTCAAAAGGAAAATTTATTGTTTTGCTTGTAGCATTATGCACATATTTTTGAAATGCTGCTTGCATTTTTATATGCCATTCAGGTTTAATCTCGTGAGCGGTTACAAAGACGCGTCTAACCTCCTCAGGGATCTCTTTAAAATTTTTGATAGAGCCGGACTCAGAAATTCGACGCATAAGTTCTTCAGAATAAAATCCTTTTTCTTTTGCTATCTCTTCAAAATAAGGTTCCACTTCATAAAGCCGTGTTTTATCCATCACCTCTCGATAATAAACAATCGCAAATAAAGGTTCTATTCCTGAAGAACAGGGCCCGGCAATAATACTAATGGTTCCGGTAGGGGCAATGGTGGTTAAAGTAGCATTTCTTAATTTTATCCCTTTTTTCTCCCAAACACTTCCTTTGTAAGCAGGGAAAACCCCTTTTTCTTCTGCTAACTCACAAGATCTTTTCATCGCCTCATCTAAAATAAATGACATAACTTTCTCTGCTAAATTAACTGCTTTTTCTGAATCATAGGGAATACCCAAACGCACAAGTAACGAAGCCCACCCCATTACACCCAATCCAATTTTACGTGTTTTTTTAGTTGCTTCCTCTATCTGCGGTAAAGGAAATTTATTTACATCAATCAGATTATCTAGAAACTGCACTGCTAGTCTTACTACCTCTCTTAATCTTTCCCAATCAATATCGTAACCTTTATCTATTTTTTTATACATCTGCCCTAGATTAATTGAACCCAGATCGCAGGATTCATAAGGCAAAAGTGGTTGTTCTCCGCACGGATTAGTACTCTCGATCTTGCCTAAATGGGGTGTAGGATTTGCGGCATTTATCCGGTCAATAAATATCACTCCCGGTTCACCATTTTTATGCGCCTGCTTAACAATAAGATCAAAGACGTCGCGGGTATTAAGCCTTTTTACTACTTTTTTAGAATGCGGATCGATTAAATCATAATCTTCGTTCTTTTCTAATTTATACATAAACTCATCAGTTATAGCCACGGAAATATTGAAATTAGGAATCTCTCCGTGTTTGTCTTTACAGGTAATAAATTCTAATATATCCGGATGGTCCACTCTTAAAATCCCCATGTTTGCACCCCGACGGCTTCCTCCCTGTTTTACCGCCTCTGTTGCTGCATCGTAAACCTTCATAAAAGAAACCGGACCTGAAGCAATCCCACCCGTAGATCTTACCACGGCATTTTTAGGACGCAGACGGGAAAAAGAAAAACCTGTTCCCCCTCCTGATTTATGAATCAGAGAGGTCGCTTTTAAGGTTTCAAATATGGATTCCATTGAATCCTCTATAGGTAAAGTAAAACAAGCAGAAAGCTGCCCTAATTCTTTCCCTGCATTCATTAAACATGGAGAGTTTGGCATAAATTCTAATGAGACCATCATCTTATAAAAAGCTTCTTCTAATTCTTTAATTTGAGATGTATCTTTACCATAAAATTTCTCTGCTTTTGCAATTGCCTTCGCTACACGGCGAAACAACTGTTGAGGTGTCTCGGTTATCTTACCCGATTCATCTTTCATTAGATAACGCCGTTCTAACACCTTTAAAGCATTATCTGATAATTTTAAATCCATTTCATCTCTCCTTTTAAAGTTTTATAAAGATCCTTTTTCTTTCTCTACCTTAAGTATAACACAATTAATCAAAAAGTCAAGGGGAAAATACAATATATAGTATTATTTATTTACTTAATATACAATAAATTGTATTTAGACTAAAAATTTTTAGGTGGACAGCAAGAATCACGAATAATTAATTCGGGAGACAAAACCATCTTTTTAACAGAAGTCTCCTTGCCCTTCATTACTGCATCTACATACTTCACTGCTTCCTCTGCCATTTTAATTAAAGGCTGTTTTATTGTGGTTAAAGAAACTTTACCATAAAGAGCGGAAGGGTTATCATCAAATCCCACAATGGACAAATCTTGAGGAATCTTTAAACCTTTTTCTAAAGCTACGTTCATTACTTCTAAAGCCATAGAATCTGAAGCAACAAAAATAGCAGTGGGTGGATACTTTAGACTCAAAAGTTTTTCTGCTGCCTGCAGCGCTTGTCCTCGTGAGTAATCAGTTTTAATAATGTAATCATCCTCTATAGATAAACCCCTATTTTTTAAAGTACTCTTATATCCTTCCAATCTCTGTTGTGCTGCTTGCGTAACTAAATCACCCGTAATATGAGCAATCTTGAAATGTCCTAAACCAATAAGATACTCAACTGCCATCTGTGCCCCTTTAAAATTATCTATCGCGATACAACTTACATTGTCTTCGTTAAAATAATTATTTATTACCACACAGGGTATATTTCTTTCTAAAATAAAATCTAACTGATGTCGATTACCTATAATATCCGCGAATATAGCTGCCCCTATTCCCGACAGATTAAAATTAGAACGCCCATTGGCAAGATGTAAAAGAAGATCTAATTTTAATGAATCACATAATGTTCCTATTCCTCTTAAAAGTTCTAAAGCATAAAAAGAATAAAATATTCCTTCATAGCGAGGAATAATTAAAGCTACAACATTGTTTCTACCCGAAGCTAACCGCTGCGCCGAAACAGATGGAACAAAGTTAAGTTGCCGAATGGCCTCTAATACCTTTTCGCGATTTTTTTTCTTTACAGAGGGGGATCTATTAATTACCCGCGATACTGTTGCAATAGATACACCGGCTCTCTTCGCTACATCTCTAATAGAGACGCGGTTTTTTACGGTATCCTCTTCTTTCACCATTATTTTACTTTACTAAATCACCTACTGCTATAGGAACGTTTTGTTGGCGAATATCGCAAGCACATACATTCTTACGTATCTGAATTACTTCCACTTCCGCAATCTTCTCATTCTCTCTATATATACTAAATAAGTCACCTATTTTTACTCCTTGTTCTTCACCTAAATCAATCACAATAAAATTATGTTCTCTATTTACTGCTAAAACTCTTCCTTTAAAAAGCTCTTTATTAGAAATAACCGGTTCTTTTGGCTCAGCAGAACGGATGATAATAGGAGGCAGTTCCACTGATTGAGGTGTAGAACTCCTTACTGAAAGATATTTTTCTTTAAGTTCCTCTGTCTCTAAAATTTTCTTTCCCAGCACCATATCCATCTCTTTTATCTTACGTACTAACTCCATATTATCTTTCTGTATCTGCTGGAATTTTCTTTCTAAATCAAGTTTGTCTTCATTTAAATTGTTTATCTTATGAATGGCTATCCGATAACCTCTTTTTAAAATCTTAAATAGCTCTTCTAACTTACGCTTATCTTCTTTTTCTCTTACCAATTCTATTGAAATACTATCGAGTAATTTTTCATTATAAGACAATCTCCTTTCGACATCCTGTTTTTCTTGTATAATATTTTTTATTTCCAATTCGAGACTGGATTTAACATTTCCTAATTCCTTCAGTTGTATCTTTAGATTGTTAACTTCATTCTTCAATTGATTTAATTTTATCTCTAAATCTGCTTTTTTCTTTAATACTGTTGCCCAATACGCCTCTTCCGGAGCCGCCGTAGGAATACTTAAAGCTACCGTTTCATTATAAGGAACCGTAGTCGTTATACTCTTTATTTTCTCTAAAAGCCCATCTCTTTCTTTTATAACTGCTTCATATTTTTTTTCAAGCTCCGAATTTTTCAAAGAAAACTCATCCAACTGTCTGTTTACCTCATCAAGCTTCGACTGTAAATCTTTTTTTTCTTCGATAAGGTCGGATACTTTCTTAACCAACTCTTCTCTTTCTTTCTGAAACTGTCTTTTGGTATTCTCGAGTTCGTTCCTTAATGCTCCTTTAGAATGTAGTACTGTAAATGCAAAGATAATTGTTCCTAAAGAAAAAAACGAAAGTACAACAATAACGATTTTTAACTTTTTATCCATATCACAATCCTTTTTAAATTTGAATAAAAAAATTCTCTATCGCTAATGCCGCTGCCCCATATGCAGCGGCATTATCTCCCAATGTAGAATAAAATATCTTTAGCTCTTCGGTGGCCTCCCTAAAAGCCCATTCCTTTACTGTTTGAGTAACCTTTTTTAAAAATATATCCCCTGCCTCCTCTATACCACCACCAATAATTACTGCTTCCGGATTTAAAAAATTAACCAGAAATGCAATCTTTATACCCAAACGAACCGCTGCCATCTCTAGAACTTCTTCAATTAATGAATTATTAAGGCGCTGAGCAATAAAGATCGTTTTCAGATTTATATTTTCTACCTTGTTTCCCACTAATTCTAAGATCTGGTGAGAATCATTATCATCTGATAATCTTTTCTTTACTGCTTCCACTATACCTAAATCTTGCTCCCAACGTTTGAGAAAACAAGGATTGCCCATCTGGCAGTTAAAAGAATTCTTCTCTTTATAACTGTAAATAGACATTTCGCCGGCATAACCGGAACTACCTCGATAAATTTCACCATTAAGCATTACACCACATCCTACACCAGAAAACATATATAAAATATTTTTCCACATTAAATTTTTCTCAAACCATGCTTCTCCAAAACAGGAACATGTAGCATCGTTATCAATAAATACAGAGAGCCCAAATTCCCTTTCAGTTATATCTTTTAAAGGAATGTCTACAGAAATATAATCATAACCATCTTTTACTCTCTGTGGCCAACGGATAGAACCATTTTCTTTATTCACTAATCCGGCAATACCTATACCAATTCCTTTGATTTTATTAATATAATTTTTATAGCGCTGTAATATCCTCCTTATCGTATCTAAAATATAACTTACAATTTCCGTACTAGATAAAACATGGGCAATGTCAGTAGTGACTTTATATATAATATTGCCTTTTATATCAACAAGTACACCTACAATATTAAAAAGATTTATACCCACTCCCACCGCATAACCTGCATCAAGATTCAGATCTAAAAGGATGGGCTTTCTTCCGCCTTCCGAAACATCAAACTGAGTCTCTATTAATAGAGATTTTCTTAAAAAATCATCTATATAATTAGAGACTGTAACTACATTAAGACCTAATCTTTCAGAAATATCAGGCCTACTTATAGGACCATAGCGCCGAATAATATCCATAATCATTAAACAACGCCTCTCTTTTTCGCTGAGAGAACCTTTTTCTTTCAAATAATCACCCTTATACATACAATTTATTTATAATATTTAAGTTAAAATAAGTCAAGAAATTTTATCTATAAAAATTATAATCCTTTACTCTACATCAATCATAATGTATTTTTTGTCCAAAATACCATGAGGCGTGGCTACTACGAGATTAATTAATTTTGTACCTGAAGAATTATAATAAGTAGAAAATGATTTTTCTGTAAAAGAAGGTATTTTACTTCCTAGCTCTCCTGACCAAAAATAACTCACTTCTATCTGCATACATCCGCTCTCAGGAACCCCTACTACCGCAGATATCTCCACCTCTTTACCTTTATTAATCTTAAAATCCGAGACAACCAAATCTACAGATTCACCTTTTAAAAATTCTCCTTTCAAAAAAACCAGATCCATAAATGTTTTTAAGTTATATTCTATAGAAGAATTATTATCTATCTCCTGTAATCTCCTCTTGGTTAATTCCCCTAACTCTTTCGAATCTTCATCTGCCTTCTCTAACAACATATGATAATATTGTTTTGCTTCCGTATAATTTCCTTGCCAATGTTTAAATAAACCTAACTGATAGAGAGCAGAAATTGTATAATTTTTGACATCTTTTTTTTCAAGGAGTTTATTAAAATAATCGATCGCTTTATCTAAATTACCCAAACTATAAGCATAGATCACCGCTGTTTTAAATATAATCTCAGGAGCGTATCTGCTCTCAGAGAATCTTTCTAAAAAATTAAGACACTTCTCTAATGTCTCTATATATCTTAAAGATTTTTCTAAATTATATATCCTTAAATATAACATATCCTCATCAAAGTAATCTTTTCCATACAAAGATTCTATCTTTTTAAATATCTTCTCTGCGTATTCCAAGTCATAATTACCCAAGGGGTTAAAAGAAAAAATGCGGCCGATAGAAAACAACTCAGTCCGAATTTTATCTTCAGGGTATTCTTTTTCTATCTTTTCTATATAAACATCATAAAGAGAAATAGCCAAGCTCAAATTCCTTTTCTTTAACTCCTCTAAAGCAAAATCTCTTAATTTCTCTAAATCCTTTTCTAAAATAACTAATTTCTCTACATAAACTCTATACAACCTTTCTGCCTCTACTTTATGGTTATAACTCATAAATATATCAGCGACCTCTTTAATAGGCGTAATATCCGTTGCTTCTTTTGAATACAAATTACAAGCCTCAAGCAATGAATTTTTTATCTCTATTTCCAAAGGGCTTTGTTGTTCTTTATAAAATCTCCACAAAAGACAAAGTGCATATATATTAATCTTATCTCTATGCGAGCTCATATCATAAGCCTTCTGTGCTTCTTTAACCAATTCTTCTCTATAATCATTGCCATATTTAAAATATAAATCCCAATTTTGTATCTCCTCTAAATATTTAAGTTGTTGATATCTAGAGAGTGCTATATAATAACTTATCTGTGCACGCAAAGAAATCTCTTTCTTCTGTAAATTTTTAAGATAACTGACAAATTCATCGTAACGTTGATTTTTAAAATAATCCTCCTTAAGTTCTTCCAAATCAACTTTAGCTAATAAAAAATTAGAGGAAAAAGATAAAAAAATAAAATAAATTAAAAAAATTAAATATCTTCTCATCTTCATCTTATTTTTTTCTGTTTCTCTGTTAAAGAAGAAACTCTCCCTTTTTCAATCTGTTGCCAAAATTGTTTCAAAACATAATATGCCTTGCGTGGAATACGTTTATCTAAATCACTATCTCCCTCTTTAGATAACGCTACAATCCCAAACCACTCCTCATTCATATTTTTATTTTCTTTAGCCTTAATATCAAAATAGTAAGATGGATTTGACCAACCTGCTTCTGTATTATGAATTGTCAAGCTTTCTTTATCATAAGGATTATGTTTCCACCATTCATCGTTCCATTCAAATATAATTCCACCGAGACAATTTCCTGCGCCTTTTTTATTTGCTAAATTTTAATAAATCTGATGCCACTGTGATTCCAAAAAGAGCGCCTGCATATCTTGATCCTCTTTATTTTTGAAAGCATCATAAGCATCTGCCCCCATTTCTATCAAAACAAGAGGACGATCGAAAGTTTTCTTTAAAGAATTAAAAAGATTACCAAAAGTTTTACCTCTATATATAATACAACCAATAATATCTATATCAAAGCAAAATTTGTTAGCTATCTCCAAACCTATCAACTCACCATTCCCCATTGCCACAGGATGTTGAAAATCTATTTTTTTAATCTCTTTAGCCAGTTCATTTACAAAAGAATAGTATATCTGTGCGCGCATACTCCTCTGTTTATAAGGATCTGATTCTTTATCTATCTCCTCGTTTGACCACGCATTGATCTGCCCAGAAAAAGAATAGTTGTTCTCATTGCCTAAAACCCAGAAAAGAATACCTTCTTCCTCCTTATAAAGCT
>JAMWCP010000056.1 GCA_023819665.1 Candidatus Omnitrophota bacterium
ATTGGATGACCCGAAATTGGCAAAAGGGATTACAGAACTTTATAATGAGCAAAGGGATGCAGTCTACTTTGACCCCCTGATATTACCTAATAATAGAGGCAGAGGCAATAGTATACAGGAGCCCCAAAGGTTATTAGAGAAGTTAAGGGAGAGACATCCAGAGTTAAATCAATTAGCTCAATCCCTGCTAAATTATCACATACAAACAGAAAGCATCCATAGTGAGAAAATAAACAGACATACTCCTCCTAATTTTACCCCGCATTTAATGCAATGGTTACAAAATAACTCCTATCCAGCAACCCTAATTTTCGATATAATGAGCATTAACGATGATACCATAAAACCGAGACACATCTATATGCCGGTAATAGGGGTGCTGACGACTGCCGCAGGTGTATTGCTTACCAAATCACCAGCAACGTTAAATCTGGGAACCGCTTTAATTATTACCGGTGTTGTTGGTGAGGCATATTCTGGAATAAATGCTATAACCTATATGTATAGATATTATGCCGGCCACGAAGAGTTACCAACCTTCACGCAGACCTGGGATGCCTATGCCAGCGCCCATCCGCGCGGTTGGTTAATGGGCGCTATAACTGCTGCCGGCTATATCTTACTTCCAGGAGTGGCTTCTGGAGCAGTTAGTTTTGCAGTCAAACATCCTTATCTTACCGCAGGTTTAACTCTGGGCACAGGCGCAGGGATTGGAGCAAGTCTTCCTTGGGTAAAATATTGGACAGGTTATCAGAACAACCAACCTACTTGGCAGGATACAGTAAAAGGTGCTTTAACAGGGGCCTATTATGGTGGATTAGTAGCATCTACTTTGGTTAGTGGAACTAATTCTACAACATTAACTTCATTGAGCGCAATTTCAATTGCCCGCTGGACAGGCATAACCGCTTTGGCTCGCCTGAGCTTGGCTTATTCTCATGCCTTAATTGATACTAATTTTACTTTTCGGAATGTAAATCATTTCTACTTAATCCTCGAAAATGTGGTGCGCGGTGGATTGGAAGGTCTGGGTGCCAGGTTAACAGTAAGGGGATTAGGGATTCGTGGACATATTACTAATACCTTAAGATGGAAAAGTGAAATAGAAATAGCTCGTAGAAGTGGAAGAGCTCTTGAAACTCTCTTGTCTACTTCGGCAAAAACTTCCTTGTTATATGCTTCTGCATTTAGCGGAACACCAGCATTCTTCAGAGAAGTAAGAGAGCGTGGTTTCTTCCCCGCATTGGAGGCAGGTCTACTGGAGACCTTTAAAGGCGCAGTAGAGGTATATCCTATTCTATTATTGACTGCTGGTGTCTATCCCAACATCTCTAATTGGTTAAAGAGAGGTGAAGGCTTAATTTTAGCCAGGATTACCAAAGGTATAGGAATTTCTGCTTTAGGCGGAATAGTAAACATGATGAACCATCTAATCCAACACAGATTAGGTGTCTTGGGAGAAGAAAAGTTTGACCCTATTTTAAGCTTTATTACTGGTGCATCTGTAACAGGATTATTACTGGTTTCACCTGGTTTAGCCAGATGGGTTGCACCATCGCAGCAGTCGTCGGTGTCGGTAAGCAAGGCATTGGTGTCGGTAGTAAGCAAGACATTGGTGCTAATGGGTGCAGGTGGTGTGATCACTGCTGCCGGAACCTTTGCTTATAAGAATTTGAAAGATGAGAAAATAACCTTCTCTGACTTAGCCATAAGTTTTGCTGCTGGCACATGTGCTACTGGGCTCATCTTAGCTTTAGCTACAGGTGGTCTTGGTAGAAGCAAAATTGGAACCCTGAATCTTGCTGAAGCTACCACTTTTAAAACTACCTGGAAGGAGGCTTCTAATTTAACCAAGGTCCTCACCATAACAGGTGGCTCAGCTACTGTCTCTTTATCTGCCTATATTATACAGGCAGGAATGGAAAGGAAATTCAGCTTGCCAGGATTAGTTACTGTGCCTGCAGTAGGCACATGTTTAAGCTTAGCCAGTTGGGGCTTGATAAGGCTTTTGGCACATCCGAAATATGGCTTAGACCCTAACCCCCCCACCACAGCAGTTTCTCACTACGCTAAATTTATCACTTTGCCAGTGGTTGGCGAGGCAGCAAATCTTTTCTTCAGTAAAACTTCCGAAGATACGCCTTACCGAGCTGGTAGAGGTGCATTTATTGGTTTACAAATCGCCTTATTGTTCTCTTTAGGTAGAGGCAAATTATTAGATATTTATAATACTAATATAAAAACTATAGCAGCTTGGGCTGGTGCAGGTGCAGTTAACCGCGCAGGGATGTATGCGTTGTGGGTAAATCGCGAAGATTTTAATCTAAAGGAATTGAGAAATTATGCCTTAGAAGGAGCTCTTCTGGGAGGTGCGGTTCGTTTACTCATGGGTATAGGGATGGGATTAGCCGGCAGCAAAGATATTATTGAGTCAATTACCAACAGGCCTAGATTCTTTCCCATATCTTCTACCCGCACGGGTTTAACAAAAGAATTAAGTCACCTCATTTATGGCGCTCTGGTTACTGGCTCTAAATTATATGCCTTAAGGACATTTGTCTTGGTGCCTGCCTGGGCAATGATTGAAAATGTGGCTACGCAGTGGCGTCTGGAGATGCTTGATGAGCAGATAAAAAAGGTAGATAAAGAGTTCGCCCAGAATTATGAGCAAAGGGATAAGCAAAAAGCTCAACTCTTAAGTAATAAAAATGCATTGTTAGCTGGAAACAACAAGGGTAGGGCTGGATTTGAGCAGGTAGGAGGAAAATATGTGGGTGGATATACTGTAAATGATGTCTTAGAGATGACTAAGTTTGAAGGGGGTGATTTAGCACGATATCCTTTATTTGGCTGGTTACTCCATTCTGGCAGCCGCCTGACCAATTATTTTATGAGGTTACGCGGAAAGACTATTCCACCTGCAGAAGGCGGATTCAAAGGTTGGATAGATGGATGGCTTAAAAAGGAGGGGACTCTTTCCAGATTAGATACCTTATTTGGTATAGGCAGTTCTGCTACGTTAACCCAAAATGCAGTATTATGGAGATTAGCGAATTTTATGTATTGGTTGCCGATGATTCAGCCCTCTATTCAGGTATTCTCCCATGTAATAAATAACTTTGTTCATAAAGGAGTGGTGCTTGGTATCACAGTGGTAGATGAAGGCTTAGGCACATTCTTAAGCCAGACTGTAGGTGAGTTTGACCCGGCAAATTTGGCAGCTAGCTCTCCAGAATATAAAAATAAATGGGATGAATATATGAACAATGGATTTATCTTCAAGAGAGGTTTCTTAGGGAGTGTTTTGGAGATGATCCGTGAGGCTTATTCTGACTCACAGAACTATCTCTGGGGCGCTTTGTTCTATTTTATTGGCCCGCCAGCAGAAGGGATGCTCACCAATATCAGATTTGGCGGCATTGGGATAAAGATTAATAAGATTTCCACAGCAGCAGAAACCTTTGGCGAAGAGATAGGTAGAGTAAGTCAAGGCTTTAACAGCTCTGTCTTTCATCCTATCTGGGAAGAAGGAGTTTTGGAACAGTTGATCTCTCCTGTTTGCAATCTATTAGCTACACCTGCTTATGCCTTAGGTGGTCCGAATACAGCGATGTGGGTAAGTGAGTTCTTCCAGGAAATCTTCTGGGGTAGAGGAGGTCTGCCGCGATTTCATTTAGACGGATATGAGATTGATCCAATTGATCCAAATCCAAATGCTCCTTCTTTGTTAGAGGCAATAAGCACGGCGCTTACAAAAAATGGTTATAGAGGAAAAACTCTTGAGCGTGAACGAGAGCGTGTACTTTATAATTTAGAACAAACTGGTTTGATTGTTAAAAAAATTGTTGATGGTAAACTTATCTATGAACTTACCTTATATGGCCAGCAGGTACTTACTTTGGCAAAGAGATTGAAAGAAGCAAAGGTTAATCCAGTTTCTGTAGTTGCCACTCCTTTGATTCACGCAAAAGAAATATTATCAAAAAATTTATCAGAAAAAGCAAGCAAACAAGGAGATATAAAGGAAAAGAAAAAGTTAAGCAAAATAAATAAAGAGATAGAAGATATCAAGACCTATATAGAAGATATCAAGACCTATGAGGTAGGATATCTGGAAGCAGCACATTTCTTACTCTTTAGCCCTGAAATCAGCAAAACAGAACACAGCCGATATGTGAGGATTACAGCCTTAAATCTTCAAAAAAATCTAACAACAGCTGATGTGCAGGCAGTAAGAGATTATCTTAAGCAAATTAGAATACCCAGAAAAGGGATAAATTACCTTATCCAACAGATGCGTTCTAACAATATTATGTTTGGTAAGGATGATAAACTTACTCCTTTAGGTGTTGCCTTACTAACGCACCTTAGCCAAATAACTAAAGGAAATTTACTATATCTTGGTAATTTGGTTATAGACATAATTAAAAAACAAATATTAATTAGTGATTTCTTAAGTCCTTTATCTTCATCAGAAGATATAGAAGATATTCGACCCCAAGATATGGTGGTTAGCCCAGACGGAAAAGTATTTAGAGTTGTAAGAGTTGATCCAATTAAAGAAGAAATAATACTTAAAGATATTGAAGATAATATAAAACAAAAAATTAGTAATGGCTGGCAAAGATTAAGTTTTTATTCTGCCTTAGAGATTAAGGATACAAAAGAGCTGATTAAGAAATTAGGTGATGAATCTGCTATTAGCACCTGGAATAATTTAACATCAGAAGAAAGACATAACTTAGCCAGAGAGAGGGCTCTTGCGCAGAGGTTACGTGGTTCTCCGGAGGGTTCTCCGGAGATAGTGGAATTCATACTTAAGTACGGCGCAAGAGATGAAGCTACAAAAGAATTCCTCACCTTTTTATCCAACACTTATAAGAACTACAGTTCAGGTTACTCTCGAGTAATGCATCTACAGAAGATTTTAAATGATCTTATAAAATCAAACCAGAAGGATAAAATTGATATATTGGAAAGTCTGCTTGGGAAGGAGACAGTAGAATCTTTACCCCAAATAATAAATTTGTATAAGTCATTTAATAAAAATATAGCTAAGAATAGTTTTTATACCGCAGGGGTTAGCTTTGAAAAGTTTTTAGAAAGTCTACAGCAGGGCTATAAGGGATTGTATAGGTTAACTTATTCTATTTATTTAAAGCAATTCCAACAACAGAAGAAAGCTCTTATAGAATATTTAGATAGCCACTCGAAGTACCTTGAAAAACACAATATAAATATCCAGAAACTAAAGAGATATATCAAAGGAGCCCAACCCCAACCCTCTAAGTCTCCTTTTGATTTTGAACCTTTATATATGAAAATAGCTCCAGTGTTGAAACTTATAGCAGAACGCAATCTTAAGAAAATTGATAAAGAAGGAAAAATAAAAGAAGTCAAAATTACTAAAACTAAATCACTTGAAGGTCCTGATGGGTGGACTACTGCACAGGTTACAACTGATGGAGTAGTAAAATTTAACCTTTCTAATTTCGTTTTTATCTTTGATAAAAAAGGAGAGATAAAAATATACTTAAGTTTAATTGGCCGTTTTAACATTTTCCATGAACCTGATCATCCCTATATTAGTAAAATCGGTGAGCAGATTAAAAAGAATAAAAAATTAGAAGAGATAATTCAAAATAAAGAGGAAAAAGATATATTTGAGAGGATTCTTAAAAAATTGGAGGAGTTGAGAGGAAAAAGAAGAGAAGAGTTTAATTATAGTGTTGGGGTTGAGATGCAAGAGGGTGAGCTAATCAACCGGGTCAGAAGTTTTCTGTATATTTTTGAGCTAATAAAAGAAAAAAAATCTCTTCTTAAAAATGAACGTTTTGCTAGACTGAAGCTTCTGGAAGATAATTTTGTGTTTACTGCATTGGGTATTAAATATACTGATAACATAAAAGAGATTCTTAAAAGAGCAAATTCCATTTCTGTAGAAGATTTAGTAGAAAATATCTTTTATAACCAAGGATTTGCTGAACGTTGGTTTTTCGACGAAACCCTTTCTAACACTTTAAAGAATAGAAATGTATCAATAGTAGAACTTCCCCACAAGGAATTTCTTAAAAAAGTAAAAGATTTAGGCTGTCTTCTTGAAAATCCTGTTAGCTATAATAACGAAGGTCTAGGAGGTAAGATTATTATATATTTATCTAAGGAATACCATAAAAATCCTTACCGAGTTTTAGAACATGAAGGTTTACATGCGCTAAATGATGTTTATTATAAACTAAGAGGCGAAAGTCTCCCGGCTAAGGTAGTTGAATCAATGCGCAGCAAGATCAATGAAACTGGAGAGCAAATTTTAATTCAGGCATTTGATAGGTTAATAAATAAATACCAAAAAGAATACGATAATCCTGTTCGAGATCTTATTAATGCTATTGAAAGAGGCGAATTAAAAACACAAGAAAAAATAGTTGATGCGCTAGAAAAAATTAAACAAAGAGTAATAAATAATAATTATCTCTATTTCGATAAAACAAAAGGCGAAGAGTTCATCTTAGCTATAGATAAGTTACGTAATAAAGAAATCACCATCAAAGATTTAGAAGAACTACCAAAATTAGAAAAAAGTAATCATGGTATAGCTACAGAATTACTTGCTTACTTGTATGATGGATTTAATGGTTATATTGAAGATGAAGATATAAGGATTCTAGTATGGGGTATCTCTAAGTATCCACAAATAAGGGAAGTATTCATTAACTATCTGAAAGAATTAGAATATCCATTACCAATATTAATTGATAAACTTGTTAAAGAGATTCAAACAATCAAGATAAACGGAGATTCCCTATCTTTTGATCTTTCTCTTAGCCAGTTGTTAGCTTTATTAAGAGCAAAAGATAGCTTAAAGGAAAGATTAAAATTACAAGTTAATGGATTCTCTAAGATAAAGGTTATGCCCAAAGGGAGTGATGGTGCACCTTTGTGGAGAAAGGAAATAGAAGACGGTAATAAATTCATCCTTTATCTTCACCCATCTTTATTTGAAGACAAGACTTTCCTCTTACCCTTTGTCTTATCTATCAATTTTAATAAAGATATGGTTGCTCAAACCAGAATTTTATTAGAATCTCTTCAAAAAGGTATTCATTTAGGCAATGGCAAGATAGGTATCCAAAATTTTGATGACCTTTTAGCAAAGATAAAAGAACAAGGCACAATTTATGATTCCGAAATAATAGTAAAAGAAGCCATCCGGATTGTCCAAGGGTTTTATCCTGAAAAACGAGAAATTTCAGATGAAGAACTCGATAAGATGGTTAAGATGGTTAGAGGGGGAGATTTTAGAGATCCGATTAACCAAATAATAAATTTAAATAATTTTCCAGGGACTTTTCCTTCACGAGGAGATTATTTTGGTGAGATTGTTCAGAAAAAGGAGAGCTCTTCACCAATTGGAGATGTGAAGGAAGGAGCTGAGGAGTTTACAGATAAAATAGTAAAAGAGTTGCTGGAGTTAAAGTA
>JAMWCP010000057.1 GCA_023819665.1 Candidatus Omnitrophota bacterium
CCTCTTTTATATAGCCATTTCGTATTAAGATCTTACCCAAGAATTCATTATTCTTTTTACTTTCCGATAATGCCTCCTGTAATTGTTCCTCCGTGATCAATCCTTTCTGCTTTAAAATCTCACCTAGGGTTTTACTTACTCTGCGCATTTTTTAAGGGATAGCACCGATCAGATAAAACTGCTCTTCAGGCACTGTATCCAGTTTTCCTAAAATAATCTTCTCGCAACCTTCAAGGGTCTGCTCTAACGTCACGTATTCACCTTTTTTACCGGTATAAGCCTCTGCTACAAAGAATGGCTGGGTTAAAAAATTCTGCAGTTTGCGAGCCCGTTCATAGATAATTCTATCCGCAGAAGAAAGTTCATCTATTCCAATAACTAAAACGATTTTCCTTAACTCCTCGTATCTCTGAAAAATTCGGATCACCTCTTGGGCAATCTCAAAATGGTGCCTGCCTACAATATCTATATCTAAATTGGAACTGGATGACAACAATGGATCAATGGCTGGGTAAAGCCCCAACTGTATCCTCTCGCGAGAAAGCACCAGAATTGAATCTAAAAAACTAAAAATTGCTACTACCGCAGGATCCGTTAAATCATCTGCTGGAACATACACTGCTTCCACGGAAGTAATAGAGCCGCCTGTTTCTTCAGCAGAGCGGATTCGCTCATGAAATTCACTTGCCTCTGAAATTAAGGTTGGTTGATAACCTGTCTCCGAAGGAACCCTTCCTAAAAGCGTAGAAATCTCTGAACCTGCTTGCACGAATCTAAAGATATTGTCCACAAACAAAAGCACATCCTGGTTTTTTCTCTGCAATGATTCCGCCATGGTGATTCCGGTCATGGCTACGCCAAATCTTGCGCCGGGTGGTTCATTCATCTGACCAAACACCATCATCGTTTTGGATAATACATCATGTTTTAAAAGTTCATAGTAAAGCTCATTCCCTTCTCTTATCCGCTCTCCTACCCCTGCAAATACACAACTTCCCTGATATTTCTTTACAATATGATGAATAATCTCTAAAGTTAAAATGCTCTTTCCTAAAGCTGCTCCTCCTAAGATCCCCGTTTTACTACCCTTAACCATTGGAAAGAGCAGATCTATTATCTTTATTCCTGTTTCCATTACCTCAAAACTACGCCTTTTAGTTTTCTCCAATGAGATCTTTGAACCCATCTCTTTTTTACGAATAGGGAATCTTTCTTTTGCCTCAATAGGTCCTTTCTGATCGATGGGTTCTCCCAAGATATTTATAATTCTACTGTAAAGATAATCTCCGGAGGGAATTTGAATAGATGAAGCCGCAACATAAGCTTTCGCATTACGTTGAAGATTTATAGTAGAATTTACTGCAATACAACGACAGATGCTACCCGGTAAATGTTCTGCAACTTCCATAACCACTTCCTCTCCTAAGCTGTTGTGGGTAATAATCATACTAAAAACTGAAGGTAGTTCCTCTATCGAAGCAAATTTTATATCTACCACTGGTCCTTGTACAGCAACTACTCTCCCTCTCTCCTCTTTCTGCATGTTTATTCTCTACGATTAAAAATTAACACTTTAAAGCTGCGACTGATTCTGTAGAACTTTGTTTATAACTTACCTGTATAAAGGAGCCTTGCGCTAAAGAGCTCCCGCATATTGCGGTCAATCAACTCATGACGCAGCCGAAAATACTGCAGTCTTAATTTTAAATCCAATTCCTTCAACTTCTGAGTACTTTCTTCAAGATGCACAAAACGCGCAGCATACTCGGCAAGTTTGCTTAAACTAAAAATCTCATAGAGCTTCTGAGCCAACCAAAGATAAACAAGATACTCTACAACTCTATAAGAAGTAGACTCAAAGATAATCTCTGAAGAAGTGATTTTTTTCTTTGAAACAACTCTAAAAGGTAAAATTTCTTTACTTTCTATCTTCTGTACAGTAAAAGATACGGGATGCGGATAGACTATCCTTAGATAACCTATTCCTTCTTCTAAAAAACTCTTTAAAAGATAATCGCGCATCTGCAAAGATTGTTCATAGATTAATTCCTCCTGAATCCCTTTAAAAAAGAAAAAACCTATCCCAAGATCCTGAATGTATTGTTTTCCTTTTTCTCCAATTACAATCAACTTTCCTTTTTTCGTCTGAAGCATTAAAAGACAATCATTGATTACCTGCATATTTAGTCCACCTAAAAGCCCTGAATCTGAAGTAACTGCCAAAACCAACTGATTGTCACTGGTAGGTGCCAGAAATGGATGTTCTGTCCCCTCTAAATCCAAAAATCCAAAGAAATCCTCTACATTCAAAAGAAACTCCGTATTTAGTTTTATTTTCTGCTCCCATGTCCGATATTGGGAGACGGCGATATTCTTTAATACTTCCACCAAAGACGAAAGAGAACGATTAAATTCCATATCCTGTTTTACTGCAGAAATCGTCTTCATTATTTCAATAATTCCTCTTCAAAATAACGCCTTAGACCACCATCAAGTTGTTGTTTCATCTCTGCAGTTAACTGCTGAGTAGCCCGAAGACTTTCAAAGAAAACAGGATAATTCTTATTTATAAAATTAAATATCTCTTTCTTAAATTTTTTAATTTGATTGGTAGATAAGTCGTCAAGCAATCCTTTATTTAAAGCATAAAGATAAAGTATCTGCTCCTCAATTGAAACTGGCTGATTCTTCTCTTGAATAATCAACTGGTTTATTGCCTCTCCTCTTTTAAGACGTGCCTCTGCTTCTTTAGAAATCCCACCTGCACGCAGTTGGGTCATCTGTAGAAGTTCCTTATACTGAAGATAATCCAATCTTAGAGATTTACTCAGTTCTTTCATCGCTGGCCATTGGGCTTTATTTCCAATGCGCGAAACAGATAATCCAAAATCAATTGCCGGCTTAAATCCTTTATTAAATAAAGAAGTAGAAAAATAAAGTTGCCCATCAGTCATAGAGATTAAGTTGGTTGAAATATAACCCGTAACATCTCCTTGTAAAATCTCTACAATCGGGAAAAAAGTCATGGAACCCGAACCCAATTCTGGCTTCAAGTACCCTGCACGTTCCATAAGTTGTGAGTGGATATAAAATATATCTCCCGGATACGCCTCTCTTCCTGGGGCACGCTCTAAAAGTAAAGAGATCTGCCGATATATCCAAGCATGTTTGGTTAAATCATCAAATACCACCAAAACATCTTTACCATTGTACATAAAATATTCACCTAAAGTAGCTGCAGAATAAGGCGCAAGGTATTGCTCTCCTACTGATAAAGAAGCAATCCCTGAGACTACAACTGTATATTCTAAAGCATTTTTTTCTCTTAAAATATCTAAAACTTTTAAAAGAGCGGAGTAGGGTTTTCCAATACAGCAGTAGATACAAACCACATCCTTTCCTTTCTGATTAAGAATTGCAT
Source organism: Candidatus Omnitrophota bacterium (assembly GCA_023819665.1). Taxonomy (GTDB): domain Bacteria; phylum Omnitrophota; class Gorgyraeia; order Gygaellales; family JAMWCP01; genus JAMWCP01. The sequence continues at coordinate 3,422 of JAMWCP010000057.1, forward strand.
CTACCGCTACTGTAGTTTTTCCTGTAAGTCTATCACCAATGAGTAACTGGCGTTGTCCTTTGGCAATAGGAATAATTGCATCCAAAATTAAAGTTCCGGTCTCCAATGTCTCTCTTACCGGAACCCTATCCATGACGCCGGGAGCAATTCTAAATATTGGATAAAACTCCTTGGGTTCAATCGGACCTAAATCATCCAAAGGTTCCCCCAAGGCATTTACTATCCTACCCATGTATTTCTCAGATACACCTAAACTCAATGTCTTTCCTTGGCTATAAACCTCATCACCCGCATGAATCAAAGAGGCATCTCCTAAAACCAAAATCTGAACTACTTTTTCAGTAAAACCCATCACTAATCCCGCTGTCCCATCAGAAAATTCCACTATTTGGCCATTCATACAAGAAGGAAGACCACTTGCCAGAACAATAAATTTACGCACAGACTCCACCTTACCCACTTCTCTTATCTCAAATTTCAGATGCACTTTCCGATTATTTAATTTAAAGTCTTGATCCATCTTTTCTTGTCGTTCTTAATCTTCGGGCATTCTCTTTAATTTTAAATTGTAAAGAACCATCTAAAATCAGACTTCCTATATTTATAATTACTCCTGCCACCAGTGCAGGATCAACCTTCTCTTTTAATTCAACATCTCTCTTTAAAATATCTTTTAATTTTTTGGTAATATTCTTTCTGTAATTTTCAGTTAAAGGAAAAGCAGAGATTACCTCCACCTCTTTTATATCTTCAGAGATATTTAAAGTGTCGAATCCCTCAAAACCTCCGAAAAGCAATTCCTCCAACCATCGATTATGCACTGCCTCTTTAAATTCTTCCGGCAAGGTATCCCGGATTAAATCACATGCTTTTTGAATTGCCTCTTTATCTATTCTTTCCTCAATCTCAGCAATGAGCGCCTGACGAGTCTTTTCTGCTTGTTCAATTATCTCTTTACTTTGCGTACGTGCTTCTTCAATCATTTTATCGCGCTGGACCTCTGCCTCCTGAATTATCTGTACCTTAAGCCGCTCCGCCTTTTCCTGTGCTTGAGAAATAACGCTTTTTGTCTGGTCTTCTATCTGTTTTAACCTCTCCTCTATCTGTTGTTCCTTTTTTAAATACTGGCGGTTTAATTCATCCAAATGTTGAGTAGCAGAGATAACATTTCTGGTTATCATTTTTTTTAAGATAAATATAAGAGAAGAGAATATAATTAACTGTAAGATAATTAATGAAAAAATAAGCATACTACTCCTTTTTTATTCTGGTGCAAATAGTTGAAAAACCACGAGCATCGCAATCAAAGACAAAATAAAACTAACTATCAAACTAATTATTAAGACTGTAAAAACCTTAGGTGCAGCTGAAGGATTTCTTCCCAAAGCCTGGATGCTGGCATAACTACCCAAGGCAAAAACCAAACACGGCCCTAAAATTCCTAAACCAAAAATAATTACTAAACTCAAATTTCTACTCATTAAATTTCCTCTATAATTATCTTTACTTCATTATTATAAACCCCCACTATCCCCCTTTTTATTTTATAGTTTTTTTCATCAATAAATAAATTCCCTGAAATCAACCTACTCACAATTGACTTATGATAAGGAAGAATCTCAAAAACTCCTTTTTCTCCTGGCAAAATAACACTCCTTGCTTTTCCTTTAAAAATAACTCTGTGGGGATCTAAAAGTAAAACATCCAAAATCATATTATCTAAATATTATTTTCTTTCTCTTTAGTTTCTGTGTCAGGAAAAGCGCTTCTCTTTGCTGAAAGCAGCTCTTCTCTCGTAAGACGCGCTTGGCGTTGCCAGGTAAAGAAAAGCACTCCTGCTAAAAGTAAAACAAAGAGAATCAATGCGAAGATAACAATCCAGGTCATTGTCTTTGTGGGTGATTCGGATTTTATTTTTGTTTTAGCAAGCATCTCCGGAGAAAGAGGTCCTCCGGCAGTAACCAGAATTTTCTCTAAACGCGCAATATCTTCTTTAATCTTATCCATCGTCTCTAAATTCTGCCGGTAATTACCGATATGCTGCTGTTGACTTATGGTTTCATCTTTTTGGGATGTTTTTATCTCATTAATACGACGATATATATTATCAGCAATTAGCTTTGCCTGCTCATAATACCCTGTTTTTTCTAAATGGCTCATTATTGAATCAGTGCGTTTCTTTAACTCCTCTAATTTTTGTTCTGGAATAATCCAAATATCCTCTACCTCTACATTAAAGAAGCGGATCTCTGCAGGTCCTAATTCTAAATTCTCTTTATAGACATAATATGTCCCTTTCTCTGCATCAAATTCTAAATCTAATCCTCCTAAATCAATTATATCTTTGGGTTTTACCTCATGAGGAAGATATACCTTTACCTGGACTTTTTGAGTCTTGGTCTTAGAAGGATTCAAAGCAGTAATTCTAAAGATAACACTTCCTCCATGGATACTTGTAGAAACTACCGGTGTATCTAAACCTCCAAACTTTGCCTCAAAGAGCATCTGCAACAATTGGATTACCGCTTGGATAGCATCGGTTTTATTGCGAATCTCTCTAATTGTCGGAGATTCACCCAATGCTTCCTCAAGCATATCCGAAAAATCAAAACCTTCTTCACCCGCAATCGCCTTTATGCGCTCAGCAATCTCATTTATGGTTTCGGCAATTTTAGCCGAAGGCCCCTCGCGGGCAATCGTCTCAGGAAGTCTCTCCACGCTTTCCTGCAGGTTCTTTAAGGTCAAACCAATGTTTATTTTTTCACCCGAACTCAATACTGCCTCTACTGCTTTGATTGCCTCTAATGCCTTTTTGGCGGCGCGCTCTGCTTCAGGTGCTGCGGCAGCTAAACCGGCAACGGTAGTAATAGACATAGTCTCCACCATTGCTGAACCCGTAACCAGACCACCGGTAACTGCCTCACTAATAACATAGGTATAAGCTTTACCAGGAATAAATCTGGTGGCATCCACCCTAAATTCATAGGTATATAGACCAGGGGAGGTCTCCTGTAAGATATAATCATCCACAATTACTTTGTTGTCCCAACTATAGATATCTAAAACTGGTAGATAACCCGATGGACCTTGACAGCTCAAAGTAACTATGTCGCCGGAAAGCGCAGGATCCGGAGAAACCTGCGCGCTCCAGGAGTATTTCTTCGCCGTTGCCTCCAGTTCTTCTGCTGCTAAAGTTGCTGCTTGTGCTGCGGCTAAGGTCTGATTTGCCCCTGCCTGTAAACTTTCAATGGCGGCATAGGTTCTATTTTCAAAACTAGATAATGTAGCATTAACTGAAGCCTGCATCTGTTGGCTGGCGTTCTCAATAACCTGAACAGTCTCATTCATCTTATTCTCAATAATTTCAGTCTGATTAAGCATTATTTGAGTGATATTTTGCTGGAACATAGAGAGAGGTACATCAATGTATTCGGCAACACGCTGGGTGGCGTTGTATAAAGAAACGGTAGGAGTTAAATCCAGCATAAAAGGTGTTCTAAAGACTCCACCTAAGATTGTGCGGATATCCGTAATTCCAAAATAAACTACAGAAGTATTAATTGTATTACTGCAATTATACCAGTCTAAACTGAAGAAACCAGAACTGGTTACATTCTCGGTGGTCAAATTATAAATCTCATCTCCCTGCGGATTGTAAATTTCAATCTTGCAGAAATTAGCAATGGTTGAGAAATTACCGGATTCATCCTTTGCACCTGCAACTGAGCCATCTCTTAAAAGTGCACTTCTAAATCTTAAAATATCTGTAGAGGGTTCATATACATATTCTGTGCGTGCCTCCCAGACATGCACCACCTTGGACTCTAAGTACAAGGTAAAGTTCTGATCTGAATCTGCAATATAATTTTTCGCCTTATCACCATAATCTGGATGGCTCCAGGAAGCAGTCCAGAAACCATAAGGTGTAGGATGCACAATCGGAGTTTCTGAACTTAAACCTGAAGCAACCCAACCTGAGG
>JAMWCP010000006.1 GCA_023819665.1 Candidatus Omnitrophota bacterium
TTTCCACCTCCCTAATAAAATATTTATATAGATTTATATTTTATAATCCCGATATATAACTGTCAAACTTTTTTTGGATTAAAATATTTCAAGAAAATAAATCGGAGGGAAAACTACTCTCCAATTATCTGTAGGATTATTGATCGCCTTCTCGGGCGATGATCAAACTCTGTTAAGACTATGTGCTGCCAGTCCCCAGTAATAAATTCCCATCTTCAAAAGGAATTACTAAAGAAGGTCCCTGTAAAGCTGCTCTTAAATGACTGAAGCCATTGGCGTCAGCCCAAGTATTATCGTGATGGTAGTGTGTTTTTTCAGGAATGAGTCTTTCGTACAACTCCTGCATATCCTTTATCAGTGCGGGTTCGTACTCAAAGGTGGTGATACCTGCAGTTGAACCCACTACAAAAACCGTGACATTTCCTTTTTTAAGTCCACTGGATTTAATAAACTCTTTAACACTCTGGGTAATATTCACCAAATCCGGATTGCCTTTGGTTTCTAAAGTAATTTTTTCAGTTATAATTTTCATATTACATCTATCTATCGCTACTCGTCATTTTTATGGCAGAACTCAGAGTTGCTATGTTATCTATTTAACATATTAATTTATAATTGGGATAGTCAACATATTTAAAAATAAGCTTATAATACTAAATAAGATGTATCCCCAGAAAGCAGACCAGAATCCAGTGATGCTGAATCCTTTTACAATATTAGCAACTAAATAGAACAAGGCACCATTAATAAATAAAGTAAAAAGACCTAAAGTTAAGATATTTAACGGCAGGGTAATAAAAATAATCAATGGTCGTAAAAAAGCATTTATAATCCCTACGAGAATTGCTGCTATCAAAACAGCCCAGAGGTTGGTTATTTCTATCCCTTTTACAACATTAGCCACGATAAATATTGCTAAAGAATTAATTAGCCAACGAGTAAAAAATCTCATTTCTCTCCTCTTTTAGTAATGTACTACATAACTGTCGCTGCGTCAACATAATATTAAACCTTACTCTATCTCAAATGAGATGATCACATTAAAGGTAAGTTGAGGATAGCTCAGTTCTTTAGGAAAGACAGGGAATGGACTGGCGTCCTTTATACTTTTTAAAGCTACCCCTTTTAGATAAGAATTGGCATTCGTTTTCTCCTCAATTATCCGACAGCTTCCCAGGGTTCCATCAGCTATAATTATAAAAGTAAGATAGACCTGTCCGGTATCCGAACGATTGTAATTCTGGTAGGCGGATCTTCTTATCTTTTCACGTACGGTCTGATAATAATTTGTGTAAACAGGATTGTTTATCTTTTCTAACTCTATGGGTTTTAACTGAACAATCTTCTTTACCAAGATAATATCCGGTTTGGGTATACTGGGTTTAGGAAGAGAACCCATCATTCTATTCTTAAATATTTCATCCTTATTTATAAAAGGCGGGGGTTGAATTTTTTTAATCTGGATTCTTTGAGTGGTTTTTAAATTAATTTCTTTTTTCTCTTCCTCTAATTTAGCATATTGCGTAGTCGCCATCTTAATATAGTTTATTTCTATTTTCTGGTCTTTAGGTTTTTGAGGAAGTTTTAAAACTGAGGGATTTAAAAAAATTGCTGCATGAACAACCATAGAGATAATTAAAGCATATTTAAAGGTATTATCAGAAATCATCCTATTTTACTTTAAAGTAAATTATATCAGAACCATAAAATTTATCAATCTCTTAGGTAAAAATTTTCTAAAATGTAAGCTTTGCTCCTAGAAATAAAGAAAATTTGGGCGTCTGATATCCTTTTATCTCTTCATATTTTTCATCCAGTATATTCTCAATACGACTGAATACTTCAAAGTTATCTTTCAGTTTATAATTTATAGCCAAATTTCCTAATAGATAAGGTTTAAGAAGCTGATTTCCTGAAGTATCTGAATAGCGATGGCCTGTATAGGAAATATCAAAATAAGTGGTTAATTTATCAAAATCTGTCTTTATTTTAAATAATACTTTATTGGAGGGACGTCTGGCAAGTTCTGCATGGTTTTCTTTATTTTCTGTATCTAACCAAGTATACCCTAAACTTAAATCTATATTTTTATTTAAGGAGTAGATTAATTCATTTTCAACTCCTTCGATTCTGGATTTACTTACATTAACATAACCTTGGCCCCAAACAAAATCTATAAGATCTTTAAGTTGACTGTGAAAATAAACAAGGCTTAATTTTAAATTATCATTGAGTTTATGTTCAAAACCCATTTCATAGGTTTCTGATTTTTCCGGTTTAAGATTACTATTGCCTACAGGAAATCCCCAAAGTGGAGGAGCATAAAGTTGATACAAGGAAGGTGCTTTAAAACCTGTACCAAAAGATGCCTTTAGTTTTGTATCTTCAGTAAATAGATAACTTGCTCCTATTCTAAATGTACTTTTATTTTTAAAGCTAGAATGATCATCCAATCGATAAGATAAAGAAATTAAAATATTCTTATGTGGCTCAATGAGATTTTCCAAAAAATAACCCTTGTTATTTGCCGTTTCTTTAGGAAAGTCAGAACCTCCCCAGCTGTCTGTCCTGAAAGAATCACCCTTTTCTCTTAAATAATCAAAGCCAAAGATTATCTTATAAAAATCAACTGGTCTTAATTCAAATTGATTATCTAACTGATAGGTTGAACCAAGATACCAGTAGTCTGTAGAAGCATCCTCCCAGCCTTTTCTGTATATTTTAGTGGAGGCTAAAGTTAATCTATAGTCTATATTATCGGTAATAGAGTGTTTTGCCTTAAGACCTAAAATTCCTTCATAGTCATAGGCATAGTTATCATCATCATCTACGGGAAGATATGGAGGTGTCCAGCTACTTCCATCGTATTCATATTTGGCATAGATATAATGCCCGATAAGTTCAAGTTTTGTTCTATCAGAAACTTCATAATCTAAATTCAAAATGGCATTTAAATTATGGTAAGAGTCTCTTTCGTGATTGTTATTTTTTTCTTTGGCTAAAGAATAACCGGCGATATCTGTTCTGTCTACCCCTAAATTAAAACCAAAATTCCCTTTTCTTCCATTAAATTCCAAAGATTCTTCATAGGTATGGTAACTGCCCATTTTCTGTTGATAGATAAATTTGGGCTTTGCCTCTCCTTTTTTACTTAAAAGATTTATTATTCCACCGATAGCATCAGAACCATAAAGAGAACTCTGTGGACCTTTAGAGACTTCAATTCTGTCAATACCCACTAATTTAAAATGGGCGAAATTATAATATCCACTAGTAAGTATAGGGTCGTATATCTTTATTCCCTCAAGCATAAAACGGCTATGATAAGAATTGTGTCCTCTTAAAAATATGGAGGTATCTCCACTTAAACCAGATGAAGCTTTCATAATACTTGTAGATTCAGCCAGTGCCTCTTTTAAAGAATATATTCCTTTATTTTGGGTTTCTTCTACATCAATTTCTTCTACCGTTGCACCTGCTACTTTAGATAAAATTTCTGTTCTGTAAGGAGTTATCACAATCTTTTCCAGTTCTACTTCCTGTGCTGGTATATATGCTACCCAAATCCAAAAGAAGGCTACTATTATTAATAAAACTTTTTTCATTGAACCTCCCTCCTTTCTTTTTCTTCAACGCTATATTCCTGAATATCTAAGAACCAGAAATTATTAATCAATAGTTTTTCTGTATTTTTTATATTTATCCTTTTATTAAAGATTGGACCATCATAGACAAAAGTATGATATTCTCCTCTTTCTCCAGAGAGATCCACCCCCTTTATGGTTTGTAAGTCTTTAATGAAATCTTTGTCGATTGTGCGACCAATCCAATTCTCATCGAGTTTATCTGCCTGTGCACTTGTAACTATTGCCTTAAAACCTAAATTTACAAATTCATTCAGTAAATTCAAAGTAGGGCTTTCCCATAAAGGAGAGATAACCTTAAATCCCTCTTGATTACAGATATTCTTAACCCAGTCCTGGAGGTCCTGTAGATGTATATCTCCCCGCACAATTTGATTGATATTCATCTCTTTTAATTCTTTTAATGTTTTTCTGAATACTTCCTCATAGTTATCTTTTGTGGTCTCTTTCTGTATCAGGGAAATATTTAATGCCTCTGCTTGGAGTTTGACTAAATTACTTTTGGTTCCATGAAAGGATACGCGACCATACTCATAAGAGATAAAATTAAAAAGATAGACAATTTTATAGCCTTTTTGTATTGCCCTATATAATGAAAGGCAACTGTCTTTTCCGCTACTCCAGGAACAGGCAGCAATTCTATTTTTCATTAAATCTACCAAAAAACCCGACCTTCTTGGTCGGGCTAAATCTTATAGATCTTTTTCCCTTCCCCAGAAGGTACTCGACCTTAAATAGATGATCGACCGGGCTCATCCGCTATATATGCGGATATTACCGTTGCCGGGCAGCCCTGGGAATCACACCCAGAGTTCCTTCATCTATTCGGTTTGTTTTTAAAAAATCTACTACTATAAAATTTTCAGTCAATAGACAAAAATGGACAATTTAAGACATCTTTAAAATCCTACTTATATGCCTTATGCTTAAATTAAATTTTTTGCTCAGATTTTTTAAAGAAGTCCCTCTTTTTCTTAATCCTATAATTTTTTGGTTGCGTTTTTTTAAAAAATCTTTAAAGATAGAGTTTGTTTTACTCTTTGACATTCGGTATCCTTAAGAAAATAAAATTATAAATGGTTTTCCCGTCAAGGGATTCTCTTTTACTAAAACAGGGGTCTTGTATACTGTTTCTAAGTTGTTATAAGTTAAGACCTCAAAAACAGAGCCCTGTTTTACAATTCTTCCTTCATTAAGAAGAATAAGCCTTGTGCAGTAATGACTGGCTAAATTTAAATCGTGCAATACCGTTAAAACAGTTAAGCCTTCTGTTTGGTTTAATCTTTTTATTAAATCCATAATGTGGATCTGATGTTTAATATCTAAATGCGCAGTGGGTTCGTCTAAAATCAAAAGTTTGGGTTCCTGTGCTAAAGCACGCGCAATAAGCACCCTCTGGCGTTCTCCACTACTTAAGGTCTCAAAGAATTTATTTCTCAATTCTAATGTATCGGTCAAAAGAAGGGCGTTTTCTACAACAGAACGATCTTTTTTTGTTTCTGTCTGCAGTCTTTTTAAATGAGGTATCCTTCCCATCAACACTATCTCCCAGACACTGTAAGAGAAATAGATCTTTGTCTCCTGGGCTACAAAAGCCACATTCTGAGAGAACTCTCTTAAGCTTACCCTACTTAAATCTCTATTCTGCCAGAACACATGTCCTTTGGTAGGAGCTAAAACCTTACTTATTAACCTTAAAAGCGTGGATTTTCCTGAGGCATTCGGTCCAATTATGCCTAAAAAATCATTTTTATTTACTTCAAAGGAGATACCTTTTATTACCTCATTATCTTTATATCCACCAAAAATACTCTCTACTTTTAGTAGATTTTCCATATCAGGTTACCTTTTGTCTTTTCTTTAAAAGGAATATAAAAACAGGTGTTCCTAAGAAAGCAGTGATTACTCCTATCGGAATCTCTAAAGGCGGAATTAAAGTACGTGCCAGCATATCCGAAAAGACCAAAAATACTGCTCCTGATACCGCACTTAAAGGAATCAATCTTTTATGGTTTGGTCCAAAACTAAATCTTATAATATGCGGAATAATCAGACCAACAAAGCCAATAATTCCACTTATACAGACAATAGATGAGGTAATTAGAGAAACCAATATAAATAGTATCTTTTTTACTTTTTCAACCTCTATTCCTAAGTGGGTTGCTTCTTCCTCTCCTATACTTATAGCATCTAGATCTCTATAAAATACAAATATAATGAAGATTGAGGGTATAACGATAAAGCTAGACAAGACTATAAGTTTTAGATTATAGTTACTTAGACTTCCCCACAACCACCAGAATGCTTCATGTATTACTTTATCCGCATAGATAGATACGATAAATATAATTATTCCTGACAAAACTATGGATACAATTACTCCTGCTAGTATCAGCGAATACACAGGAAGATGACCATTTTCTTTAGCAATCTGATAGACAAGAATTATGCTAAAGATTGCCCCTAGAAAGGCAATTAAGGGTAGAGTTAATCCGGTGCCCCCTAAAACCATTCCTAAAATTGCACCTAAGCTTGCACCACTTGATGTCCCTAAAAGATAGGGCTCTGCCAGTGGATTTTTAAGGATTGCCTGCAGAACTACTCCAGAAGTCGCCAATCCTGCACCGCTAATTATTCCTAACAGGATTCGCATAGTTCTTAAATAAAGAATAATCCTGTTTTCTCTTAAAAAGAGTTCTGATAAATTTAATTTTACTGAACCATAATTTAAGCTTAAAAATATAGAGAGAGTGAATAATAAAACCAAAAGAAAGATCTTTTTATTAAAATTAGAATCTTTCATTCTTCAGGATATAATCTTTTATGTATTTTAAAAATGGCCTCGGTTAATCTTGGTCCCGGTCGTAAAAGAATATCGGGTTCTATATCCGTATAGATACGATTGTCTCTAGTGGCTTTTAAAGTATTCCAAATAAAATTTTTTTTAAAATCAATTTTATTTTTACCCATATGCGTGGCAATAATACAATCAGGATCTTCTTTAATCAACCGTTCCAAACTAAAATAACTGTAAGGCCTTTTTAATCTATGCGCAATATTTATCCCTCCTGCCAGATAAATTAACTCATCAATAAACGAACCGTAACCTGCAGTCATCAGAGGTTCATCCCAAAGGATTAAAAATACTTTAGGTCTTTTATCGAAAGGGATATTTTTTGTTTTCTCAACAATTACATTTATATCTTTTCTCATATTATTAATCAGAGTTTCTGCTTTTTTTGTTCTATTGGTAAGAAATCCTATTTCTCTGATGGATAGAAATAATTCTTCTACATTTTTAGGATTACTTATGTAAACATTTAATTTTAATTGCCCTAATTGATTAATCACTTCTTTCTGCTCCATATCTGTACAAAAAACAATATCGGGTTTTAAAGAAATAATCTTTTCTACATCGGGTTTGCTGAACGAACCTACTTTGGGTCTATTGGATGTTTTTTTAGGATAATTACAGAAAGAACTTACTCCCACAATTTCTTCATCCAATCCTAAGGCGAACAGGATTTCGGTAATAGAAGGGGTAAGCGATACGATCCTTATTTTTTCTCCGGCATAAATACTTTTAGATAACCAGACGACAGTAAATAGAATGACTATTAGTTTTTTTGCCATATAAATAAAAAACCCCGAAGCAATATTGCTTCGGGGTTGCACCCTAGTTTTTCTCTGGCCCGTCCGCGCGAGTCTCTTTAATACAGGCAGGTCTTCTGACTTGGAGATCTTCCTACTTGCTCCTGCCTTCCCGTTCCAGATTTTGGAGCAGTGGCTTTTAACTTAGAGCTTTCGTCCCTCCCTACAGCAGCGGGACTGCGGTCGCTTCTACGACACTTCCCTTTTAACCTTAAAAGGACCTGTATTGTTAAAGATTTTATGATAACCTATTTAACCTGTCAAGTTAAAATTCAAAACCCTTTCTTGCTCTTACACCTTTTTTATAATAATGTTTTATTTCTTTTATTTCTGATACAAGGTCTGCTATCTCTATGATCTTTCGTGGTGCATAACGACCAGTTAAAATCACTTCTGTATCTTCAGAAATAAACCTCAGAAGTTCTACGATACTTTCTAATTTTAAAAGTTTAAGATAAAGTGCTATGTTTACTTCATCCAGAATAATCACATTGTATTTTCTTTTATTAATAATATCTTTTACTCTTTCTAAGCCTTTCTGTGCTGATTCTATATCTTTCTTTGAGGGTCTTTTTTTAATAAAACAACCCCTACCAAACTGTTCTATTTTTATTCTTCTGATTTTTCTTAAAATCTTTAATTCACTGTATTGGCCTTTTTTGCAAAATTGGGCAATATAGACTTTTTTACCCGCCCCTATTGCTCTTAAAGCCAGTCCTAAACTAGCAGTGGTCTTACCTTTTCCTTTACCCGTATAGACCTGAATCACCTAATCACCTGCCAGGTTAATTTACCTAATATACAGAGAAAAGTTACTATAATACCTGCAATCAAAACTCCTATGGTTATTGCCAAAATTGCATATCTGAATCTTATCTTAAATAAAGAGGCAGCAATCGCACCTGTCCAGGCTCCCGTAAAAGGTAAAGGAATAGCTACAAAGATAGTTAAACCTACTGTCTCATATTTTTGGATAATTTCTGTACGTCTACGTGTATGTTCAAATAACCATTTAAAAAATCTCTTAAATATAAAAAATCGATGTAGAGAATAAGAAACCGGCTTTAAGAGAAAAAGCACAGGAACTATCGGAATAAGATTACCTATAATTGCAAAGAAAAAGGTTTGGGATATACCTAAATTTAAATAAAATCCCAACGGGATTGCTCCTCTTAATTCAAATATAGGAAGCATCCCTACAATTAAAACCGCTGCTTCTTTAGGTAATTTAAATATCCATCCCATTTAAAAACCGTATTTGCCAATCAGAGGAACAAATACACAACTACATATCTCGGTTTTAATAATCTGGTCTTTTGTTTTTTTTACCACCGTGAGAATCTGACTGAATCTATCTCCCAAAGGAATTACCATAATCCCCTCTTCTTTAAGTTGTTCAATTAAAGGTGGCGGTATATCTGAATTTGCTGCGGTGACAATAATTCTTTCAAAAGGAGCTTCTTCAGACCACCCTAGAGTTCCGTCTCCTATTTTTATTTTGATATTAGCATAACCTAACTCCCTCAATAATTCTTGCGCCCTTTTTGCCAAACTTTCAATCCTTTCAACAGAATATACCTCTTTACTTAATTCTGCTAAAATAGCAGTCTGATATCCTGAGCCCGTTCCTATCTCTAATACCCTCTCATCTCCTTTAAGAGATAGACACGCCGTCATTAAAGCCACCATATATGGCTGAGAAATAGTTTGCTCTCCTCCAATGGGTAGAGGAAAATCTCCATACGATGAACTCCGGGATTCCTGAGGGACAAAACGATGACGTTCTATTTTATATAAAACATCAATTAATCTCCTATCTCTTATCCCCCGTGCTACAATCTGTTCATCCACCATTTTTTTTCTTAAATTCTGATAATTCATTTAATGTTTTATGTAATGACGAATAATAAACCAAATGAATCTTAAGGTGTCCATTAAAGGATTGATCTGACTTTTTTTATATTTACGATATACACAATTTATAGGTAAAGACTCAATCCGATATTTTGCCTTTGCTGTCTTTATAAGTATTTCACTTTCTGTTTCATAACGTTGAGTAGTAAATTTAAATCTTTCTAAAATCTCCTTTTTAATAAGTCTAAAACCACATTGGGTATCAGGAATATATTGTTTTACAATAAATGAAATAAAAGCGGACATTGCTAAATTTGTAATTTTTCTGGTTAATGGCATATTCTTCAAATCATACATTCGATTTCCTATGAATATGGAAGCATTTGACTCTTCAGCCCTCTTAATAAACTTTGGGATGTCTTCCGGAAGATGTTGTCCATCTCCATCCATAGTGATTACTGCATCAAAATTGTTCTTTAACACATAGTCAAAACCCTTCTTAAGAGCAGCTCCTTTACCTTCGTTTTTCAAATTCTTTATCACTTTTGCACCACAAGCTTCAGCAATTTTAGAAGTATCATCGTAAGATCCATCGTCTATAACCACTACCTCAAGATCATAGTTTTTAAGTTTTTTTATTATATGGGCAATATTTTCAGCCTCATTATAGGTAGGCACAATCACACAGATATTCATTTTACTTTTCAAACCAAAATTTTCTGAACATATACCACTGGTCAGGATATCTACGAATATACCTTTCAAAAATATTTTTATATTGAGAAATCAATATTCTTATATTTTCTTTTAGATTACCATTCTGAGGAGGATATATCGGTTTTTCAAATCTTAAAATAAAATAATCCTTATATTTTCTTATTATAAATCCACTCACGATGGGGGCGCCTGTACGTAAACTAAAAATTGCTGGTCCCAAAGGAAAAAGTGTTGGTTTTTGAAAAAAATCTAAAATTATACCTGTAGAAGTAAAATCACGATCTCCTAAAATAGCTACAAGTTTGTTCTGCCTTAGTAATTCCAGAGCTCTCTTAGTTGCCTCTTCTAAAGGTATAACTTTAAGTCCTTTTTTTTCTCTTTGAAAATTAAAAAATTCATCTACCCTTCTATCTCGGTGAGGTAACGCTACTGCCCATATAGGAAAACCCATTATTGCCATCAGAATACCACCTAATTCCCAATTTCCAAAGTGTGCCGTTAGGGCAACTATTCCCTTTTGATAAGAAAGAGCTTCCTTTAGATACTCTATATTTTCTACTTGGATTTTTTTTCTAATATACTCTCTGTCTAGTTTAGAAAAACGGAAGAAATCCACTAGATATTTAGCAAAATTACGAAAGAGCTTACGCCTGATAGTGGCAATCTCTTTCTTGCTTTTATAAGGAAAAATAACCTTAAGATTATCAAAGACTTCCTTACGATCCTGATGAGCAAAAAAATAGTGGACATCTGAAATTATAACTGCAATAAAGTAACTAATACTTACTGGTAGATGTTCTGCTAAAAATCTTCCTATTCTATAGAAAATGATATGGTCAAAGATAAACATCTCAATTGATCAATGCTAAAATCAACTTTGCAATATCTATAGATGAAGTAGGTTTACTTATCTCTGCAGATGCTTTACGCATCCTCTCTAATTTTTCTTTATTTAAAAGCAATTCCTTCAGTATATCTTTTGTCTGGGCAGGTTTTTCTAACAATACAGCCGCTCCTTTACTTATAAGATAACGTGCATTACTCATCTCCTGTCCAGGAATCGGTTCTACAATCACCATAGGAAGATTCTTACAGAGTGCCTCTGCAGTAGTTATTCCACCGGGTTTGGTAATAATTATATCGGAGATAGTCATAAGTTCGGCAATATTATTCACAAAACCAAATAATAATAATTTGTGCTTAAAATTATTCATCTTTGCTTCTAATATACGGTAAAGTTTTCTGTTTATTCCCGTAACTACAATTATTTCTAATTCCATATCTATCTCATTAAGAGATTCTACAATACTACTTATCGGTCCCAAACCTTGCCCCCCACCCATTATTAAGATCTTTGGCAGATCGTCACTTAAACCTAATTTTCTTATAATCTGCTGTTGAGACAATGCTTCTGTAAAACAGATATCAACAGGGATTCCTAAGATTTTTATCTTTTCAAGAGATACACCCTTATGAACAAGCTTCTGTGCTACTTCTGGAGAAGGCGCAATATAATAATCAACTGTATCATATATCCAATAGGAATGAGGGATAAAATCAGTAAGTACAGCTATCAACTTAATATCAGATGGGTAAAATTTTTTGTAATCCGCAACCATCCCACAAGGGTATGCCTGAGAACAAACAACTACCTCTGGCTTAAACTGTTGAAATAAATCTCTTAATTTAGGAATATTTACTCTATGCACAAAAATCTTTAAGTAATCAATAATGCGTTTTATCTTAATATTATCATATAGATAATCCCATATCCAAGGGAATTTTTTTATTGCTCCCATATAGAGTTTATTTACTACTCTTTCGGATATCGGATTGGTATAATTGAAGATGTTTATATTAATAACTTTAATCTCATCATTTAAAAATTTAAGAGCTCTTTCGATTGCTAAAGTGGCACTATGATGACCGGAAATTTCAGATATATACATAAGAATCACTCTTTTTTTTGCCATTTTTAAATATCAAATATTTTTTTATTTTCTTTGATTTCGAGATAATGGATTTTCTGTTTTATCCAACGTTCAATATATCTGCGGTAAAATTTCCAATCTCCATCGATTTTAAAAGCGGGTATTTTCCCTTCGCAAGCATACCTATGCACAGTGAAGATATGTAACTTAAGATCCTGGGCGACTTCTTTGGTGTTCATAATCTCTTTATATTTTTTTCATCATTTTAAAATTATTAATATATAAAGAAATTATATTGTCAAGGGATAAAACCTATTCTTAATACCACTCAAATAAAACTTATTTTCTGCAATTACACAAATCTTATCTCTTCAAGATGAAGCGACGAGTCGGAGATCATCTCTATTCGAGTATGAAATCGATGCTCTAAGGTATTAAGCATATCTTTATTCTGTAAAAGAGCTTCTAGGACTAAAGGATGAACAATTAGTTCTACTTTTCTTAAAAAGGGGTGATTTTTAATATACTGTTTTAAACCCTTTATAGCATATATAGCAGTAGTAATAGGAGATCTCACTTTACCTTTACCCTCACAGTAAGGACAATCTTCGTACATAATTGACTCGACGGTCCTATGGATCCTTTCTCGCGTCATCTCTACTAAACCAAAACGTGATATTCCTAAAATATCATAGTGTGCACGATCGGCTCGGAGCGCCTCTTTTAAGGCATTAAAAACCTTCTGACGATGCTGTTCGTCTTCCATATCAATAAAATCAATTACAATTATACCACCAAGATCTCTGAGACGTAACTGACGCGCAATCTCTTGAGTTGCCTCTAAATTTATTCTAAAGGCTGCTTCTTCCAAAGAAAGCTTCTTTTTAAAACGTCCACTATTTACATCGATTACTACCAATCCTTCGGTAGGTTCAATTACAATATAGGCTCCGGATTTCAAATAAACCTTGCTTTCAAATAATTTTTGAATCTGTTTATCAATTCCTTTCTCCCAAAAGAGATCGTCGCCTCTATAGAGTTCAATCCGCTTAATAAGGTGTCTTAAAAATGTTTTTACAAATTTATAAACATAACGATATGCTATTCTCGAATCTACAACAACCTTATCTACATCTTCAGTAAAGGAATCTCGAATAACCCTTAAGATAATGTTATAATCTTCATAAATTAAACTAGGAGCCTGTCTATAGCGTAGAGTTCTTTTTATCTTTGACCACAATTTAATTAAAAAGTATGCATCCATCAATAGTTGTTTCTTATTTTTTCCGTAAGCAGCAGTTCTTACAATAAAACCTAAATCGGAGGGTAAATTCAACTCTCCCATTATCTGTTTTAACCGTTTTCTTTCATTCTCATCTTCAATACGTCGGGATATTCCTATACGATGATCCGTAGGCATAAGTACTAAATATCTTCCCGGCAGAGTTATATGAGTAGAAAGACGTGCTCCTTTGTTACCAAACGGCTCTTTTGTTACTTGCACCAAAATCTCATCCCCTTTATTTAAAGGAATCTTTGAATAACTCTTATTCTCTATATCAAAATCAAAATCTACTGCCTCTTCCAGATAGAGAAAACCTTTCTTTTCTAAACCTATATCCACAAAGGCAGCGTTTAAAGATGAAACTATCTCAGAGACCTTACCTTTATAGATATTACCCACAATATTTTTTGCATCTTGCCTTTCTACATAGAATTCTTCTAAAATAGAGTTATTAACTATTGCTACTGAGATCTGTGGATGTTCTACATTTATAAGAATCTCTTTGGACATGTTTGTCAGTTCGTTATTCTCGTTAATTTGGTTTAGGCTTATATCTCATTAAGTTCGTTAATTATTCTTTTAATATAACTTCTTTTATAAAGATACCTTCCGGAAGTTGTTCCTGTAATTTTTTTTTAAAAATTTCTGGTTTTAAAAATTCAGTTAAAATTACCTCTGCTTCCTCGTTTTCGCTTTCTATACCTAATTTTAATGCCCGTTTTATCTTGAATTTAGGATGGGGATGGAATCCTTGGGTATATTTAAGAGGAAAATCTGCTCTGCGCATCGCCCGGATAAATAGACGCATAAGATCTAAATGCGAGATAAATCTCATCTGTTCTTTTTTGGCAAAGGTAAAATTTATTTTATAAGGAGGCAATTTTCTGAATAGATTTTAAAAAATGTTTCTATCTCTTTTCGTGAGGGTCTCTCCCTAATCTCTTTTCCAATTTAGTAATCTCTTCAGGACTAAAATAACCTTCTTTTATAATCCTGGCGGTAATAAAAATAAGTAAATCTATCTTTTCTGTTTCAACGGATCGCTGTTGAAAAAACAAACCCAAAAGTGGAATATCTTTAAGTATAGGAATTCCTTTTATAGTTTTACTTTTTTTATCCGTAAGCAACCCTCCAATTACTACTGTCTCACCATCTTTTATTAAAATCTGAGTATCCGCTTCTCGAGTAAGGATTATAGGATATTCTGCCATCGTCACTCCCGTTGAAGAGGTTGCTTTCACCGTAGTAGAGAAACTACTTACCCCCGGATGAATAATTAAATTTATATTATCATTACCTACAATCTGAGGTACGACATTTAGTTGGATTCCAATATCTTGATATCTATCTAAAGTAGTACCTGTAACTGCACCGGTTTCTGTGCTAATAGATGTTTTTAAAAGTGGATATTTAGTGCCAATAAGAATAGAAGCCTCTTGATTATTAAGAGTAAGAATATGAGGAGAAGATAAGGTATTGGCATGACCTTTTTCTTCTAAGGCTTTAAAAACCGCTTCAAATTCAGTACCGGTGAGCTTCTGAAAGATAAGTTCACCTACTTTGGATCCCGGAATAAACTGTGTACCTAAGACTTTGCTCTCTTTAGTACTTAAAGGAATGGTAGGTAAAGTAACTACCTCGTTATAGTTGCCTGAAGTTATCTCTCCTGTAGTTGCGTTGATTGCTTTCCAATACTCTGTTACCAATTCTCGATGAGTAGATAATGAAGTAGGACCTCCTGATCCTGTCCCCCAATTAAAACCGAGCTCCATTAATTTATCATGACTGACTTCGATAAGCTTTGCTTCAATAAGGATCTGTTGAGGTTGAATGTCTATTTTACCCAGAAGTTCTTTTATCTTTTCGATTACATAAGGCAAATCAGAGACGATCAGTGTTTTGGAACGAGAAATTCTGCCCTTTTCGATTCTTTCCCTTTTAGTAGGTTCGTATGCACCAAATTCCCAACCCGCCTGTCCGGTTATCTCCAGAACTGTAATTTTTCCGCGGGGAGAAAGCTGGGGTTCTAATGCCTTTTTGGCATCCTGGGCATCAATGTATTTAAGATGAAATACTTCAGTTATAGTAGGTTGTATCTGATTAAGTTCAAATTCTTGCTTTTTTAAAGCAGTAAGCTTCTCGATGGGGGCAACGGTAATTATATTACCAACCCTTTCATAAGCATAACCGTATGTTTTTAGAATCACCTCCAATGCCTTTTGCCAAGGAACATTTTCCAATCTTATAGAAACATTTCCCATCACCTCAGGAGTAGTTACAATATTTACTCCTGCCTTTAAAGAGATAATTTTTAAGACATTACGGATATCTGCTTCTTTAAAATCCAAAGTGATATTTTCTGATTTTTCTAAACTTTCTACAGTTGCCGTTTGGATAACAACCTCTTCCGTAGGCGCTTCGGCATAGATAAATCCATAAATTATAGATAACCCCACTATTAAAAATATCCCTGTTTTTTTAAAAATCATTTCCCTCCCCCTTTTCTAATTTCAATATATATTCCTTCCCCTCTTTTAAAAGTATTACCCTATCCCGTTCTATTTTATATACCTGATGCTCTCCTATCCAGTCTCCAATTCTGACGATTTCTGAATTTACTATTGCCGCCGCTCTTCCATAATGGTCATAAAGAATACCTTCCAGTTCTAATTGATTTTCCTTATTATCTTTGAAATTTATCAATCTTCCATCTTCGGTAACTAAACTGATAAATGGATCGCGTGATAACTGTTCACCCCATATAAAGGTTAAGAAGAAAAAAAGTATAATTATAAATATAAGAATATTACTTATATTAAATATCCTATTTTTTAACATATATCCTTAAAGTTAAATTAATATTATGTTTAAAGATATTATTAGGATTCTGCAATATATCTAACTCCTCTACCGTTATAATCACTAAAGACTTTTCCAGTTTATCAATGAATTTTAATAAAGAATAGTAATCAGAATTAAGAGTTAAATAAAAAAGATAAGAATTTACGGTAGATGAAGAAGCAGCGGATTTTGTTTCTTTCTGTGGCATTATCTGAGAAATCTCTACGTTATTTTGCCTAGCTAAATTAGAAATCTCTTCTACTAAAGAGGATAATTCATCTTCACCAATGATCCTAAATACCTGCTGAGAAGAATTTTTTAATGCCCTTTGTATCGATAAGAAGTCATCATTAAACGATTTAATTTTTGTCTTTAATTTTTTTATCTCAAGTTCAATATTTCTATTTCTTTTTATCTGTGCACCTAAAATGAAATAAAAATCAAAAATTAGAAAGATTACTATTGTTAAACCTACGGTTGTAACCTTCTTTTTATCCCAATTTATAACAGGCAATTCTTTTATCTTAGAAAGATTAAAGTTCATTTTAATTTTGCCTCTATAATAAAATCTAATATTTCATTATTTGATAGTCTTCTCGTCTTAAGTGGCCCTATTTCAAAGCTTAGAAGATCTTTAAAAAAATCGTTATCCCCTTTTAATCTATCGCAAAAAGTTCTAAATACGCTCATATGTTGTCCTTCCTGCGCAACTATCGAACCTTCTAATAATAACCCTTTTGATTTTATCTTTAAATGCTTATACCATATACCATCTACTATATTTTTACTTAAAGCTTTCAATTTTGGATAGATAACTACTCTCTGTTGATAAATTCTCTCTACTAATTTAAATTCGTCCTTCATCTTTTCATTCTCCTTCTTCCAGGCTTCCAATTGTTCTAATTCATTTTTACTCATTTGCCATTTTCTATTAAGCATACTGTATTGAAAATTTTTAAACAAAATCATAATAAAAAGAATAATATGAATACTCAGGATAAATCCTAAAATAAAATAGAGAAATAAATGAAATCTTACAAGAATAAATAGTTTTCTCTTTGGTCTTAAATCCGAAGGTAATAAATTGATATTAATCATCTTAAAGCCAATCCCAAAACCACTGCCATCTGCAATGAATATTTTTTAATCTCTTCTATATTTAAATCATTATAAAATTCAAATTCTTCTAATGGATCAAACAGCGAAATCTCAATACCTAAATAATGTGAAAGAATATCCGCTATAATCTTTATCAAAAGTTGCCCCCCGCAGAGATATAATTTTTCTACACTCGCTATACCTTGGCTTTCGTAATAATCAAAGGATATTCTCAATTCCTGTGCTAATAGAGACAAAACGTTCTCTAAAGAAGGTTTTATCTTTTGAAGCTGTTCTTCATCAAGGCCGGCTTGAAGTTTTATCCTTTCAGCAGTTTCCAAATCACACACTAAATCAGTAGAGATTCTCGAAGTAATCTCACTTCCGGCAATGCGTATATCTCTGCTCAAAACAGGAATGTTTCCTTCCAGTATATTAAGATTGCTAAAGGAATTACCTATATTAAGTATAGCAATGGATTTATTTGTGGGTAGATTACTTCGTTTAGATAAATTAAAATTAAAGCAATCCACCAAAGCCAAAGAATCTACTCCCACTAGATTCACTTCATAATTTATATCTTTAATTAAATTTATGCGCTGAAGTAAGTATTCTTTTTTTACTGCTACCATAACTACCAGCATCTTATTTTGCTGAAGATCTTTTCTTAAAATACAACCATCAAAAAATATATCATCTATTGAAAAAGGCACATATTTAACAATTTCAAATTTTAAGGCGTTTTTAAACTCTTCCTCTTCTAACAGAGGTAAATTCACATATCTACATACAATATTCTGGCCACTTAGAGAAATATTAAGAGATATATTCTGTGCTTTTATTCTATTAAGAATATCCTTTGTTAACGAGGAAATAGCATTGGAAGAATGGATCTTTGCTATTGCAAAATCTTTAATTAAATGGTGATTATTGGAATGTTCTATCTTTACTGCTTTAATATAAGCTGAACCTAAATCAAGCCCTATCTTTAAGTTTGATTTTTTAAACATCTTTTTTATTCTAAATTAATAAATAAATTAAGTCAATAAAAAAATACCCTGCCTCCAACGAGGCAGGGTATTTAGTGATAACCTTAAATACATCAACCACCGCTTTCCTCAGTCAATACTCCGCCTGTAGTTATCTGGTAGGTCTTTGCTCCTGCATTAGCAATTGTGCCCTGGGGGGTAGCAGTGCAATTATACCCTGTAGCATTAGCGGTACAGCTATAGGCATATCCCTGACAGGGGGAAGTGGTTGTGCAGTTAGTTACATAATCGTTATTAAGATATCTGTCGGTTACCAACTGACCTACCGTGACATTGTATGTTCCACCTGAACGAGTAGCATAACTTTCATAAGCAGTAGAGATGGCCCTTAGAGTTGCCTGTGCTGCTGCTTCTGCTGCGTTTCTTCTTGCGCCTAGAAGGTTAGGTATGGCAATAGCAGCTAATAATGCAATGATAGCAACTACAATCATAATCTCCACTAATGTAAAACCCTTCTTCATCATCTTTTATTCCTCCCTCCTTTCCGGGTAAGATTTGACTTTGTGTATCTTAATCCTTAATAAAGCCACTTTTACACAAAATCAACCCTCTCTTTAAAATATATCACATCTTCTCTTCTGTTTCAATAGTTTTTATATTGACTATCCACGCATTTCCTTATAAATACATAACTGATTCTTTCCTTTTGCTTTAGCTATATATAAAGCGAGATCGGCCTTCTCTATGATCTCCATATAACTTTTACCATCATGGGGAAATTGAGAAATACCTATACTTAAGGTGACTTTCAATTTTTCATCATATGCTTTTATCTCCTTTATCTCCATGTTCTTACGTATACGTTCAGCAGCAAAACACGCCCCTTCTATATCTGTCTGTGGCAAAAGTACACAGAATTCTTCACCTCCATAGCGACCCACTAAATCTATATGTCGGCTATTATCTTTGATTGTAGAAGCAACCTCTTTAAGAATATAATCTCCTACTAGATGTCCAAATTGATCATTATAACTTTTAAAATTATCCACATCGATCATTAAAAAAGAAAATTTTAACTTTAACTTTTTAGTACGCTCCCATTCTTCTTTCAAGCGCTCCAAAAAATAACGTCGATTAAAAAGCCCCGTTAATGAATCTATAATGGAAAGTTCCTGCACTCTCTGATAAAATTCTGCCCTCTTAATGGCAAGCAGAAACTGTTGGGCTAAAATGTAAAATTTTTCTCTATCCGCTGCTGAGGAAACGCCTTTAAGTACTAAAAAACCATATACCTCTGAATCAATTATTAACTTAATAACTTCATCATCTGCCTGCGGTATCATATCTAAAGAGGAGCTTCTTATAAATAAGCAATCTTTAAAAACAATAAAGTTAGAAAGGAGTTCTTTAAAAGATAGAAAAATTTTATCCTCTTCTAAAAATTTATATATCTGTCTTGTCATTTCATAAAGGTGTATATGTGTTTGAAGTTTCTTGTTTTCCTCTTCTATATTTTTATTAATCAGAGAATGGTCTTTTTCTAAATTTTCTATATCACTCTTTAGTTTTTGATATTTTTTTAATAACTTTTCTTCTAATTTCCTCTTGAGGATATTTTTAAATAGAAAATAAAAGATAATATTAAAAACAAAAGATACAATAATTATACATAACATACTCTATCTCTGCCTTTCTGTTTTGCTTGATATAGGCGGTAATCTGCTTTAAAAATAAGTTCATCCTCTAAAATCGCATCCTCCGGAGCACAGGCAAGTCCAATAGAGACAGTAACAGAAGTCTTATATCGACGCAGAAAAATAATCTTTTGACGCACGCTCTCCACTATATTTTGGGCTATAAACAGAGCATTTTTTTTATCGGTATGTGGTAAAAGTATACAAAACTCCTCTCCTCCAAATCTGAAAACCATCCCCCTGTCTTTTACGATCTTATTTAAAAGTTGTCCTATCTCTTTTAATACTAAATCGCCGGCGATGTGTCCAAATTTATCATTGTATAATTTGAAATGGTCTATATCTACCATCAATATAGATAGATATTTTGATTCTTTTATATTTCTTAAAAATTCATCCGTCAGGCGCTCTATAAGATAGTTCTTCGTAAAACAACCGGTAAGACTATCCTTAATAGCAAGCTCTTTGGCTTCTTCAAGTAACTTTGTATTCTCTATAGCAACCGCAGCAAAATCAGCAATAACACCCAAAAGCCTTAGATCTTCCTGATTATAAACATTAGTTAAAGGATTATCTATTCTAATTATACCCAATAATTTATCTTGGCTTAAAAGGGGACTACTGATTAAAGAGCCAATGGCTCTTTGAGACGATTTCTCTATGGCTCCGAAATCAAATCGAAAATCACTTCTGGCATCCTCCACTAAAAGCGAGTTAGTATGTCTTATTACCCAGAGATCAAATATATCTCCCTCTTTAGCCTTCACTAATGTCCTTTCATCCTCTCTTCGCGTAGCAAAAAGGTACAATTTCTGCTTTAATGTATCTACTAAATAAAGAAGACAGTTACCTCTTTGGTGAGCGATTAAATTAAATATAAAATCTAAAAGATCATCTACTACACTATACCGATCTAAATGGCGGTTTAGATTCTCTATTATATACTTTAGGCTTTTATAATTCTCTATTCTCTGTTTTATATTCAAAAGCAAAGAAGTCATCTTATCAATTTTTATTACAAGAAGATTCATATCTTCATGCAACCTCTGCATGTCTAATGTTAAAGATACTTTCTTTTTAAAATAATTTTTTAATAGATAAAAAATAATGGGGAAGGTGGGCAAAAAAATAATAACTACTAAGAAAAATATACTCGTTATATTAGATTTAATCAGACACGGAAACGGCACTATATTTAAATAAAATCAAGAGAAGAACTTATATGATTGTCTCTTCGGTATCTTTATCAAAAAAATGCACCTTACTCATATCAAAAACAAGTTCTATCTCTTGATTCACTCTTGGTCTATCATAATTACCTACACGAGCAACAAATGTATGTAACCCTGTATTTAAATATAAATACACTTCCGAACCCATAGGTTCGACTATATCACAGGTTGCTTTAATAACATTTTCAGGTGGTACTTGGGAAATAAATAATTTATCATATATATTCTCAGGTCTTATACCAAAAATCACTTCTTTATCAATATAACTATCCATGCTTTTATACATCTCCTGAACAAGTCTCACCCTGAATCTTCCTTCATCAAAATATAGATAACCATCTTTTTTTATAATAGTTCCTTTCATAAAATTCATCGGAGGAGAACCAATAAATCCCGCTACAAACTTATTACAAGGTCTATCGTATAGGGTTAAAGGATCAGCTATCTGTTGAATTATACCATCTTTCATAATTGCAATACGATCTCCCATAGTCATTGCCTCTACCTGATCATGAGTTACATAGATCATTGTGGATTGTAATCTTATATGCAGTTTATGTATCTCAGTACGCATCTGAACGCGCATCTTAGCATCAAGATTACTTAATGGTTCATCAAATAAAAATACAAGTGGTCTTCTTACAATTGCTCTTCCCACTGCTACACGTTGCCTTTCACCCCCGGATAGCTGCTTTGGTAGACGGTTAAGTAGATGCTTTATCCCTAAAATTTCCGCTGCCTCTTTCACCCTCTGATCAATCTCGGATTTTGGATAACGCCTTAATTTAAGACCGAAAGCCATATTTTCATAAACTGTAAAATGGGGATACAAAGCGTAATTCTGAAAAACCATCGCTATATCTCTATCTTTCGCAGGCACATTGTTCACCTTTCTATCTCCGATATATATTTCCCCCGCAGTAACATCTTCTAGACCTGCAATCATCCTTAAAGTGGTAGATTTACCACATCCCGATGGTCCCACCAGAACCATAAACTCTTTGTTCTCCACTCCTAAGTTTATGCTATCTACTGCTTTTATCCCCGAAGGGAATATTTTAGTTACGTTTTTTAAACTTACCTGTGCCATAATTAGAATATTATATATATTTTAACCTAAATAGTCAAGTAATTGACTTAAAACCGATTTTAAATTTTTACGCTCCACAATCATATCTATCATACCGTGTTCCAAAAGAAACTCCGAACGTTGAAATCCCGCAGGTAATTTCTGTTTTATAGTCTGCTCAATTACTCTTGGCCCTGTAAAACCTATCAAAGCCTCGGGTTCAGCAATAATTATATCTCCTAATCCTGCAAAAGAAGCCATGACCCCTGCCATAGTAGGATTAGTGAGAATTGAAATATAAAGCAATCCTTTTTTATGATGAAGAGAAAGTGCGGCGCAGGTTTTAGCCATCTGCATAAGACTTAAAACCCCTTCATACATCCTCGCACCTCCTCCCGAACCAGAAACGATAATCAAAGGAAGTTTTCCCTCAGTGGCTCTTTCTATTGCTCTGGTTATCTTTTCTCCTACCACTGAACCCATAGAACCCATGATAAACCGCGAATCAGTAACCCCAAAAACTATTTTTTTATTATCAAGCAATCCCTCACCGGTTATAACTGCTTCTTTTAAACCGGTGGCTTCCTGATCCTGCTTGATCTTCTCTAAATAAGATTTTGGTCCCTTAAAATTTAAGGGATCGGCGGGAAGCATATCGGAATCATACTCCTTAAACGTTCCTTCATCGATTAACAGTTTTATTCTCTCCGCCGCGGTTAAGACAAAGTGGAAATTACACCTTGGGCAAACTTTCAAATTTTCCTCGAGTGTTTTATTATAAAGCATCTGATTACACTTTTCACACTTTGTCCATAATCCATCGGGTATCTCTCTCTTTTTAACTCTTACAATTGTGTATTTAGGTTTTCCAAAGAGTGCCATATCTCCTATTTAAACTTATTTATAACTAAACCGGAAATAACTTTTGGATAAAAATAAGTACTTTTAGGAGGTAAACAAAATCCTTCCGAAGCAATCGCGATAATTTCTTCTATCTTTATTGGATTTAATAAAAATACCGCACTGTTTTTATCCTCGTTTGCCTGAACAATCAATTTATCTATATCTATATCAAAATAAACTTTTTCTTTGTCTTCGGCATCTATACTTAAAGTCTCTTTGAGGATAAGGTGATTCAATATTGAAATACCTAATCTACGATAATGCCCAGGCTTATCTTTCATTATATTATCAAGAATAGTAAAACTCTTCAAATATAAAATAAAATAACGCTTGTTTTTGTATAACCCCAACACCGGTCTACGTAAGCCTGCTTTCTGTAAATACAAAAGGAAACTATGTTTCTCTCTTATCTCCTCCAGTTCAAAATACTCTTTCAATTTATTCTTAAATGCTTCGTCAGAAAGATTAATATCTTTTACCAAACGATGAACTGGTAAGATTGAAAGACCGCGCGATTCTATGTTAGTAAAATAAGTCATAATATAATCGTAATCACGTTGTACAGATTCACTAATACCCTCTTTTTCTCTTTGATATCTACGGTAAGTAATCGCTACTTCATAACGATGATGCCCATCAGCAATAAATATATCCGTATCCATAATAGACTTCTGGACAAAATCCAAAAGAGAAGGATCATCTATTCTCCACACTTTATGCAAAATTCCTACCCCATCATTAAGTTGAACAAAAGGTTGATGTTGACTGATATATTGCTCATAAAGCCGTGCGAGCAATCTGTGTTTATCTTTAAACAAAACAAATATAGGACTGAGATTTGCCTTTACTGCCTCTAAAAGACGAAAACGATCCTCTTTAGGCTCTATCTTAGTATGCTCATGAGAAAAAATACGTTGATTTTCATCTAAATTTAAAAGAGATATAAAACCCAAACGGGTCTTCTTTTCTCCTTTAATTTTATATTCTTGAAGATAAAAATAGATACAACTGGTTTCATCTTGGATAAGTATCTGCTCATCCAACCAGCAACGAAAATATTCTGCTGCCTTTGTGTATTTATCTTCCCCGGGAATATCTTTTGTTAGAATTAAACGAATCATATTATATGGGCTTAAGTTATAATAGAATTCCTGTTGGGTAGTATCTATAACATCATATGGAGGGCATACTACTTTGGATATGTCGGGTATCTTTTGAGGATTATAGAAAAATGCACGAAATGGTTTTATCTTAGCCATCGATAAAATCTAACTCCCATAAATATACCGATACTATCAAGAAAAAAATCCAACCAAGAGAATTTCCTTCCTAAAACCCATAACTGATGCACTTCATCTGTAAAAGCATATAAGACAGAAGAAATAAAAGTAACAAAAAAACTCTTTTTGACTATATCTCTAAAACTATTTATTATAGCGCGATCTAATAGTATTGCAAATATAAAATATACAACCAGATGATAGATTATATCTTGAAAAGAAAAAAATAGTGGTGTCTTATTTTGAGGGAGTGATGAAAAATAAAATATAATGTAAGCCCATATAAAAACTACTAGCCAATATCTTATAAAACACTTAATCTTTATTCTCCTTTTTATCTATCTGTTCATTAGATACATTAGTAGTAGCTGTTGTTTTCTTATCTTCTTTTTTACGATAATCTGTGGCATAAAATCCCCGCCCTTTAAAAATAATTCCTGCACCACTACTAATCAATCTCTTAAGGGGCTTACCACATTGAGGACAGGTATCTTTAGCAGGCTCGGTTATATACTGAAAAAATTCAAAATGGCTTTCACAACCTGTACATAAATATTCATATGTAGGCATACTCTCCTCTTTTCTGTTTCTATCTAAATACTTTTTTTATTTTATCAGAAAAACTTTCTGTCTTTAAATTCTCTCCAGAAGTACGTGCAAATTCTTCAATTAATCTACGTTGCTCAGAGGTAAGTTCTTTAGGGATAACCACGTTTACCTTTACCAATTCATCACCGTATACTTTACGATGAAGATCAATTATACCTTTCCCTTTAAGTCTAAAAATTTTACCCGGTTGCGTCCCCGGCGGTATTCTCATTTTAACCTTACCATTGAGCGTAGGAACATCGATCTCTGCACCTAATATAGCCTGGGTAAAGCTTATATCCACTTGAGTTAAAATATCATTGCCTTCCCTTTGAAAAAGAGGATGAGATTGAACCTCAATGATCACATAGAGATCTCCCCTCCCTAATTCTCCCTCTTCACCTTCACCTCGAATTCGTAATTGGGAACCCGTATCCACACCGGCAGGAATCTTTACTTTTATTTTACGGGTTACTTTGATTCTGGCTTCACCCTTACATTCGGGACAAGGATTCTGAATAATCTCTCCTTCCCCTCTACAGCGAGTACAGGTTTGACGGATCTGAAAAAAACCACTGGAAGTTACCGTATAACCTCTTCCTGCGCACTTAGAACAGGTGGTTTTTTTACTGCCCGGTCTTACCCCTGTTCCATTACAGTTAGAGCAGAGTTCATAACGGGGAATATTCACAGTTTTCTCTGTACCAAAAGCTGCTTCTTCTAAGCTTATACTCAAGGTGATTTCTAAATCTCTTCCCCGACGTCCTCCTCGCGTAGACCGCGTTTTTGAACCAAAAATATCAAAACCTAAATCCCCAAATATCTCATCAAATATACTCTTCCCAAAACCAAAATCTGCTAAATCCTCAAATACACTAGCAAAATCCACACCTTTAAATATATCTTCATAAGCATAGCGTTGATCAATTCCTGCATGTCCATATTGATCATAGAGTGCGCGTTTTTGGGGATCAGAAAGTACCGCATATGCCTCAGAGATCTCCTTAAATTTTTCTTCTGCCTCTTTTTTCTGCTCTGCAGGCACTCTATCAGGATGGTATCGCAAAGCAAGTTCCCGATACGCCCTTTTTATCTCATCAAGGGTAGCGCTTTTTTTAATCCCTCAAATCTCATAATAATCGCGCTTAGTCGCCATCATCTTTATTTCTTCTCATCTTCTTCTTTATACTCCGCATCAATGATATCATCCTTTTTCTCTTTTTCTTTTCTCTCCTCTTTAGCCTCTGTAGTATCTGTCTTCTCTTTCTCTCTTTGAGTCGCCTGCTTATATACCTCTTCAGCTAATCGGTGTGAAACCCGCGTAAGTTCTTCCATGGATCTCTTTATCCGCTCTCCATCCTTATCTTTAATTGCCTGCTTTAGCTCGGCAATCTTTGTCTCAATTTCTCCGCGTTCGGATTGAGAAATTTTATCTCCAAATTCTTTCAAAGACTTCTCAGTAGTGTAAACAAGTGTATCTGCTTGGTTAATCAATTCTGCTTGTTCCTTGCGTTTTGCATCTTCGGTAGCAAATTTTTCTGCCTCTTTAATCATCCTCTCTATCTCTTCTTTAGAAAGCTTCTTAGGGGCAGTAATACGGATAGATTGTTCTTTGCCCGTTCCTAGATCCTTGGCAGAAACATGGACAATACCATTGGCATCAATATCAAAAGTTACCTCGATCTGAGGTACGCCGCGAGGTGCCGGAGGAATACCAATGAGATCAAACCTCCCCAGCTCTACATTATCGTCTGCCATAGGACGCTCACCTTGAAGCACTCTAATGGTTACCGCAGTCTGATTATCTGTGGCGGTAGAAAAAATCTGAGACTTACGAGTGGGGATAGTGGTATTCCTTTCAATAAGTTTAGTAAAAACTCCTCCTAAGGTCTCTATGCCTAAAGATAAAGGTGTAACATCCAAAAGCAAAACATCTTTAACATCTCCTTTGATTATTGCTGCCTGAATAGCCGCTCCCATGGCCACACATTCCATGGGATCAATTCCTCGTTCAATCTTCTTACCCACATAATCTTCCACAAACTTCTGCACACAGGGCATACGGGTAGGCCCTCCCACCATAATAATTCGATCAATCTGATGGGGCTCTAACTTTGCATCTCTTAGCGCTTGCTCCATAGGATGTCTACATTTTTCCACAATGGGCATTACCAACTCTTCAAGTTTTGCCCGCGTAATGGACATTGTTAAATGTTTCGGTCCTGTAGCATCGGCAGTGATAAAAGGAAGATTTATATCGGTAGTAAGCGTAGATGATAATTCTATCTTTGCCCTCTCTGCTGCCTCACGCAATCTCTGCATTGCCATTTTATCATTCCGTAAATCTATCCCTGTTTCTCGTTTAAATTGCTCTACAATGTATTCAATGAGGGCGTTATCCATATCTGTGCCGCCTAACTGAGTATCTCCTGAAGTAGATTTTACTTCAAATACACCTTGAGCCATCTCCATGATGGTAACATCGAGGGTTCCACCCCCAAGATCAAATACCATAATTTTTTGTTCTTTCTGTGATTTCTCTAGCCCATATGCAAGACAAGCAGCGGTTGGTTCATTAATGATTCTTAGAACCTTTAATCCCGCAATCTCACCTGCATCTTTAGTCGCGGTTCTCTGATTATCGTCAAAATAAGCAGGACAGGTAATTACTACCTCTTCAACTTTTTCACCTAAATAAGCCTCGGCATCCTGTTTAATCTTTTGAAGAATAAAAGCAGATATCTGCTGGGGAGTATACTCTCTACCGTATACTTTAAATTTATAATCTGTTCCCATTTTACGCTTAGCAGCAAATATTGTCCCCTCAGGATTAATCGCTGCTTGTCTACGTGCCGGCTCTCCTACCAAACGTTGACCATCTTTGGTAAAAGCAACATAAGAAGGAAAAGCCTTACCTGAAGCAACACCTGCCCCTTCAGCAGATGGTATAATTACAGGTCTACCTCCTTCCATAACTGCTGCTGCAGAATTAGAAGTTCCTAAATCAATTCCAATTGCTCTCGCCATATTATCCCTCCTTAATTTTTAGATCAGGTTTCTTAGAAACTTTTACCTTAGCCGTACGCAAGACCCTATCATTTAAAAGATAACCTTTCTGTAGCTCTTCTACTACCGTATTATCTGCAAGAGTCGCATCCTCTACCTGAAGTAAAGCCTCGTGATAATGAGGATCAAATAATTTCCCTTTTGCCTCAATAGGCTTTAAACCGTGTTGTTTTAACATATCATAAAAATGCGCCAGGATCATCTCTACTCCTTTAAGAAAAGCAGAGAAATCCTGATGACCTGTCTGGGCTAACTCTAAAGTTCGCTCTAAATCATCTACAATATTGAGTAATTCTAATATTAAACCTTCATTGGCAAACTTTATAAATTCTTGTTTTTCTCTCTCTAAACGTTTACGTGTATTCTCAAAATCTGCCTGAAGCCTTAAAATTCTATCCCAGTATTCAGAAGCCTTGCTAGCTTCTTCTTTTAATTTAAGATACTCTGTCATCTTTAAAGAGACAGTCTCTTCTTCTAACTTCTCTTTCTCTTTGATATCTTGATTATTCTGTTCGGTTTTTCTTTCTGACATATTTTTTAAAATATACTCTCTAATAATTCAGAGAGAACCTCCGAGGTATATTTCAACGTTGGTATAATATGATAATATTCCATCCTTTTCGGCCCAATAATAGCAATCTTTCCTTTCGGCCTATTTCTAACTCCGTAACTAGAAACTGCTAAAGCACAATCCTCCATCTCCTTATAACCCAACTCTTCACCAATATAAACCCTCACTTCTTCTTTAAAATCACGATTAAGAATCTCTAAAATACGTTTTTTTTCTTCTAATATACCTATGAGCCCATGTAGTTTAGAAATCTCATAAAACTCGGGATGCTCAAGTATAAAACTTAAACCTTTATAAAGAAATTTATCCTGCCATTCCAAAAAAGATACAATACTTGCATAATGAGTAATCTCTGCAACAACCTCAGACGTCTTCTCTAAGAGTTGTTCAATATGTCTAATTCCTTTTTTATATTCCTCCAAAATC
Source organism: Candidatus Omnitrophota bacterium (assembly GCA_023819665.1). Lineage (GTDB taxonomy): Bacteria > Omnitrophota > Gorgyraeia > Gygaellales > JAMWCP01 > JAMWCP01. The sequence continues at coordinate 28,840 of JAMWCP010000006.1, forward strand.
TTCTTCTTTTCCTCATCCAAAAGTTCTATCTGAGAAAGCAAAAAATCTACATAATAACGATACCCTTTATCGGTAGGAATTCTACCCGCGGAAGTATAAGGATGAGTCAAATATCCCTCCTCTTCAAGTTCTTTAAAAACATTTCTGATTGTCGCGGAACTCAAAGAAAATTCTTCTGCCAAATCTTCGGAAGCCACAGGTAAAGCATTTCTTATAAATCTACTTATAGTGGCAGAAAGAATAGTTTTTTTCCGAGTCTCATGGTCTACTAATCTTACCATCCGAACTCCTTTCAAAATATTTTCCTTTATCTTTATTCAGCTGTAATTTTAACATAACTCATTCCTTATTGCAAATATTACGTAGTGATATTTACACCTTTAAAAAATTAATTTTATTATTCTTCAAACACACTCTTATTTTATCTCTATTTTTAAACTTTCCCTCAATAATAAGAGAAGCTAAAGGATCTACAAGATTTCTTTGAATTATACGTTTCAGTGGTCTTGCCCCAAAATCCGGATTAAACCCCTGTTGCACAAGATACTCTTTTACTTCCTCATCAACCTTCAATTCAATCTCCTGTTGGAGCAACCTCTGATTGAGTTTTTTAAGTTGAATTTCTACAATCTTGAGCATGTCTTTTTGGTTAAGACTATTAAAAATAACAATCTCATCTATGCGGTTAAGAAATTCGGGTCGAAAATACTGCCTTAGACGTATATTTATCTTTTCTTCTATTATATATTTATTTTCGGAAAATTTAATATCTTCAGTCCCTATATTAGAAGTCATAATAATTACTGTATTTCTAAAATTGACCGTCCTGCCTTGTCCATCGGTAAGTCGTCCATCATCAAAAACCTGAAGCAATAGATTAAAAACCTCTAAATGAGCTTTTTCTATCTCATCAAATAAAATAACTGCATAGGGGCGCCTACGGATCTGCTCAGTAAGTTGACCTCCTTCTTCATAACCAACATAACCCGGCGGAGCACCTATGAGACGAGAAACACTATGTTTCTCCATATACTCAGACATATCAATCCTTACTAATGCTTCTTCTGTATCAAACAGAAACTCCGCCAATGATTTTGCCAACTCAGTTTTACCTACCCCCGTAGGACCAATAAACATAAAAACACCCATGGGTCGGTTAGGATCATTCAATCCTGAGCGTGCCCGACGAATACAATCAGAGACTATCTTTATTGCTTCATCTTGCCCTACTACTCTCTCTTTTATACGCTCTTCCATCTTCAAGAGTTTTTCGCCTTCGGATTCCATTAAACGAGTAAGAGGAATACCTGTCCAACGAGAAACAACTTTAGCGACATCCTCGTCATCCACTTCCTCTTTTAGAAGTAAACCTTCTCTTTGGATATCCTTCAAATTTGTACTTAAATCTTGAAGTTTATTTTCTAAATCCCTTAAACGGCCATAACGGATCTGCGCTATCCTTTCTAAATCTGCCCTTTTATGTGCTTCTTGCTCTTCATATTTAGCCGCCTCTATCTCTTGTTTTACTTTTCTTATTTCTAAAATAAGCTCCTTTTCTTTACGCCATCTCTGAGTTAATTTTTTACTCTCTTCTCTTAATCTCTCCAAATCTTCTTGTAATTCTTTTACTTTTGCTTTTGAAGACTCATCTTGTTCTTTTTTTAATACCTCTTGTTCAATCTCTAGTTGAAGAATCTTTCGATCAACCTCATCTAAGGCGTTGGGTTTACTATCTATCTCCATACGTAAGCTACTTGCTGCTTCATCAATCAGATCAATTGCCTTATCAGGTAAGAATCTCTCTGTAATATAACGCTGAGAGAGTAAAGCCGCAGAGATCAAAGCACTATCTCTTATACGTACGCCATGGTGAAGTTCATATTTCTCTTTAAGCCCCCTTAAGATCCCAATTGTTTCTTCCACTGTTGATTGATCCACATATATAGGTTGAAATCTTCTCTCCAGAGCGGGATCTTTTTCAATGTATTTACGATATTCATCAAGAGTAGTAGCACCAATACAGCGCAAAAGTCCTTTAGCTAAAGCAGGTTTAAGCATATTACCCGCGTCAATTGCGCCCTCCGCCTGTCCTGCGCCTACCAAAGTATGCAATTCATCAATAAAAAGAATTACACTCCCATTAGCAGATTCTATTTCTTTTAAAACCGCCCTCAACCTTTCTTCAAATTCACCCCGAAACTTAGTTCCGGCGATTAAACCTGACAAATCCAAAGCAATTATTCTTTTATTCTTTAAACCTTCAGGGACATCATCGAGACTAATACGTTGAGCTAATCCTTCCACAATCGCTGTCTTGCCCACACCGGGTTCTCCAATCAAGACTGGATTATTTTTAGTACGTCTTAAAATTACTTGAATCAAGCGCCTTATCTCTTCATCCCTCCCTATAACGGGGTCTAATTTTTGACGACTAGCAAGCTCGGTAAGATCTCTGCCAAATCTTTCCAAAGCTTGATACTTATCCTCAGGATTCACGTCAGTGATCCTTTGACTCCCCCGAATTTTTTGAAGAGCAGAAAGAATCTTATCCTTATCCACTCCATAACGATTTTTTAATTCCGGCGTAAACTTAGAAGTCTCATCCTCTAAAATAGCTAAAAGTATATGTTCACCCGATATGTATTCATCTTTTAAAAAGCTTGCTTCTTTTTCTGCTTTCTGAAAAAGAAGATTACTCCGATGAGAAAGATAAACTCCTGTTCCACTTACCTGAGGTAAATCCTTAAGATAATTCTCCAAAAATCTTATTAAATTAAAAGTAGGGATATTTAGTTTATCAAAAATTAAAGAGACAACCCCTTCCCTCTGTTGTAGAAGACTATAAATAATATGCTCTGGCTCTATTGCCTGATGTCCATACTCAGAGGCAATTCTCACCGCTTCCTGAATTGCTTCATGTAATTTTAAGGTAAATTTATCCTGCTGCATCTGTTTTTGTTTTAGGTAATTCTTTTACCAGATATTTCCCGTAAAAATATTCATTAGGATTGTATCCTAACTGAAAAAGTCTCTCTCTCAGCTTACGTCTTTTAAGTCTTTGTCTAAGTTTTATCTGAATTTTCTGTTTAGTACTCATTATAACTTATCCATTTCAAAAAGTTGTCCTCCGCACCAACGACACCTCTTTTCGTTTTCTTTATACCCATCTGTAACTAAACACTTACGACAACGAAAGTTGCCTGCTGATTGTTTTAAAACTCCGTATTCTTTAAATAAAGACAAAACATCCAAATTCTTTAAAATATTTTCGTTCATATTAATCAATTCGGCCGCCTATTAAAAAAATAGGCGGCCAAAATTATTAATATTCAGGAGTATGTGGTGGCATAGGGGGTGTTTTTTCTTCCTCGGGTTTTTCCGCAACCAAAGCTTCAGTGGTAAGTAAAAGTCCTGCAATACTAGCGGCATTCTGTAAAGCTAACCTTACCACCTTTACCGGATCAATAATCCCTGCCTTTATCAAATCAGTGTACTCCAGTTTATCTGCATCAAAACCAAAAGGACCACTCTGTTCTTTTACTTTCTGAGCCACTACCACACCTTCTACTCCCGCATTTTGAGCAATCTGTCGAAGTGGCTCTTCTAATGCACGTTTTACAATTTCTAAACCTACTTTCTCGTCACCCTCTAATTTAATTTGCTCCAAGGCAGGAATTGTTCTTAAAAAAGCAACTCCTCCTCCTGGAATAATACCTTCCTCCACTGCTGCTCTGGTGGCATGAAGAGCATCTTCTACACGGGCTTTCTTTTCTTTCATCTCAGTCTCTGTAGCTGCTCCTACATTAATCAC